>JAZQNP010000097.1:0-67397 GCA_045627405.1 Oscillospiraceae bacterium | reverse complement strand
CTGAATTTGATATAATTCAATTAAGCCCAATCGAATTGAGCGGAATTACATTAAAAATACGGAGGAATGCTCGACAAATCTCGCAATCTCTTCCCGGTTCTGAGCATCGAGGGCGATGCACAGAAAACCGATGCACGCAGGGGCAGCGGAATGTATGAGACACTGATGAAGCGCATGGAGCAAATGCAGAAAAAAGGTGTGCTGTTCGGAGCCTCTGTCACTGTTACATCGCAGAATGCAGAAGAAGCTGTCAGCGACGCCTTTGTGCAGATGCTGCGCGAACACGGCTGCAAGGCTGTGATCTATGTCGAATATGTACCTGTCGATCCGAACGGGGAAGCCCTTGCGCCTGACGATGCACAGCGTGAAATGATCACCGATGCCGTCAACAAGCTGCGCGAAGCTGTTACGGATATGGTATTTCTCTCTTTCCCCGGCGATGAACGCGCATCCGGCGGATGTCTCGCAGCAGGCAGAGGATTTTTCCATATCAATGCAAACGGCGGCGCAGAGCCTTGTCCGTTCTCGCCGTATTCCGACCGGAATGTACAGATCCACTCGCTCACGGAAATCATGCAGTCAAAGCTGTTCACTGCACTGCGTGAGGGCGATCTGCTGACGGAATACCACACCGGCGGCTGCGTACTGTATGAACAGCGGGAAACTGTCGAAAAGCTTTTGCAGGGAGTGTGACACAAATGTCTAAGACAATGCATGATACGCTGCGGCTGGAAAACCAACTTTGTTTTCCGCTGTATGCCTGTTCCAGAGAAATCATCAAACGCTACCGTCCGTTTCTCGATGAAATCGGTCTGACATACACCCAATATGTGACCATGATGGTACTCTGGGCAGAAAAATCCATTAGTGTGAAGGATCTGGGGCAGAAACTCTACCTCGATTCCGGCACGCTGACACCGGTGCTGAAAAGTCTCGAAAGCAAAGGCTATATCACACGACGCCGCAGCACGGAGGATGAACGCGTTCTGATTGCTTCGGTGACGGAATCAGGAGAGGAGCTTATGGATGCAGCAGAAGGCATTCCGCAGCAAATCAGAAAATGCATGCAGCTGACACCGGAGGAATTCTTGTTGCTCTATCGTCTGCTTTATAAGTTGCTTGGCGAATTGGAATAATCATCGCCGCTTCTCTGAATTATCACAACATCAAAAAGCCGCATCTCCTGTACACATGTACACGAAGATGCGGCTTTTATCATATAACAATGCGGTCAATCCATCGGATACGTCCAGAGGCAGGGCAAATCACTGAGGGAAAGCGTATCCTCGCTCTGATACACCTTTTCCCACATCGTGAATTCCGTGTAGTTTTCCGTTGCACGGTAATATTCCTGAATGAAATCGCCGTTCCATGTGCAAAACCAGCACCAGATTGCACGGTCGCGCTGCATCAGCTCCGGATCGGGCATGACGCCGTTTTCACTGAGCGCGATGATCTTGTTCTCCCCAGCCCATGTCGTCAGATCGGAGAAAGTGCTGCTCTGTGAGGTGTAGGTGTGTGCCGGTGCGTAGATGTCCATGCCGATGATGTCCACCGTCTCATCGCCCGGATACCATGCCGGATCCTGTCCGTTCCAGACCCAGATCAGATTGTGCATACCGTATTCATGGACCAGCTTGTCATACAGCAGATTCCACAGCCAGAGATAGGATTCCGCCTTGCAGTCTCCCCACCAGAACCAGCCGCCTGCCGCTTCATGCAGCGGCCGCCAGAGAATCGGTACCTGCGCCTCTTTCAGCGGTTCCATCGCCGCCGCAATCGCGTCAATGTCTGCGATCAGAGCTGCTTTTCCTGCTTCATCGGTTCCGTCTGCAACGGCATCCAGATCGAGTGTGCAGTGTTCCGCATAAAAGCCGGAATACCACGGATGATCACCGCTGTTGATCAGATAAGCAGAAGGCGCATTCCAATGCCAGCACATTGTGACAATCCCGCCGCTGTTACAGTAAAAGTCCAGTGCATAATCCACGGATTTTCCGGTGCCGCCGCCGTACTCCACACGCGAAGGCGTATAGTCTATCATGTCCAGACCGAGCATCGCCGGATATTCTCCGGTCTGATCGTGAATCAAAGTCATTTCCGTGCCGAATTTTCCCTTGTCGCAATACTGCCCGGTGATTGTATATTTACCGTAGCAATCGCGCAGAAAACGGTACAGTCGCTTGGTATTGTCAAAGGCATCCGGATCGGACAGCGATGCCGTTACCTCATACACGCTGTCAGAGATCGGTTCGCCCGCAGTCACAGTCAGCTGATCCACAAAATAATACCCCCATTCGGTGCCTGCTGCAATTTCATGCAAACCGGCAGAAAGATAAATGCCCTCCAACATGCTCTCAGTAAACGACAATCCCTGCTGTGTAGTAATGGAACCCACAGACGCACCGTCTACGATGACAGGATTGATTTTGTATGCGGTTTCGGAGCCGGTACAGGTGCAAAAGGACAGATCATACACGCCGTCAGCAGGAATCTCCACGCTGAAAACAACCGTATCATCCGGATTCTTGAAGCCGCCGACATAGCCGTTTCCGTGATAGTCCGGATAGGCGACGTTTTCCTCATTGACATTGCCGGTAAATGTGCCGTCCTCTGCCTGTCCGACCCATTCAAAATCCGCAGGCACACCCGTCAGCGAAGAAGATGATTTCGTAAAATCCAGCGCATCATTGAATTCTGTGCGTGCGGTCGTATCCTGAAATTCCGTGATGTCATATTTCGTCTTTGCACTGCCGCATCCGGTGCAGCAAAGCAGCCCGGTGCAGCAAACAAGTGTCATTGCCTTGCAGCAGATGCCGGTTGATTTCATATACATTTCTCCTTTCAGCACTCTGCACTGCCCGCAGCAATCGCACGGGCAAGCTTGGAAAGCGGCTGCCGTTCCAAAGCAAACGCCTGACAAACGCGCTCTGCAAGCTGATGAAATGCCGCAGCATCACCGCTTTTCAGTTCCAGCTCTGTTTCCGAGAACGGAACTGTCCGGCTGGATTTACCGAGCCGCCCGCTGTCCATTGCAAGCTCTGCAACACATTCTGCCCCGTCAGATGAATACCGCAGCGTCCACGCCTCGCGCGTGAATTCCGTCCGGGCAAGCTCCCGCAAATCTGCACAGCACAATGCACTGCACAGTGCCTGCGGCGCACCTGCATCCGGCAGCTTTTTTAAGCCGTCCATGATATTCTTCGCATCGACTTCATACTCATTGCGAACCGTACAGCCGTTCACAACACGCTTACCCTGCTTCATGCAGCAGACTGTTCTGTCATTTTCCCGCCGCAGACGCAGTGCCGCCCCGTTCTGACGCAGCAAGCTGTCTGCTGTCTCATAATAAATCGCCTGCATGTGCAGCATCTGCTGTGCCATACAGCACTGCATGAGCCATGCCGCACTGCGAATCTGAGCAAACTGCTCGGCAGAAGATGTCCACTTGTACTCCTGCTCCATTATTCAGCGGATCCTTTCTGTACAGCAACCGTGCGTTTCTGACGGTAGCTCTGAAAATCAAACTTCACCAGACTGTTGACAAAGGTCAGCAGATCATTTGTTTCGACGATGACAGATGCAGCAGTTTCATCATCCAGATGCAGCAGGAAGTCTGCCGGATAACGTGCCTCAATGTAATAATGGTTCAGGTCGCTCGAAATCTGCAAGCGCGATCGGAAATTCTCATCCTCCTGTGCCGCCTGCTTGCAGAGCCACGGGAGGTTGTGTCCGTCATAGAGCTTGTGTCTGCGCCAGAGCAGATACCCCTTGAACGCTTTTTCAGCACACTGCTGGCAGTGAAATGCAACCATATTGTAGCAGCGGTTATCATCCAGCAGAAGCTTTGCCGCACGCAGGTCAATCGCCGCATAATAAAGCCAGTCAAAATAACGGCGGCTGTCCGATTCACGGTATCCTCTACCCATAAAGCACACACCCCGTTTCTTTGATCGACCACGCAAATGTGCGCGGATCCTGCGAAAGCGTTTCCCATTCCGATTCCTTGTAAAGTACAAGATCATACGGATAGTCGCAGTCAACTGCCATATAGAGGTAGCATTCCAGCTCGGAAATGCTCGGTGTATCATCCCGCACAATCAATGCCAGCTTGAAACTGATCAGCTCACCGGTCGTGTGATTGGATTTATGGCTGATAAGATAGATTCGCAGCGGTTTTCCAAGCATCACAAGGTTTTCAGCCGTCGCCTGAATCTCCGGATACATCATATCCGTTTCACTCCTTATAATTATTTATGATATTTTCCGCCTGTATTGATCTGAAATGCGCGGTAAATCTGCTCTGCAAGCAGCACACGCGCAATCTGATGCGTAAAAGTCATCGGGGAGAGCGACAGTTTTACGCTGGCTGCCTGCTTCACCGCATCGGATAATCCGAAGCTGCTGCCGATCACAAACGTAACGGTACTGTCACCACCGACCGCAGATTGCTCCAAAAGCTCCGCAAATTCCTCGCTGCTTCGCATTTTTCCTTCAATACAAAGTGCGATCAGCTTTCCGTCGGAAGCCTGTAAAATCATCCTGCCTTCCGCTTCCAGTGCCGCACGGATTTCCGCCTCAGAGGGCGTTTCCGGAAGCCTTACCTCCGCAAGCTCTGTGCAGCTGAACCTGCAATAGCGGCTCAGCCGTTTTTCATATTCTCCGAACGCATCCCGCAGCCATGTCTCTTTCAGTTTCCCGACTGCAATCAGCTTGATCTGCATCAAAACACTGTCATCTCCCCATCGGTTTCCGGCTTCGCAATATCGACCAAATAATCCTGCCCGCGGACAAATTCCGACAGACCTGAGACAACCGTCTGCTCTACCTGCTGCGGCGTGTTGTTCTCCTGACTCAGATGTCCGAGCAGCAGCTTTGTCGTGCCGTTCTGAATCAGAAATTTTGCCGTTGCTGCACACTGTACATTTGACAGATGTCCGTGATCGGACATGATCCGCGCTTTGACACTCGCCGGATAATAACTGTTCTGCATCATCGCATCATCGTAATTTGCTTCCAGCAAAACCATCTTGCAGCCGCGCAGTGCATCCTGCACCGAAGGCGTCATAATCCCCAGATCGGTACAGATCGCGCAACAGCTCCCGTCCTGCATTTTCACGCGATAGCCGCAGCTTTGAGCCGTATCGTGCGAGGTCTCAAACGGCACCACTTCCATGCCGCAAACCGATGCGGAATCTCCGAGTGTTTGCAGCAAATCTGTTTCCGCAATATAGTTATATGTGATGAGATTTTGCAGTGTGACCGGCTGCGCATACACAGGGATTTTATATTGCTTTGTCAACACTTTTAATCCGCTGACATGATCAGAATGATCGTGCGTAATAAAAATCGCCTGAACCGCCTCCATCGGCAGTCCACAGCGTTCCATCGCCGCTTTCAGCCGCTTTGCGCTGACACCGCAATCTACAAGTATGCCGCCCTCCGGTGTACCGAGAAAGGTCGCGTTGCCCTTGCTGGAACTGAACAACGAATACAGTCTCGCCAATCTGTTTCCTCTTTCCTTTTATACATCACAACAGGGCGAAATTTCTTTCGCCCTGTTGTCAATTATACTGCGTCTGTTATGCGCCGCGCTGTGCAGCGGAGATCTCGGAATCAACCGGTTCCTTTGTAATCGCCGCACCAAGTGCGCACAGTTTCTTCTCCATTTCAGAATAGCCGCGTTCGATATGGAAAATATCCTCAATCGTTGTGACACCGCTTGCCGCAAGTCCTGCAATCATCAATGCAGCACCAGCGCGCAAATCGCATGCCTTGACCGGCGCACCGGTCAATGCACCCGTTCCTTCAATGACAGCAACCTTGCCGTCCACCTGAATATCTGCTCCCATTCTGCGCAGCTCTTCAACATACTGGAACCGCTGCTCGGAGACGCCTTCTTTGATCATACTGGTGCCGTCTGCCAGACAGAGCAGCGTGGAAATCTGCGGCTGCATATCTGTCGGGAAGCCCGGATGAGGACGGGTTTTGATGCTGGTCTTCACCAGCGGTCCGTCAACGGAAACACGCACACTGTCATCAAACTGCTCGATCTTCACACCGATCTTTTCCATCACGCTGATGATGGATTCCAGATGCTTCGGAATGACATTCTTGATAAGCACATTTCCGCCCGTTGCCGCGGCAGCAACCATATAGGTGCCTGCTTCGATCTGATCGGGAATGACAGCATAACTCGTGCCGCGGAGATACTTCACACCGCGGATCTTGATTGTATCCGTACCCGCGCCCATAATATCCGCGCCCATCGAGTTCAAAAAGCTGGCAAGATCAACAATATGCGGCTCTTTTGCAGCATTTTCAATCACGGTCAGACCGTCAGCCTTGACCGCCGCAAGAATCGCATTCATGGTGGCACCGACCGTCACCACGTCAAAGAAGATCTGATTGCCTGTCAGACCGTCCGACGTAATATCGACCATGCCTCTGTCAACCTTGCAGATCGCGCCCAATTTCCTGAACGCTTTAATATGCTGGTCAATCGGGCGGTCGCCAAGCGGACATCCGCCCGGCATCGACACACGCGAATGGCCGAACTTTCCGAGCAGCGCACCCATAAAATAATAGGACGCACGCATCTTTCTCGCACTCTCATACGGCACGCAGCAACTGCGGATGCCGGTTGCATCAATCCAGTATTTATCGGGAGCCATCCGCTCTACCACTGCGCCCAGCTCTTTGAGAATGCGAATGCTGATCTCCACATCACTGATATCCGGTACATTTTCGATCGTACACGGCTCATCGGCAAGAATCACGGCAGGCAGAATTGCCACGACCGCGTTTTTCGCGCCGCTGATCTCGACCTCACCATGAAGCGGACGCCCGCCTCTGATGACAAATTGATTCTGTGTCATCGTATTCACAGCATGTTCTCCTTGTTCTTCACATTGTTTATCTATGAACGGAGGCGTTGCAGCTGTTTGTTTCTGTGCTGCCGCCTTCAAGTTTATATCACAGGTTTCCAAATTATGTCCATCATCCTTCTTCACCGGATGTATCATTCTCCGGTGTTTTTCCCTGCCAGCTGAGCCATGAAATCTCGCTGCCGTCATATGGTTCGACCACAGCCTTCTCAATGACTACCTGGGACTTGGGTTTATTATTTGAATCCACACTGACATTCTGGATTTCAAGGCAAATTTCCAGCCCGTCGAATACCTGACCGAAGATCTCATAATCATTGTCAAGATAGGGCTGTCCGCCCCATGTAAAGTAGAGATCCTTTACGCTGCTGCTGAAAGTTTTTCCATATTGCTGCGCAAGAAACGAAAACTGATCCTCGGTAACCTCAGATCCGGTCACAATATAAAACTGACTGTTGTTCAGCTTGTCAGTCGCAGTCGCATACGCAACCGCGCCTGTCACATGACAAAGCTTCGGGGAGATCGTCTGTACAAAGCCGCCGGTTCCCCAGCAGTCATCGCCGCCGGTACCGTTGCCCTTGGGATCGCCGCTCTGAATCACGAAATCCTGCACGACACGGTGAAAAATCAGCTCATCGTAATAGCCGTTTTTCACGAGCGTTGTAAAGTTCTCAACGCCTGTCGGTGATTCTTCGGGAAACAGCCGGATCTTCACGTCTCCGTAATCTTTAACGGTTAATACCACAATATCTTCGCCAATTTCCGGCGCAGTGAAGTTGATAATCTGTACGTTATCCAATTCAACCTGCTTCCGTTCACATGCAGACAGTGTACCTGCCGCAAGTGCTCCGCAGAGCAGAACGGCTGCCGCTTTGAGAAGAAGTGATCTGTGCATTACCCGCGTCTCCTTATTATTTCAGTCCGAAAGTATAGACTGCCGGACATAATAATCTTATTATAGCACACTTTTTTGGATTTGTAAAGCATATTTTCACAATTCTGTCATCTTTTTTTCAAAAAAATGTCGCTGCATCGGGTTTTCATGATGCTTTTCCGGTATACTCCGCGATCTCGACGCTTGTAATCAGGATGTCCTCCTGCGGCCGCATCGCGCCTTCTTCTCCTGTCAGAGCGGCACCTGTGATCCCGTCAAGAATATCATACCCTTCAATGAGCTGTCCGAATACAGTGATCTGCTGGGAATAGTTCGGGATGCCGCCGTAATCGAGAAATGCCTGCCCGACCAGATTCTGCGTATCCGTATTGTTCTCGGAGATCAGTCCCTCGCGGATCTCATCTGTCATCTCGATCGAATCGACCACAAGAAACCGGCTGCCGGTATAAAATTCCTGCTTATTAAACAAAATGCGGAAAAATCCGGATTCGGATTTGGACGTCAGCGCACAGAGCGCACCGCGCAGCGGCCAGAGTTTCGGGGAAAGCTCCTGCGTGATCTGCTCGCAAGCTCCGTCCGGTTCGGCAATCGTTCCGTCTGGATTTTCAGAACCTGCTGAGAAAAATATATCTTGTTCCACACGGAACACATAGGTATTGTCATAATGCCCGCTCTGTGCCAGTGAGATAAAATTCGCAACAGTCTGCGGACATTCGTCCGGATACAGAACATACACCATATCGCCTGCCGTGGTGTGCATGACCGCTGTGGGTGTTCCGATTTCCGGCTCGTCAAGCTGTATCAGTGCAATCTGATCCGGCTCAATCACAGCAGTATAGTTGCTCATCAGGCTGTAATAGCCGGCACAGGCAATCGCAAGCAGCAGCGTAAAAACGCAGCAAAAAATCAGTCCCTTGACAAGCGGCGTGCGGTTCGGCTTTCCGCCGGCTCCGTTCAGTCTCATCTCATCCATCCTTCATGTATTGTAATACTGATTTTATTATACCATATTTCGACAAAAAGTCAAGCATATCCGTGAATGTGCTGTCGTTTCATTCGCTTCATTCTCTTTTATATAGCCGCTTTATAGAAACGGATGTCAAATTGCGCACCGCGGTTCTTTGCATTTCGCACCTGCAAGCTGCCGCCCTGGGACACGACCACCTTCTGCGCAAAGGACAGTCCGATCCCGTAGCCGTTTTTTGCAAATTCCGAGGCGCGGTAAAACCGTTCAAAAATATGCGGCAGATCAGCTTCTGCAATTCCGCTGCCGGTGTCGGTAATCAGAATTTGCGTGTAGATGCTGTTTTCTGATGCATGAACCGAGATATTTCCGCCCTCCGGCGTATGCTCCATACAGTTTTTCAGAATATTCATAACTGCTTCGGTACAGTATGCAAAATCGACAGTCATCACCGGATCTCCGTCATATTCGCATTTCACCGAGATGTCTTTCAGCTCCATTGCAATCGAGAGCGGTTCCAGCGCGGCATGCACCAGCGCACAGCAGGCAACATCCTCCTGCCGAAACTGCACCGCTCCCGCATCCAGACGCGACAGACTGAGCAGCATTTCTATGAGCCACTGCATCCGCGTCAGCAGTGCAGACAGCTCCTGCATGGCTTCCGACTGCTGCTGACGGGTCAGCGCAGGATTGCGCAGCATGCTGAGGATCAGCATCACCGAAGTCAGCGGTGTACGAAGCTGATGGGAAATATCCTCCAAAGACTCTTTCAGAAATGCTTTCTCATTTTTCAGCATCGCATTCTGTTCCCGCAGGCGCACGGTCATTTTCCGGATTTCAGAAGATAAAATGCCCAGCTCTCCCTCCCGGAACAAATCCAGCTGCATCGCATCCTCCCCCCGTAAAATGCAGTCAATCTCATCGCAGAGTGCATTTACTTTATCAGAATACCGCTTTTGCATCCAGAGATGCACCGCGAGCGTCAGTGCGGACACAGCAGCGACCGTCACTGCACACGGCATGCTGAAAAAACAGCAGATCGCCGTCCCGATCACACCCAGCAGCACATGTGTTATCGCGGAAATGCGGCGGGACATCTCCTGCGATGTGTTCATGATTCCACCGCCTTGTAGCCTAAGCCGCGCACGGTTTTGATGATTTTCGGCTGCTGCGGGTCATCTTCAATTTTTTCCCGCAGACGCTTCATATATACATTCAGCGTGTTATCTGAAACAAATTCACTCGATGCCGACCACATTTCGTCGATCAGACGTTCGCGCGAAAGAAGCTGCTCCTTGTTGATGAAAAACACAAGCAGCAAGCGATATTCCAGCGCGGATAAAAACAATTCTTTTCCGTTTTTCGCAACAGTTCCGCGGCTCTGGTCAATTACAACATCCTGACACTGCAACAGATGCGCAGATGTGTTCCTGCGGCGCATTGCATTTTTCATGCGGGCGATCAGTTCACGCGGACGAAACGGCTTTCCGATGTAATCATCCGCACCGACCTCAAAGCCGGCGACGGTACATGCTTCATCTGCGGAGGCGGTCAGGAAAATGACCGGAACATCCGATTGCGTCCTGATCGACGCACAGACTGCAAAACCGTTGCCGTCACGCAGAGAAAGATCCAGCAGCACACAGTCAAACTGTCCGCCCGAGAAAGCGGCAATCGCATCCGTCTGACCGGTTGTGTGTATGACCTCATATTGCTCTGACTGCAAAAAGCGCACCAGATTGCGGGCAAGCTGTTCATCATCTTCAACCAGCAAAACGCGCGGCATTATGTCTCACTCCCCTATTCTTTTCTGCTGTCATTATATCATACTCTGCCTTAAAATGCAAGAAAAACGAAATATGTCTCTCCGGATCACCGAAGAGACATATTTCGTCCTATTTCAACCTGTTAAACAGTTACCAGCAGTTGTTATACACATTTCCGGCATACATATCCTTGCCGTTGACCTTGAACATCTCTGAGACCGTCACGACCTGCCAGCCATTCTCCTTAAAGTACGGGCAGAGAATCTCCATCGCCTCGGCAGTGGTGTTATAGGTCTCATGCATCAGCACAACCTGACCGTTCAGCCGGTTGTTGCCCATCCATGTCTTGATCGTGTTTACAATATCATTGGTGGATGCACCGTTCCAGTCGGCACTGTCCACGCCGCAGTTGATCAGCGGTACAGGCAGGGTGGATTTCACGAGATCATTCACCGCAAGATACGGCGGGCGCACCAGAAAATCCGTCTGACCGGTCAGGCGCGTGAGAATCGCTGCACACTGATTGTATTCGCTCAGAATGCCGTCTGCGGAAAGATTCGTCAGATACGGATGCGTATAGGTGTGATTGGCAATCTCAAACCCGCGGTTCTTCGCCTGCACAATTTCGTTCTCATTGGCAGAATTGATGCGGTTGCCCCAATAGAAAAACGTCGCATGAAATCCGGAATTTGTCAGTGCATCATGAATGCGCTGCGCAGAGGTCGAGCCGCCGATGCCGACCGGACCGTCGTCAAAGCAGAGTGCCACCGTCGGCTTGGCAGGATCAATCCATGAAATGTCCGCCGTGTTATTCCACTGTCCCGGTTTTAAGCTGACCTGTGTTGTCGTGGTCGTCGTGATCGTTGTTGTGGTAGTCGTTTTTGTCAGCTCAGGATAATTGAAATACTGCCGCAGCATGGAAAGATCAATCGCATTGAGCTTTCCGTCACCGTTCATGTCCGCTGTATTCAGCGATACATCTGCATCCTGCCCTTGCAGAAAAGCGAGCAGATCCGATATATCCCTGCCGTCTATCGCTTCGTCACAGTTCACATCCCCGAGGCGGTATACCGTCGGCAGAGAGGAGGTCACCGCGTCCACGCAGAAATCGCAGAGGCTTTCGGTTGTTTCAATGTAAAGATACCGGTTGGAAGCATCTGCGGGAATCGTGTACGCGGTGTTTTCGAGGAATGTCCATGTATCACTGCCGACATTGCCGGCTGCAATCTGGCGGTAGTTTGTCTCACCCGATGCATCGGAATACTGCAAGGAAAGCTGCATCGTGACTGCTTCGCCGGAGCTTTGCAGTACCGCGCACGAAAAGCTGTATGTCTCGCCGGAGACCCAATTACTTCCGAGTGCGACTGCGGCACCGTTCCATGCGCTGCTGCGGTCACTGACCAGCAGACTGTATTGTCCGTCACAGGCAGCCGATGAAGTCCGGCTGACCGATTCCGAACCGCGTGCCGAAAAGCCGTCCAAGCCGCTTTCAAACGATGCGTCCAGCAAAAGCCGTCCCGCACTCGCAGGAAGTGCCGTCACGGTCAGTGAGACCGCCAGCACAGACAAACTGATCGCCCGCGCAATGATTTTTTTCGCTGAAATCATGATTCAACGCCCCTTTTTTCGCGCTATTATTTCTATTTCCGGTTCGATTTTCAAAAAAAATGAGTGGAGCGTCAGGTCGGAAAGGGTTAAAATCCCACCCGACGCTTCCACTTAGGGGGAACAAGATTCAGAAGCCGGTGTTCTGACCGGAGATTCGTTTGAGCAGCAAGGTCAGATCCAGATTGTCTACCTTGCCGGAGCCGTCTATATCGGCATTGGCTCTGCCGGCAACCGACAGACTGACTCTGTCATCACCTGCGATGGTTCTGCAAAGCAGCACGGCATCTTCCAGTGTAATGTCACCGTCCGTATTCACATCACCGAGCCTCGTTGGCTTCTGCACAGGTTCGGCGGTTGTTGTCATTGTCGTCGTTGTAGTAGTCGTCGTGGTTGTTGTGGTGGTAGTAGTTGTGGTCGTTGTCGTCGTTGCCTCTGCCACCGTGACAGGTACTGCGCCCGAAATGCCACCGTAGGCTTCATCTACATAAAAATCAATCAGACTTTCCGGCGTTTCCAGATAGAGCAGCATGCCGGATGCGCCCGCCGGAATCGTGTAGCTGTCATTTGCAATCAGCGTCCATTCGCCTTTTTTTGCCGTGACCAGCGCGACCTGATCGTAATGTGTCTCGCCGTCTGCATCATATTGCAGTGTGAGCTTGATCTCTTCTTCTGCTTCCCCGCTGTCATACATGACGACCGCGCCGAAGCTGAATGTTTCACCGGGCTTGAACGGATTGCTGCTCAGAGAACGCGCAGTGCCGTTCCATGCATCAGAGCGGTTGCTGACATACAGGCTGGCATTGCCGAGATAGGCAGCACTATTTGTCCGCGATACACTGTCGCTGCCTCTGGTCGTCCAGCTGTCTTCGCCGTCTTCAAAAGTGCTGTGGAAATAGCAGCCGTCTTCATCCGGTTCAATGACAACCGGAGTCATGCTGCCGCTGCTCGGATTGTCACCGTCTCCGTAATTCGACGGATCGACAAGTGCTGCGATCGAGTTATATGCCGCTTTTTTGTTGCCGCTTGAATCAAACAGCAGCGGACTTGTGCTGGAACGCCAGCTTGTATTGTCGGTCGTGCCCCAGACCACAAACGCCTCCACGCGGTCTGCATTGTCCATCGCAATCTGCATGATACCCGCATACCGGGAAGCATCTGCGCCCTCAATATCCAGCTCTGTGACATGCACACAGCCTGTGATGGATGCAAACTTTTCCAGCGCGGTGCGATAGGTCGAGAGATCCGGATAGGATGCGCCGAGATGCGACTGCATGCCCATGCCGTCAATCAGATTATTCGCTTTCAGATCGGAGATCAGAGAACAGATGTCCGTGAACTTCTGTCCCATATATTCATTGTAATCATTATAGAACAGCTTGCAGCCGTCCGGTGCATATTTTCTGGCATAGGTAAAAGCCTGCTTGACAAAGCTGTTGCCGCCGTAGACCTGCACCCATGCGGAATTGCCCTGTGTGGTGTTGTTGGAGCCTGCGGTACGCGGACCACCGTTGTCGCTGATGCACTCGTTGCAGACATCATATGCGTAAAGATTCAGCGACGGATACTGTGCCGCAATCGCAGAGAACATATTTTTAATATAGCTTTCCATGCGCTGGTTCATTATCGCGGAATCGACCCAGCTGCCGTTGTTAAAATCGCTCTTGAAAAACCAGTCCGGCGTCTGACTGTGCCAGACAAATGTATGACCGCGCATCGCAATGTTATTTTTGATGCAGAAGTCGATGATGCCGGCGGCAGAGCTTAAAGATACTTTGATATTCGTATTGCTGGAACCGTTCTGCACAAGTGTCGCATCGGGTTTCAGCTCGTTCTCACATGTCACACTGTTGAATTCGCGGAGGATAATACCCGTGATGGTGGAATTGTTCACGCCGCCGGACGGCAGACAGCAGCCGACGCGGAAATAATTTGCATAAATGTCTTTGAGACCGTAATCTGCTGCTGCGGCATTGATCTCTGCTCTCGACCATTTCTTTGATGCTCCGTCCGCCTTGAAATCATCGAAGCAGAAATCATGCTCAGACGCCGTCGTCAGCTTCACCGTCAGATTCACCGATCCGTCCGGTGCTGTATAGCTGCCGGAAAGCTCTGTCCACGCCCCGGCCTGCACGGACTGTGCTGCAATCACGGCGGATGCTGTTGTATCATCGGCATAACGCCAAGTCAGCGTCAGGCAAAAATCCTCATCGGTATCCGCCTTGACAAAGACGCTGTATGTATAGCGAATGCCGCCGTCCAGATAAAAGCCTTTCTCGGAATACGCGCCGTCCATCGCACTCTGCCGGTTGGATACCAGCATACCCCGCATGGATTCGTGCGCTGCTGCCGCACATGCGGTCAGCTCTGTCTGTTCTCCGAGATTCGTCCAGCCCTCATAATCTGTCTCAAAATCGTTGACAACCAATGCCGCCGCAGAGACGATACCGGATGGCAAAATCGTCATGAATGAGGCACTGATTGCTGCGGACAAAATGCCCGCGGCCGCTCTTTTCACTCTCATCTATTCTCCCCCTATGATTGATGAAACGGTTGTTTTGGGTTTCCGGATCCGAGGCTATCCCCTCGCCCCCTCTGGTTTTATTCTAGCATACCGGCGAATAAAATGCAAATAGGTATTCCTTGATATGAGATATAGGAAAAAACATATGGTATTCACACGCGAAAATAATCCGTGCCGTAATTATTAGAGCTGTACATATTACAAGTTGTTGAATGTGGAAGCAATATTGTCGCATTTTTGAAGTTTCCGGACAATTTTAAAGAAAAAGATTTGTACCCTTGAAAATCTGCGCGTTTTGTGGTACAATAATAGAATCAGAAATCAAACAGATCAATCAAATGCAGATACAAAGGAGAACGATACCATGTTCGATCAGATTGGTGAATCCCTGCACGGCTTTACCGTCACCCGCATCAGGCACTCGGAGGAACTGCACGGCAGACTTGTGGAGCTGGAATATCAGAAGACCAAAACTCCGCTTGTCTGGATAGATAACGGCTGTGAAAACAAGCTGTTTTCGATCACATTCAAAACCCTCCCTGAAAACAGCACCGGCGTATTTCACATTCTGGAACACTCCGTTTTGTGCGGCTCCGCCAAATACCCGGTACGCGAACCGTTTGTGGAGCTGCTCAAAAGCTCAATGAACACATTTCTCAATGCAATGACATTTGCAGATAAGACCATGTATCCCGTTTCCAGCCGGAATACCAGAGATTTTCTCAATCTCACTGAGGTCTATCTGGATGCCGTCTTTGCGCCGCGGATCCTGACTGACCCCAATATCTTCTGCCAGGAGGGCTGGCACATCGAGCAGGCGGAGGACGGCACACTTTCCTATAAGGGCGTCGTTTTCAATGAGATGAAGGGCGCGATGAGCAGTGTTGACGATCAGGCAGAATACAAAATCATGGAAATGCTGTTCCCCGATACTTGCTACGGGTTTAATTCCGGCGGTGATCCGACAGTCATTCCCAGTCTCACCTACGAGGAATTCTGCAACACCTACCGGCGGTTCTACCATCCGTCAAACGCCCGCATCTTCCTCGACGGCGATGTGCCGATGGACGAAACACTGCGCCTCATCGACGAATATCTCTGCAAATTTGAATACAGCGGTCAGCTGCCGTCCATTGCAACGCAAAGCCCTGTTTCCGCAGAGAAAACGGTCTATTACGACCTCGCGAAGGACGAGGAACTCAAAGACAAATGCTTCCTCACCGTCGGAAAACTGATCGGCACATGGAAAGACCGTGCAAAGTTGCTCGCGGTCCGCGTACTCAAAGACGCGGTTGCCGGTTCCAACGAAACACCAATCAAACGTGCAGTGCTCTCTGCCGGTCTTGCGCAGGAGATGGAGGTCGCCGTTGATGACTCTGTTGCGCAGCCGTTCCTGATCATCAATTTCAGAAATGTGACCGACGGACGCGAGAATGAGATTCTTCCGCTGATTCGCAAAACTGCGGCGGAAATTCTCGAAAAAGGACTTGACCGCTCCGCGCTCGAAGCCTCTGCCAACCGGCTGGAATTCCGGATGCTCGAACCCGATGAGCCGCAGGGACTCGATCGCTGCATCAGCGCGATGAACAGCTGGCTGCACGACGGCGACCCGATGCAGTATCTGGTCTATGCCGAGGATTTTGCCGCTGTGCGCGGCATGATCGCAAGCGGTGCGTTCGATCAGCTTCTCAAAGAGCTGTTTCTCGACGAAGCGGGTACCGTGATTCTGCATTCTGTCCCGTCCTATACCCACGGAGAAGAACTGCGTCAGGATGAGGCAGAACGCCTTTCTGCAATCCGCGCTGCGTGGACAGAGCGGGATGCTGCAAACAATGCAGCTCGCGTTGCCGCACTGCTACAATGGCAGCAGACGCCCGATTCTCCTGAGCAGCTTGCGACGCTGCCTACGCTTGAACTCTCGGAGGTCAGCGATCAGCCGACGCTCGCAGATACAGAAATTGAAACGGCAGACGGCGTCACGGTGCTGTTTCATCCGGTTGCCTGCAACGGCATTGTGCATTTCGCGCTGTATTTCAGGCTGACGAATTTCTCACATGAGGAGCTTTCCCGTCTCAGCAACGGTTCCGACCTGTTCGGAAAACTGCCCACTGCCAAGCACTCTGCGCTGGAATTGCAGCAGCTGCTCAAAAACACGCTCGGACACATGGATTTCGGCGTGGAGATTACTGCAAAAAAATCAGAACAGACCGTCTGTACACCGATGATGACCGTGCGATGCAGTGTGCTGAAAGAAAAGCTGCCGGAAGCAATCGAATTGGTGCTGGAAGTCATGCAGCAGACGGATTTCTCGCAGAAAGACAAGATCTATGAGGTGCTGGTGCAGATTGACGACCGCGCAAAGCAGGTCGGTGTGACTGCCGGTCACGCACTCGGTTTGTCGGCTGTCATGTCGCACTATTCTGCCAAAGCTGCGGCGGCAGATGCCCTCAGCGGTTATTCTTCCATCCGGCGCATTCACAGGCTCGTGCAGCATTTTGACACCGAATTTGACTCGTTCACTGCGCTGATGCAAAAGATGACACGCGAAACATTCTGCCGCAAGAGACTGACGGCAAGCGTCACTGGAACAGAGCCTGCCGATCTTTCTGCTCTGCTCTCTGCACTGCCGGAGGGAACTCCTGTTGCAGAAACGGCTGCATACAGCATCAGCCTTCCGGAGCGGATGGGCTATCCCATTCCGGCGCGGATCGGCTTTGCAGTTCAGGGATATTCCCTCAGCCGCAGCGATATTGCCTATCAGCCGAGTATGCGCGTTGCGGCAAAAATCATCGGTCTGAGCTATCTCTGGAACACCGTGCGCGTGCAGGGCGGTGCTTACGGAACCGGCATCGTTGTCGGAACCGACGGCGGTGTTGTCACATACTCCTACCGTGACCCTACGCCGGCTGCAACACTCGATGTCAACTGCGGCATCTCCGATTTCATCCGCGAATTTGTCGCAGGCGATGAGCCGCTGGACAAATATATCATCGCGCGCGTCTCTGACGGCGATCCGCTCCGTTCTCCGCGCGAGGAGGGCATTTTTGCTGACAGCGTCTGGTTCTCCGGCGAAACGAGAGAATCCCTCACAGAAGAACGCCGTGCGATGCTCCGGACGACCAGAAACGCGCTGCTGGAAAGCTGTGCTGCATGGGATGCACTCGCGCAAAACGGCGCAGTCTGCGTTGCCGCATCCGAAAATCTGCTGGCAGAATGCAAGGATCTGACGATCAAACCGGAATAATCTGATCAACTGAGGAACGGACATTGTATCGTGCAATGTCCGTTCTTTCTCTGCATGTCTGCATACAGCTTGACTTTTCTACGGATTTCAGGTATACTGATTTTAATTCGGCACGCACAATCCACACGCTGAAAGGAGTGCTCTCTGCTCTATGGAACCGTTTTACATCGAACTTCCGCCGCAGGTTCGGACAGCAATTTCCCGTCTGAATGTGGCAGGATTTGCGGCATATATCGTCGGCGGATGTGTGCGAGATGCACTCCGCAGCACACCGCCCCACGACTGGGACTGCACGACTTCTGCACTGCCCGAGCAGGTTGCCCGGTGTTTTTCTGATTGTCACGTCATTGAAACCGGTATGCAGCACGGCACCGTCACCGTTGTGATCGACCGCATGCCCATTGAGATTACGACTTTCCGCATCGACGGCAGCTATGCCGATCACCGAAGACCTGACAGCGTCACATTCACCGCATCGCTGAACGATGATCTTGCACGGCGTGATTTCACAGTCAACGCTATGGCATATCACCCGGAGACAGGGATTGCCGATCCGTTCGGCGGCGGAGAGGATCTGCAAGCGCAGATCATTCGCTGTGTCGGAAAGCCGGACGACCGCTTTGATGAAGACGGTCTGCGCATTCTGCGTGCAATGCGCTTTGCAAGTGTGCTGGGATTCTCCGTCGATCCGGACACAGATGATGCAATACACCGAAAAAAAGAGCTGCTCCGTTATATTTCCGCTGAGCGCATCTTTGCGGAGCTGCAAAAGCTGCTCTGCGGCATCCGCATGGAATCCGTCCTGACCGAATATGCAGATGTGCTGTTTCTGATCCTGCCGGAACTTGCTCCGACAGCGCATTTTGATCAGCAAAATCTTCACCACGATTTCGATGTATATACACACACGCTGAAAACCGTTGCTGCCTGTCCGCCTGACCCCGTGCTGCGCTGGGCTGCACTGCTCCATGACAGCGGCAAACCGCATTGCTTTACGGCAGATGCCCGCGGCGGACATTTTTACGGGCATGCAAAAGTCAGTGCGGAAATTGCCGGGCGCGCACTCCGTCAGCTCAAAAGCGACCGCAGGACGCTTGACCGTGTACTCCTGCTGGTCAAGCTGCATGACACCGTGTGGAACGGCGGAGAAAAGCAGCTCAAACGAACCGTCAGTAAAATCGAATTCGATGCGGCAAGACAGCTTCTGCTCCTGCACCGCGCCGATGTTTCCGCACAGGCAGAAGCATTCCGGGAAGCGCGCATCAGAGAAGCCGATACGCTGCTCGCGCAGCTGGACGCCTTGCAGAAGCAAGATGCCTGCATGTCAATCCGAAAGCTCAATGTCAGCGGCAATGATCTGCTCGGAATCGGCATCCCGCAGGGGAAAATGATCGGAAGCTGCCTGCACGCCCTGCTCAATCAGGTCATGGACGAGACGCTGCCGAATGACCGCGATGCGCTGCTGTCTGCCGCAAACACATGGTTTGCTTCGGAGGAGGCGGAATCAAAATGAATTATGTCTTGGAATTTGTCATGATCTTCGCAATCGGCAGCATGGCAGGCTGGGTGCTGGAATTGTTCTACCGCAGATTCTTTTCCAACGTCAACACGGAGAAACGGTGGATCAATCCCGGCTTCCTCGTCGGTCCCTGCCTGCCGATCTACGGCTTCGGGCTTTGCACGCTCTATGTACTGGCAAAGCTCCCCCTGTCCGGTGTTTCGTCGGAATGGCTGCGCAGACTGATACTCTTTGGCTGCATGGCTGCCGGCATGACGCTGATCGAACTGATCGCCGGACTCCTCTGCACCCGTTTTCTGCATGTCAAGCTCTGGGATTATTCCGACCGCAGATTCAATTATAAAGGGATCATCTGCCCCACATTCTCCTTCTATTGGAGTCTGCTCGGCGCGGCATACTATTTTCTGATTTACCCACATATTCTCCACGCGCTGAAATGGCTCTCGAATAACCTCATGTTTTCTTTTTTCCTCGGCATCTTCTTCGGCGTGTTTCTCCTCGACCTGATTTACAGCGTTCAGCTGGTCGCAAGGCTTCGCAAATATGCTGCTGACAACGCCATTCTGATCCGCTATGAGGAACTCAAAGCACAGATTCAGGCGTACGGCGAACGAAAGCGGAATATGCTCTATTTCTTCTTTGCTTTCCGTTCCAGCCATCCGCTGACAGAATCGCTGCACAATTACCTCAAAGCACATATCAACGAGGAAGATTTCCGCCTGCTCCGCCACAAATCCAAACGATAAGACAAAAAACGGCACTGCATCCCGATACGGGTACAGTGCCGTTTCTGTGTCAGTGTGTCAGTTCTTTTCAAAATGCTGGTAATCCTTCACCGTAGTCCAGCTTCCGCCCCACTCAAACCCATAGGCAGTAAACAGCTGATATGCAGCATCATCTGTGTCGATCATCATTTGAAATCCGGCTGTGCGGTCAGCAAATTCTGCTGCATTCGCCGGAGAGATGTTCTCAGACCCATCGGCATTATATGTCACATACGGATTCATGCAGGGATTGAGATCAATCGCCATACCAAGCGCATGACGCGACAGCACGGATGTCCCGGCAACGACGCGGTAATTAAATGCAGATGTATTGTTATCCGCCATGGACGCTTCGTCATCTCCGCCGTATTCATCCACCAGAACCATCCGTTCAATCGGATACTGTATCTCATAGAGCTGACGGAAAATCGCAAGAACATCCTCCGCAATCAGCTGATTGACAATCATTTCTCCGATTGCCTGTCCGCCGTCCGGCTGATAATGCAGCACCCGCAGATAGCGCAGCGCATCCCGCCCGATGTTCGGATTCTCTTTGTAGGAAACACCGTCAATGCGCGCAAAAACCTCATCAGAAATCGGTTCGGCAGTGAAATAATCGTCTATTGCATCCGTAACAATGCGCTGCCCGTCCACAGATGTCCCCGCGGGCAATGCAGCGGCTTCTTCTGCGGTCAGATTATCCTCTGCGACCGTTTCCGAATCGGTCACATCCGTCAATTCCGTGACCGCAAAAACAGGCAGTGCATCTGCCTCCGACGCATTTGACGCCTCCGCGCCTTCGATTGTTTCCCCGCATCCGCAAAGAAAAAGTCCCGCTGCCAGCAGAATTCCGATCCGACGTATGTTCATCATGTCCCCTCCTTTCGGCAGGCTTTGTTTCAGCCCTATTCTATCATAATCCGACATAAAAAGCAAGCGGAAATCACAGGAATTCATCTGCGCTTTTGTGCATTCATCAACTTAAACAATGATTTGTGCCAGCAAATAGAAAGTTTGCACAAAAAAACTCTTGACTTTTTGGCAGATACGCTGTATAATGTTTCAATGTGAACAGTTATCATCCTCAACAACCGACACGGAAAGGAGCGATATTCACATGGAATGCCAAACCATAATGGAGCTGCGCATGCTGGACAGATCCATTCACAAGCAGTACGAGCAGTCCCCCTCAGCCAAGGCACTGGACAGTCTGACCGGTCTGCACTGCTGGATCATCGGTTATCTTGCCGATCATGAAGCAGAGGACATCTATCAGCGCGACCTGGAAAAAGAATTCGGTACATGCCGCTCCGCGATTTCCAGAATGCTTGCCGCCATGGAGAAAAACGGTCTGGTCGAGCGGGAGCGCGTCGCTGCGGATGACCGCCTCAAAAAAATTGTGCTGACACCGCTTGCAAAACAGTTCACCGAACAGATCCGCGCCGACAGTCGGATCCTTGAACAGACGCTGACGCACGGCTTTACCGAAACGGAATTGCAGACACTGCATGGCTTCTTGCAGCGGATGCAGGCAAATCTTATGAACCGATCCGGAAAGGAGACAACATGATAAAAACCCTGCTTAAATGTCTGAGGGAATACAAAAAGCCCATGATCCTCACCTTTTTGTTCATCACGGGAGAAGCGGTCATCGAGGCAATCATTCCCTTTATCACTGCAAAACTCGTCAACCATGTCAGCAACGGCGTGGAAATGAGCTATATTCTGAAAACCGGTCTGCTCCTGCTTTGCATGACGCTGATTTCCCTTGCATTCGGCGGCATTGCCGGTTTTTCCAGCGCGAAATCTGCTGCCGGCTTCTCAAAGAACCTCAGACACGATATTTTTGCGCGCGTCCAGTCTTTTTCGTTCAGCAATATTGATAAATTTTCTACTGCATCACTTGTAACCCGTCTGACCACAGACATCACCAATGTTCAGATGGCGTTTATGATGGCGATCCGCACCGCTGTCCGTGCGCCGCTGATGCTCATTTTCAGCATTATCATGGCATTTTACATGGGCGGCAGCCTTGCAGGTACATTCGTTGTGGTCATCCCTGTGCTGGTTTGCGGACTGCTTCTGGTAGCACACTTTGCAATGCCGGCATTTCGCAGCGTCTTCAAACGGTATGACCGCCTGAACGAATCCATCGAAGAGGATGTGCGCGGTATGCGCGTCGTCAAGGGATTTGCGCGTGAGGAGTATGAAAAGCAGAAGTTCCGCAAGGCGGCAGACGACATCTGCAAGGATTTCACCAAAGCCGAACGGATCGTCGCGCTCAACGCTCCCATTATGCAGATCTGCATCTACTTCAATATGGCGTTTATCCTGATCGTCGGCTCCAAGCTTGTGATCTCCAATCAGGGCAGCGTCATCAATGTCGGTGAGATGTCCAGCATGCTGACATACGGCTTTCAGATTCTCATTCAGCTCATGATGCTCTCGATGATCTATGTCATGCTCACGATGTCCGCGGAATCCATCCGCCGCATCGCAGAGGTGCTGAAAGAAATGCCGGCAATCCATAATCCCGAACACGCTGTCACGGCTGTCGCAGACGGCAGCATTGATTTTGATGCCGTCAGCTTCAAATATTCCGAAAACGCAAAGAAATTCGCGCTCTCGGACATTGATCTGCACATTCCCTCCGGCGCAACGGTTGGAATTCTCGGCGGCACCGGTTCCAGTAAATCCACGCTGGTGCAGCTTATTCCGAGGCTCTATGATGTCACGGAAGGCTCCATCAGAGTCGGCGGCACCGATGTACGCGAATACGACCTGAAAGCACTCCGCGACAGCGTTGCGATGGTGCTGCAAAAGAATGAACTGTTCTCTGGCACAATCAAGGAGAACCTGCGCTGGGGCAATCCCGAGGCGACAGATGAGGAGCTGATAGAAGCATGCAGGCTCTCTCAGGCACATGAGTTTGTCTCTTCGTTTCCTGACGGGTATGATACACTGATCGAACAGGGCGGCACCAACGTCTCCGGCGGACAGAAGCAGCGTCTGTGTATTGCACGCGCACTGCTGAAAAAGCCGAAGATTCTCATTCTTGACGATTCCACCAGTGCCGTCGATACCAAAACCGATGCTTTCATCCGGGACGGCTTCAAACGCTTCATTCCCGAAACGACGAAAATCATCATTGCACAGCGTGTCGCCTCCGTGCAGGATGCGGATATCATCCTTGTGATGGACGGCGGTAAAATCGCCGCAAGAGGTACACATGAAGAATTGCTGAAACAGAACGAAATCTATCGTGAAATCTACGAACAGCAGACGAACGGAGGTGGAAACGATGCCGCGTAATATGAAAGGCTACGGTGACCCGCGTTCCAAAGGAGAAGCATTCAAGTCCATCGGCAGACTGCTGAAAATGCTCCGCGGATTCTATCCTGTGCTGCTCCCCGTTTCCATTGTCTGTATTCTGTTCTCGGCGGCTGCCTCTGCGATCCCCTCCATTTTCATGCAGAAAGTGCTCGCGGATATTGAGGTCTACATGAAAACCGGCGACTGGGATGCTGCAAAAAATGTCATCATACCGAAAGTCGTTGTCCTGATCGGGCTGTATGTACTCTCGCTCACTGCGATGACACTCTATCAGCAGCTCATTGCGATCATGACGCAGGGCTTCCTCAACAAAATGCGCCAAAAGCTCTTTGACGGCATGCAGAATCTGCCGATCAAGTTCTTCGATACACACAAGCACGGCGATATTATGAGCTATTATACCAACGACCTCGACACGCTCCGTCAGCTCATATCCATGGCAATTCCGCAGCTTTTACAGGCGGGATCGGTTGTACTCTTCGTTTTCTCCATCATGCTCTGGTACAGCGTATGGCTGACACTCGTTGTCATTACAGGCGTGTTTATCATGATTCTTGTCTCCGGAAAAATCGGCGGCGGTTCCGCAAAATACTTCGTCCGTCAGCAGATGTCGGTCGGTAAAACCGAGGGCTATGTACAGGAGATGATGAACGGACAGAAGGTCGTTCAGGTTTTCTGCCACGAAGAGAAAAGTCAGCAGGATTTCGACAGCATCAATGAACAGCTCTTTGAGGACAGCTATCACGCACATGCGTATGCCAATGCACTGGCACCGATCATCATGAACATCGGCAATATTCTCTATGTCATCATCGCGGCTGTCGGCGGCGCGCTCCTTATCACAGAGGCTCCGAATCTGGCAATTTCCGGCATGGCACTCAGCATCGACATTGTGGTGCCGTTCCTCAATATGACAAAGCAGTTTACCGGCAACCTCAATCAGGTCACACAGCAGATGAACTCCATCGTCATGGCTGTCGCCGGTGCGGAACGAATCTTCGCACTGATGGATGAAAAGCCCGAATCTGATGACGGCTATGTTCAGCTCGTCAACGCGAAAGTCGCGGAAGACGGAACGGTTACTGAGACCGATGCGCGCACCCATCAGTGGGCCTGGCGGCATCCGCACAGTGCCGACGGCTCTGTTACCTATACCCTCCTGCAAGGCGATGTCACGCTGAACGATGTAGACTTTGCCTATGAAGAGGGCAAACCGGTGCTGAAAAATGTGTCTGTCTTTGCAAAGCCCGGACAGAAAGTCGCCTTTGTCGGTGCGACCGGCGCGGGCAAAACCACCATTACAAACCTCATCAACCGCTTCTACGACATCGCAGACGGCAAAATCCGCTACGACGGCATTAACATCAACAAAATCAAGAAGCAGGATCTCCGCCGCTCTCTCGGCATCGTGCTGCAAGAGACCAATCTCTTTACCGGAACGGTTATGGAAAATATCCGATACGGAAGACTGGATGCCACCGATGAAGAATGTCAGGAAGCTGCACGCCTCGTCGGCGCGGATGACTTCATCACGCGGCTGCCGGAAGGCTACAACACCATGCTCAGCGGAAACGGCGCGAATCTCTCGCAGGGGCAGCGTCAGCTTCTTGCGATTGCCCGTGCGGCTGTTGCAGACCCGCCTGTCATGATCCTCGATGAAGCGACATCCTCCATCGACACACGCACCGAGGCAATCGTCCAGCGCGGTATGGATGCGCTGATGAAGGGCAGAACCGTCTTTGTCATCGCCCACCGCCTCTCGACAGTCAAGAATTCTGACATCATCATGGTGCTTGACCACGGCAGAATCATCGAACGCGGCAGTCATGAAGCTCTGATTGCAGAAAAAGGTACTTACTATCAGCTGTATACCGGTGCATTTGAATTAGAGTAATCACACAGCGTTCGCAAATGAACAGAAAAAGCCGATGCATTTCGCATCGGCTTTATTTTCTGCACTTATTTTTGTTCCGGGGGATATTTTTTATATCCCGGATGTTTTCCCGTCACGCCGTACTGCGCACGCATTCCGATCAGACGGTCAATGTTCTCGCGGGAAATATCAACCGCTCCGCCGAGCAGCCTTGCAACCAGCGAGATCTGTGCCTGCAATTCCAGCGTCTCCATGCGGTAATATGCCGTTGTCAGATCGGCTCCGACTGTCAGCGCACCGTGATTCATCAGCAGCATAACATCATGCTCCTGCAAATACGGCGCAATCGCCTCGGGAACCTCATAGGTTGAAGGGGTGCCGTACGGCGTGTTCGGTACGGATCCGACCGCGATCACTGTTTCAATCATGCAGTAATCATCCAGTGACTGATGCGCACAGGCAAAGCCCGTCGCGACCGGCGGATGTGCATGCACCACGGCTCCGACATCCGGTCGGTCATGGTAGCATTTGAGATGCATCTTCACCTCGGAGGACGGTCTCCATCCCTCTGCTGCTTCGAGAATCTGAAAACTGTCGTCGATCAGACCGATCTTATCCACCGTAATATCCGCCTTGCTGACCCCGGTCTGCGTCGCAAGATACTTTCCCTCTGCAACCTTGACAGTCACATTGCCGTCATTTGCTGCGACCCAGCCTTTCTGCCACATCTTGTGACAGACCTCGACCATCGCCTGCTTGATGTCCTCATACATTGTGCATTCCTCCCCTGTTATACAGTTAAACAACACCTTTTTGCAGCATCACATTTGCGTAAACTGCCTTTTCGCCGGTCGCTATGATTGCATATGCTGTTTTTGCCTGCTCATAAAATGCAAACCGCTCCACAGTTCCGACAGCGTCTGCACCGCGTGCATCGTGCTTTGCAATGATCTCTTTGTAGGTGTCCCAGATGGGTGTTTTCACCGGATCCCCCGGCATGACCTCCATCAGGCTGACCGGTTTCTCTACATAGGTATCCAGCGGAAAAAGCTGCAAGATTGCATCCAGCAGCTCCGGTACGCCGTGTCCGTCACAGCGCACGACAATGGCGTTTTTTCCCATTGTCTCAGCCGGAAAGTTCCCGTCTGCAATCACAATGCGGTCAGAATGACCCATCTCACACAGCACCTTTAAAAGCTCCGGAGACAGAATCGCCGGTATATTTTTCAGCATATTATCCGGCTCCTTTCATTTTCTTCAAAATTTCCTGATAGCGCAGGTAAGCCGCATCCCATGCGCTGCGAACTGCTGTATCGGGTTCATACTGTTTCGGCGGCTCCGTCTGCGTAATTGCCTCACGCAGCGCGGAAACAGAGCCGATTTCACCTGCTGCCAAAAGCTGCACGCCCAGATTGCCGTATGCTGTCGCTTCAATGGGACCCGCCGTCACCGCAATGCCGCAGGCATCTGCGGTCATCTGCGCTAAGAATGTATCCTTGGTGCCGCCGCCGAACAGATGCAGCGTGCGGTAATTCGTTCCCGTACATGCAGAAAGCTCCGAAATTGCAGCACGATATTTCAATGCGAGGCTCTCGTAAATACAGCGAATCACCGCGCCGTCCGTCTCCGGAACCGATTGTCCGGATGCAGCACAGTATTCACGCACACGCGCCGGCAGATCGCCCTCTGTTCCAAAGCGCGGATCGTCTGTATCGACAAATGACGAGAGCGGCTTTTCCGCGCGTGCAAGCTGCTCCATATCCGCATAGGAATAGCTCTTATTATCCCTGAGAAACTGCCGCCTGCTCTCCTGTATCAGCCAAAGCCCTGTGATATTGCGCAGAAATGAAATGCGGTTTTCGTAGCCGACCTCATTGGTCATCTCGTGCTGCATTGCATCAGCAGATAAGACCGCATTTCCAAGCCGCTCCGTGCCAAGCAGAGACCATGTGCCGCAACTCAGAAACACGCTTTCTTCATCCGATGCCGGTGCAGCAAGCCATGCAGACTGTGTGTCATGTCCGCAGACCGCGTACACCGGAACAGGATCAATTCCCAGCTCTTCACAGATCTCCTGCGAGAGCATTCCGCGAACGCTTCCTGCATCTTGGATCGGGGGCAGAATCTTTGCGGGAATCCCGAACAGATCTGCAATATCGTATGCCCAGTCTCCGGTTTTCTGATCATAAAGCTGCGTGGTCGATGCAATCGAACGCTCTGCACCGATCTCCCCTGTCAGAAAATAGGCAAACAGATCCGGCATCAACAGAAGCTTGTCTGCCCGGGCAAGCAGCTCCGGATCCTGTTCGCGCAGTGCGATCAGCTGAAACAGGGTGTTAATCTCCATGATCTGATTGCCGGTTACAGCATACAGCTCCTCCGCAGAAATCTGACCCAATGCCTTTTGCACCGTACCGTGTGTGCGTGCATCCCGGTAATGCACAGGGTTGGCAAGCAGCCGCCCCTGTGCGTCAATCAGCCCGAAATCCACACCCCATGTGTCAATGCCAATGCCGGCAATGCCGTACGGCTTTGCTTTCAGAAGGCTCTGTTTGATCTCATGCAGCAGCCGCAGCACATCCCAGTAAAGCGTGCCGCCGATCCGTACCGGATCATTGGTAAAACGATGAATCTCTGTTGCCCTGATTTCCCCGTTTTCCCATGTGCCGACAATCGCTCTTCCGCCGGATGCACCGAAATCTATCGCAAGTACATTCTTTTTCATCGAATCGCCTTATACATCGGTCCGTATGCGGCACAGGCTCTGTAATCTGCGCCCTCAGCCTCCATGCCGAACGCATTCCATGCTGCCGGACGGAAAATCTTTTCCTCCGGTACATTGTGCATCGCAACCGGAATGCGCAGCACCGATGCCAGTGTGATCAGATCCGCACCGATGTGACCGTAGCAAATCGCACCGTGGTTTGCGCCCCAGCGGTTCATGACCTCATAGGCAGAGGTGAATGCACCCTTGCCGGTCATGCGCGGGGTGAACCATGTACACGGCCATGTATAATCCGTGCGCTTCCAGAGAATATCGTTGACCTCGTCAGGGAGCTGTACGGTCCAGCCCTCTGCAATTTGCAGCATCGGTCCCAAGCCCTTGACCAGATTCAGACGGATCATTGTAACCGGCATCTCTGCATCTGTCACAAAACGGGACGAAAAACCGCCGCCGCGGAAATAACCGCAGTCAGCATAATTCCATGTGACCGCATCCATGATCGCTTTCTGATCCGCTTCCGTCACGTCATACCACGGTTTCATGACCGGTGCGCCGCTCTCATCCTTTGCTTTGCCGCAGGCGTCCAGACAGCATGCGCCCGAATTGATCAGATGGATGAAGCCGTCGGCTTCCTTTGCCTTGCCGGTCAGCTCATAATTCGCCGCTTTTTTCAGAGCATCGCCGCTCCAATAGGTACGGACATCCGCAAACATCTGCGCACGATTGGTCAGCAGCTTCATGAAAAGCATGCTGATGCCGTTCAGGGTATCGTTCTCGGTCGCAAGGATATACGGCTCGCGGGTTCCGTTCCAGTCAAAGGTAGTATTGAGCAGTGCTTCTGCAAAATCTGCATTCGGATAAAAGTCTGTCCACTGCCGCTGTCCCTGGAAGCCGGCAGCAATCGCATTGTGTCCGACCATCTCCTCTTCTCTGCCCGCCGGCAGGTTCGGATTGCCGTTCATCAGATCCTTGATAATGCACATCATCTTGACGACAAATTCCCAGTCGGCTTCCTTCTGCTCTGAGGTCTTGCGCAGAGCCTCCGGATTCTTGTCAAAGCCCTCTTTGCAGTTCGCCTTTGTCCATGCAAGTGCCTTCTGATACTCCGCCTCGTCATAGATATTCTCAGTCATGCGGCGGATGATCTCGACCTCATCGACCGACTCCACACGCATACCGAGATATTCTTCGATAAACTCCGGACTGATGATCGAACCGCCAATGCCCATGCAGATGGAACCGATCTGCAAATAGGATTTGCCGCGCATTGTCGCAGCCGCCACTGCCGCTCTGCCGAAACGGAGCAGCTTCTCGCGCACATCTTCCGGAATCTCGGTATCGTCCGCTTCACAAACGTCGTGACCGTAAATACCGAAAGCCGGCAGTCCCTTCTGCGCATGGGTCGCCAGCACAGATGCCAGATAGACCGCACCCGGACGTTCTGTGCCGTTGAAGCCCCAGACCGCCTTGATGGTGTTCGGATCCATATCCATCGTCTCCGCGCCGTAGCACCAGCACGGTGTAACCGTCAGCGTGATGTCCACGCCTTCACGCTTGAACTTGTCCGCACATGCCGCTGCTTCTCCGACTCTGCCGATGGTCGTATCTGCGATGACAACCTTCACCGGCTCACCGTTTGTATAGCGCAGATTCTCCGTGAACAGCTTCGCCGCAGATTTTGCCATATTCATCGTCTGGTCTTCCAGAGATTCCCGTACTTTGAGATACCCGCGTCTGCCGTCGATTGTCGGGCGGATGCCGATCACCGGATATGCGCCGATCAGTCTGCTGTTTGCCATGTTCATGTCCTCCGTTTTATATAATCAAACAAATACTCGCTGCTCTCTTTTGCCTTTCGCACAGAGTGAAAGCAACTATGTACCAATTATAGCACTTTTTTCCAAATTTGTCATGCAGTTTTTCAATTTCATCTGCCAAATATTTAACCCGTTTTTTATATAATTTGCACAATCACCGCAGCATATCTTCCAGAACCGTCTGATAGGAAACCGTTTTGCTGTCTGCCGCCGGATAATTCTGTACATCCCACATATGCGTCTGCGCCGCCTCATCATCCGTACAGAGGAACCATGTGTGCAGCGGTGCGCCGCTGTCACTGTCATCCCATGTGCAGTCGATGTGATACCATTCTCCGCCAAGCTGCACCAGATTCCACGCGTGGGGCACCCACAAACCGGCATCCGTCAAAGCCGCGCCGGTCACTGTCATGCAGGACACACCCATTGCATCAGAAAACAACTGAAACGCAGCAGCATATCCGTCGCAGACCGCTGTGCCGCAAATCCACGCACCGTATGCCGTATGCACCGCTTCACCGCTGCCGTCATAGGTACAGGTGCGAATCAGAGTGTCATGCAAAAGCAGCACACGCACATCCTCCGGCAGCATCGTATATTGTGCCTTCCATTGCGCCGCCGCCCGCAGCAGCTCCGCTCTTTTCTGCATGATCTCATCCCGCTTCCCGTCATACGAAAACCGCACAGTCAGAACACAACCGTCCTGCATGTCCCGATGCGTCCAGCTGATCTCTCTGAGAAACATCCCGCTGACCGAATCTGAATCTGCTGCACGCTCTGCGATCTCCGGCATTGCTCCCAGCACCGTTTGTACATCCGGTGCGGGAACCCAGCCGCAAGCTGCTTCTTCCGCACCCGAAAGTGCTGCACAAAGACGCCTCTCCCACGCCTCTTCATCCCGCAGCACCGGAAAAGCAGCATCCGGAACCGTCACTGCTGCGGAATCTGCCTGTCCGATTTCCGTGTGTTTGCTGCATCCGCATAACAGCAGACAGATGCCTGTGAAAATTGCTATACACCGCATTTGCATCGGAATCCCCCCCGTTCAGCGTATGCCCGCCGATTTGCACATATACCGGCAGATGCATACACACACATGCACAAATTGGATGATGTGCAAAATGCCGAAATGAAGCGCGATAATATTTTTGATTTTGTGCATCCGTTCTTTTTTTGCTCAATCCTATTGCAAAATGCGTCAATATCGTGTAAAATAGAACCATTGGAATGGCGAACATTCATAGATTTGATTTGGAGGGTATTACACATGATTTCAGCAGGTGATTTTCGCAACGGCATGACCTTTGAAATGGACGGTCAGGTCGTTCAGGTGATCGAGTTCCAGCACGTCAAGCCGGGTAAGGGTGCCGCTTTTGTCCGCACCAAGTACAAGAATGTCATCACCGGCGCAGTCGTTGAGACTTCGTTTAACCCGACTGCAAAGTTCCCGACTGCGTTCGTTGAGCGCAAGGACATGCAGTACAGCTATAATGACGGCGAACTGTTCTACTTCATGGACATGGAAACCTACGATCAGGTGCCGATCAGCAAGGATGTTGTCGGCAATGCACTCGATTTCGTCAAGGAAGAGGAAATCGTCAAGGTGCTGTCCTATAAGGGCAATGTCTTCGGCATCGAGCCGCCGTTCTTTGTCGAGCTGACAATTACGGAAACCGAACCCGGCGTCAAGGGCAACACCGCAACCAACGCAACCAAGCCGGCTGTTGTTGAGACCGGTGCGGAGATCCGTGTCCCGCTCTTCATCAACGAGGGTGATAAGATCCGCATTGATACCAGAACCGGCGAATACATGGAGCGCGCATAAGCTCCCATTCTTTACGGCTGCTGCCGGAATTTCAAAATCGGGAAAGGAGCACCAACCATGAAGCTGACGGAGAAAATGGCATATCTGAAAGGTCTGCTCGACGGAATGGAGCTGGACGGCTCTACCAAAGAGGGCAAGGCAATCCTGCAAATGTCCGATGTCATGGAGGAAATGGCGGTCTATATTGACGATTTGCAGTCGCAGGTCGATGAACTGACAGAGCTGTGTGATCTGCTCGATCAGGATCTGGGTGAGGTCGAGTCCGATCTCTACTGCGATGAAGACGACGATGACGATGACGACGCACTCTATGATGACGACGATGACGAGTATCCGATCGGCAGCGTTCTGCCGCCCGATTATGACGATTTCGACTACGAAGATGAGGACGAAGAGGACTTTGAAACGCCAAAGTATATTGTCAACTGCCCCGGCTGCGAGGAAACGCTGGCTCTGAGTGAGCGCAGACTCGAAGAAGGCAGCATGACCTGTCCGTACTGCGGTGAACAGATCGAATTCAATTACGATAACATCGAAGCGGAATATGTCCTCGAAGATGAAGCAGATGTCGATGCGGATGAGGCGGATTCATCTGACAGCGAGCTTTAAAACGAACACAGAGAAAGCCTGTGACGCACTGTCACAGGCTTTTTTTATGCAGACTCGTATGCCTGCCGCAGAACCGACAGCGCGTGCTTTTCTATGCGGGATACATAGGAACGGCTGATACCGAGCAGCTCTGCGACCTCCCGCTGCGTGCGCTCCTGTTCCCCGAACAATCCGTAACGGTAAACTATAACGGTCCATTCGCGCTTGGAAAGACGCGTTTGCAGAAAATGATAAAGCTGCTTTTCCTGCATCGACTGCGCAACCTGCTCCTCTAAATCGCAGTCGTCCGGCATGATGTCAAGCAGCGTCAGTGCGTTGCCGTCTTTATCGTATTCCAGCGGATCATCAAAAAACACTTCCCCGTTGGTCTTCTTCTTTGCGCGGTAATGCATCAGAATCTCATTTTCAATACACCGGCTTGCATAGGTCGCAAACCGCGCCCCCTTTTTCGGGTCAAAAGATGCCGCCGCCTTCATCAGACCCAGCGTGCCGATCGAAATCAGCTCCTCCTGCTCCCGCTCGGCAGTATAAAACTTCTTTGTCATGTGTGCGACCAGCCGCAGATTGTGCGTGATCAGCCGCTGCCGCGCCGATTCGTCTCCCGCGGCAATCTGCTGCAAGCATGCTTCCTCTTCTGCTTTTGTCAGCGGCTGCGGAAACGCTGCCGTGTGATCTACATGCAAGAGCAGAAGCGTCAGCTGCGAGAGAATGCCGGACAAAAATTTCAGCATATATGTATCCACCTCTTCCATACAGCGTATGCTGGATGCGTGTCCTCTGTGCGTGCAGTTTTGCTGCCCTTATTGACTTTTCTGTCCGACTGCGGTATAATAAAGCAGATATAATCTGCGGAGGATGATATGAAAAAACTGCTGCGCTATCTGCGCGAATACAAAAAGGAATGTATCCTTGCACCGCTCTTCAAAATGCTCGAAGCAACCTTTGAACTGATGATCCCGCTTGTGGTCAAGGCGATGATCGACACGGGCATTGCAGAGCAAAACAAACCGTATCTGATCAAAATGAGTCTTCTGATGGTTCTGCTTGCTGCGGTCGGTCTGACGAATACGCTGTTTGCACAGTATTTTGCTGCCAAGGCTGCGGTCGGTTTTTCCGGAAAGGTGCGGCACGCGCTGATGGGGCATATCCAGAAGCTCTCGTACAGCGATCTTGACCGGCTCGGCACTTCTGCGATCATCACCCGCATGACCAGCGACATCAACCAGATGCAGTCCGGCGTCAACATGACAATCCGGCTTCTGCTGCGCTCACCGTTTATCGTACTCGGCGCAATGATCATGGCGTTCACTGTCGATGTCAGGGGCGCGTTGGTCTTTGTCGTTGCGATTCCGCTGCTGGCGGTCGTTGTGTTCGGCATTATGCTGCTGACCATTCCCAAAAACCGGAACGTACAAAATCAACTGGACACCGTGACCGAAGCAACACGCGAAAACCTTACCGGTGTACGCGTGATCCGTGCATTTCGCATGGAGGAGCAGGAGACACAGATCTTTCGCAAGCAAAACCGCATGCTGGTCCGGATGCAGGAAACGGTCGGCAAACTCTCCGCACTCATGAATCCGCTCACCTATGTGATGATAAACGGCGCGGTGATTGCCCTGATCTATATCGGTGCTGTCCGCGTCGATGCCGGCTTGCTGACCCAAGGCTCTGTGGTCGCACTCTATAACTATATGTCGCAGATTCTGACGGAGCTGATTAAATTTGCAAGCTTTCTGATTATGCTGACCAAAGCGATCGCCTGCGGGAACCGCATTCAGGCTGTTTTTGAAACCGGAGAACCGCTTGACGACGACACACGCAATATGCCCGAAATCTCAGAAGATCATCGCGGCAGCGTGATATTTTCCCATGTTTCATTTACCTATCAGGACGGCGGTGCGCCGGCTCTGCACGATATTTCTTTCTCGGCAAAGCGCGGTGATGTCATCGGCATCATCGGCGGTACCGGCTCCGGTAAATCCACACTGGTCAATCTCTTACCGCGCTTTTATGAACCGACAGAGGGCAGCATCACCGTAGACGGCATCGACAGCATAAACTTTCGCCGCGATGCCCTGCGCGCACGCATCGGCACTGTGCCACAGAAAGCCATGCTCTTTCAGGGAACCATCCGCGACAACCTGCAATGGGGAAATGAACATGCCGATGATGATGCGCTGTATGCTGCGCTTGAAGCAGCTCAGGCACTCGATGTCGTCAACGCAAAGCCTGCCGGACTCGATGAACCCGTAACCGAAAGCGGACAGAATTTTTCCGGCGGTCAGCGACAGCGTCTGACCATCGCAAGAGCCCTTGTGCGGGAACCGGAATTTCTGATTCTCGATGACAGTGCCTCTGCGCTCGATTACGCAACTGACGCTTCGCTGCGTTCTGCACTGCGCACACTCCCCTATCAGCCGACGGTATTTGTCGTTTCCCAGCGCACGGCTTCCATCCAGCATGCAGATCTGATTCTCGTTCTGGAAGACGGAGAGCTCGTCGGCAGCGGTACACATGACACCCTGCTGCAATGCTGCGCGGTTTACCGCGAAATCCATCTGTCACAATTTCCGGAGGAGAAGGAGGATGCTCACCATGCGTAACAAACAATCTTCTGCGCAGCTTGTCACCCTCCGCCGCGTGCTGCAATATCTGAAACGCGACCGGAAATGGATCGTTTCTACACTCATTCTTGCAGCAGTCACCGTCGCGCTGACGCTCTATATTCCCATCATGATCGGCAATGCGCTCGACTGCATCGAATCCGCCGGAAATGTTGATTTTTCCACTGTGACGCAAATTCTAATCATTATCGGCAGCTCAGCCGCGCTGACTGCTGTTTTGCAGTGGAGCATGAGCATTCTCAACAACCGCATTACCTATGAAGCCGTCGCAAGAATCCGGAATCAGGCGTTTCGCAAGCTCGCCCGGCTGCCGCTCTCTTATCTCGACACACAGCCCGCCGGAGACATTGTCAGCCGCATGATCTCCGATGTCGATCAGTTTGCGGACGGTCTGCTGCTCGGATTCACGCAGCTTTTTACCGGCATTCTGACCATCCTCGGCACGCTGATCTTTATGCTCACCATCCACCTGGGCATCACACTGACCGTCATCCTGCTGACGCCGCTCTCGCTGTTTGTCGCGTCTTTTATTGCCAAACACACCTACGCGATGTTCAGCAAACAGGCGGCTCTGCGGGCGGAACAGACGGCAATGATCACTGAAACGGTCGCGGGACAGAAAGTCGTGCAGGCATTCGGGCATGAAGCGAAAATCATGGAGCAATTTGATGACAGCAACGACCGTCTCTCCGATGCTGCACTGAAAGCGACATTCTTCTCATCTCTGACCAATCCCTGCACGCGATTTGTCAATGCGCTGGTGTATGCGGCGGTTGCCCTCACAGGCTCTCTCGCCGCAATCCGCGGTACGATCACTGTCGGCGGACTGTCCTGCTTTCTGAGCTACGCAAATCAGTACACCAAGCCGTTTAACGAAATCTCCGGCGTCATCACAGAATTGCAGAATGCCATTGCCTGCGCCGACCGTATCTTCGCGCTGATTGACCTCCCCGAAGAAACAGAAAATTCCGATGATGCCATCTCACTGTTCCATGCAGAAGGCAATGTCCGGTTCAGTCATGTGTCATTCTCTTACGTTCCGGAACGCCCGCTGATTACCGACTGCAATCTGAACGTCAAGCCCGGACAGCATATCGCCGTTGTCGGTCCGACCGGCTGCGGCAAAACCACACTCATCAATCTGATTATGCGGTTCTATGACGTCAACAAAGGGGCAATCTTACTGGATCAGATTGACCTGAGACAGCTGACCAGAGAAAGCCTCCGCGACCAGATCGGCATGGTTTTGCAGGAAACCTGGCTGAAACACGCAACGGTGCGGGACAATATCCGCTTCGGAATGCCTAACGCAACCGATGAAGAGGTTATCGCTGCGGCTAAGGCTGCGCATGCGCACAGCTTCATCCGGCAGCTTCCAAGCGGCTATGATACGGTAATCAGCGATAAAAGCGGCGCACTCTCCCAAGGACAGCGGCAGCTGCTCTGCATTGCCCGTCTGATGCTCGCGCTTCCGCCTATGCTGATTCTCGATGAAGCAACCTCGTCCATTGATACGCGTACAGAACAGAAGATTCAATCCGCTTTCAACCGCATGATGGAGGGGCGTACCGCATTCATTGTCGCACACCGTCTCTCTACGATCCGCAGCGCAGACCTGATTCTCGTCATGCGCGACGGACACATCGTCGAGCAAGGTACGCATGATTCCCTTCTCAGAAAAAACGGATTCTATGCAACGCTCTATCAGAGCCAGTTTCAACGGTAATAAAGCGGCCTGAACTGTAAGGATACGGTTCGGGTCGCTTTTCAAATGCAAAGGCGTAGACTTTGCATCCAAATGCTTCTTTTTCTGCCAAATCTATATTCCCTCTTGCAAAAAGACTGAGAATGTGCTATACTAATATATGAACGAAATTTGAACAGGTAGGATGTGATAAAAATGCTTGAATCTGCTTTGCCCACGCCGTGTTATCTGATTGACCAGAAAAAGCTGAAACAGAATCTGGAATTGCTTGACGGGCTGCGGAAGCGCACAGGATGTAAAATTCTCTATGCGCAAAAAGCATTCTCATCTTTCCCGTTTTATTCCATTATCGCACGCTATCTTGACGGCTGCTCTTCCTGTTCCGCTTATGAGGCACAGCTTGCAAAGCTCTATTTCCCCGGCGAAAACCATATCATACAAACTGCATATCTGCCGGATGAAATGGAGGAACTACTCAAAACCTGCGATCATATCACCTTCAACTCCCCGACACAGCTGCAACGGTATGCCCTTGCTGCCCGCGCAAACGGCTGCTCCGTCGGGCTGCGGATCAATCCGGAATATCTTTCACAGCAGCTCGAAGAATTTGATCCCTGTGCGCCGAATTCCCGTCTCGGCACCACGCGCGCCAATTTCCCCGTGCATCTGCGCAGCCTGATCAACGGACTGCACATTCACGCGCTCTATGAGCAGAACGCCGATGCACTGGAACACCTCGTCGATGCAGTCATTGAAAAGTTCGGTCCTTTTCTTTCAGAGATGGAGTGGATCAATCTCGGCGGCGGACACCACATCACAAGAGAGGGCTATCAGCTCGATACGCTGGAAGCCTGCATCAGAAAATTGCAGGAAACCTATGGCTTGCAGGTATATCTTGAACCCGGTGAGGCGATTGTCTGGGAAGCCGGCGATTTTGTGACAACGGTTGTCGATCTCATCGAAAACGGTATGAAAATCGCCGTGCTCGATTCTTCTGCGGTGTGCCATGCACCGGATATTACAGAGCTGCAATACCGCCCGCCGCTGGTCGGTGCCGACAGACCCGGCGTTATGCCCTATACCTATCGTCTCGGCGGCAGAAGCTGTCTGCCGGAAGATGTATTCGGAGATTATTCCTTTGCGCGTCCGCTGCAAATCGGTGACCGGCTGGTATTCAAGGATATGGCGATCAATACCCTCACCAAAGCAAAAATGTATACCGGTATTCCGATGCCCGCCGTCGCGCTGCGGGAGCCAAACGGCAACTGCAAAATCTTCCGGACCTTTTCTTTCAGCGACTACAAAAATAGATTTTAATGCAGAGAAAACCGTGCTGCTGCTCAGCAGGTCGATGCGGCTGGTTCTGTGTACAGCATAGCAAAAGCACAACAGGCAGACATTTCGATTGCGAAATATCTGCCTGTTCCTGTTTCTGTCGGCTTCTGCTATTTCTCATATTTCTTCATAATAATCTTTTCTGCCCTAACCAAGCCGAAATTTCACCACTATATAAACAGAAGCTTCTAAAATCAAAGAAAGGAAAGCCGAGTATGAACCTTGATGAACGACGTGAAAAAATTGCGCAAATGTCAAAAGCAGTGTTTCAGTACTGTTTGTCACGCACAAACTCTTACCAGGAATCGGAGGACTTATCCCAGGAGATCCTGCTGACGCTGTGCGAAAGCATTGAAAATCTGCGTGATGAAAAGGCATTTTACGCGTTTGTCTGGCGCACTGCCCACAACATCCTCAAAGATTGGTACCGAAAGAAGGACAGACTCAATGCTGCCGAGCTGGATGATACCATTCCGGACAATTCCTGGGATCGGGTTGCAGAGCAGGCACAGGAGAACGAACAGTTCATGCTCATTACGCGAGAGCTGTCTCTGCTGAACTCCAATTACCGCCGTGTTATGGTCGCATACTATATTGAAGGATGCTCCGTCAAGGAAATTTCAGCGCGCTTTTCACTTTCATCAAGCATGGTGAAATATCTGCTATTCCAATCGAGAAAACGGATCAAGGAGGGCATTACAATGGAAAGAAATTTTGGAGAATACAGCTATAATCCCGTCAGTCTGATTCGGACATGGTTCCAGGAACCGATCAGAGATTATCGCGGCTTCTATATGAACAGTATCCAGCAGAATATTATGATGGCATGTTATTACGAGAAACAGAACGAGGAGCAGCTCAGCTTACAGCTCGGTGTGCCGACTGCTTATTTGGAGGACGAGATCAAGGAGCTTGTGAAGCGGGAGCTTCTGTCCGAAAAGAACGGGTTTTATCTGACAAATCTGATGATTCAGACCAAGGGCGCAATTAAGGAGCGTTATCAGGCAAAGGCGGCGATGCTGAAAGAAACTGCCGAAAAGATCAAGAGCTTCTTTGCGGAAAATGAGGAAAAGATCCGTGCAATCGGCTTCTACGGCAGCGATATGCCTGTCAACTCGCTGAAATGGCTCGTTACGGCAATCGCTACAACCATCAGCTATGAATGTGATATTGAGCAGGAGCTGAGCAAAAATCGCCCGGATCCCAAGCTTGGACCCTTTGCCGAGCTGACTTTGGTTGAGAAGCTCTTGCCGCCGAAGGGCGATAATTATGTGCCGCTCTGGACATCTTACGAAACCGAGCACGGGGAAATCCTTTGCGACTGGATTCACTTCAATACGCCCAGCGAGCAGATTCAGAACCAGAGAATGACTCCCGTGCAGGCAAATGTTCTGACCATGCTCCCGACATGGCAGCCGGAAACAGAGAATGACAAGATCGTCTGTACCGAGTTGATCGAGAAAGGACTGGCTGTCCGATGCGGCGATCAGATCAAACCGAATTTTCCGAGTCTTACGAAAGCACAACACTCAGAATTGAACATAATTCTGAAACCGCTGGCGCAGGAGCTTTACCAAGCGGCGATGGACAGAGTGGAGCTTACGAAACAGATTACATACGAACACACGCCCGATCGCTTCCACCCTTATGTGAAGGATATGATGCTGACCCAGATGGAGGAGGAAGTCGGTGACATCACCCGTATTCTCGTCGAGGAGAACTGGATCGTGCGCTGGACGGGCATGAACCCGACGAATCTCATTATTATCAATCACTAAGCAGCACCGCGCCGGTCCTTTCGGAAACCGGCGCGGTGTGTGCCTGTACTGTGATAGAGAGGGGGATCATACCGAAAAATCGGATTATTTCATATTACATGTTTCTGCCGCCGAAGCCGCCTCTGCCCATGCCGTCGGAAAAACCGCCGCCCTGACCGCCGAAGCCGCCCATCATGCCGCCGCCCATCATACCGGTCGTGATCTCAGTGATCTGCTCGCCGTTGACATAAACGGTGCCGCCGTTCAGCTCTGCTGATCCGTCAAAGTCGAACGCTTCCGCTGTGCCGACCTCACTGACGGAAATGCTGACGGTACCGCCGTTGATATAAATGGAACCGTTTGCATCAAAGCCGTCTACGTCGCCGGAGCCCATTGTCACGGAAATGTCTCCGCCGTTGACTTCAATGGCAGCATCCACACTGTAAGACTTTTGCGCTGCGTTGATACCGTCATCCAAAGCGGTAATGTCCAGCGTACCGCCGTTGATCTGTACATAAGTTGCTTCCATGCCCTCCGAGCCGCTGATCGTCACGGTGCCGCCGTCAATCCGAAGCACGGTCGTCGCCTGAATGCCGTCATCGGATGCGCTGATGCTGAGTGTACCGTCTGCAATGTAGATATAACCTTCGGCTTCATCATTCTCGCAGTGGAAGCCGTCCTTTCCGGCTTTGATCGTAAAGCTGCCGCCGCAGATTGCAATGGAATCATTTGCTTCCAGTGCATCCTCTGCTGCCGTGATCGTATAGGTTCCGCCGGTCACTTTCAGATCGTCCTTTGCGGAGATGCCGTTGCCGTATGCAGAAGTGATCGTCAGTGAGCCGACGCCGTTCAGCACCAGATCATCCGTGGAGTAGATCACGGCATCGGTATTGTTTTCTCCGTCAGAGGTGAAGCTGCCGGTGACAGACAATGTGTTCGTGCTGTCAGTCGTTGTGATGAAAACCTTATCAGCCGACTTTACATAAATCGCCGGAAAATCAGAGTTGGTGATGCTCACGCCGTCCAGTACAAGCTGTACCTTCTCCGTGCTGTCTGTATCCACAATGATTGTGCATTCCTCTGCCGTGCCGCTGATGACAAATACGCCGGCTTCGGTAACAGTCAGCATCTGCCCGTTCGACACGGATAGATACTGCGCATCGGTCAGATCAGCCGTCTGCGTCAGATCACGCTCTGTGAACACCGAGCTGACATCCAGCACATTTTCCATGCTGCCGGTGTAGCTGACCACCGACGCAACCGTGCTTTCTCCGGACGTTGTACTTACAGAAGAACCGGTCTCGGTTGCCTCGGCAGCATCCGAGGCATCTGCGGTTTCTGTTTCTGCTTCGGAATCGACCGTTTCCGATACACCGGCTGTCGTATGATCCGCTGCATTGTTCTGCACAGAATCATCTGCCGTACATCCGGTCGCTGCAAATGCGAGAATTACGCTCAGCAGCATGGCTGCCGTCATCATTGTCATCTTTTTCATGAGATCGCTTCCTTTCCAGAATTCGGTTGGGGGTTGTGTTCCTTGTTTTTATGGTTGTATGATACCATCCGAATTTGTTTATTGCAAATTTGTTTTGTGAAAAACAAGGAGAAAAATGTGAAAAGAAAGGGAAATGCCCGTGTGAATCTCATGCATACAAATGCAGCAGCTCCGCATTTTTTGCACAGTGCTGCTGCATTTTTAATCAGATGAAGCGACGGATTCGGTCGGGTGTGCTGCAAAATAATCCTCCGCTACAATGGAATAAAATACCATATCGACATATGTACCCTGATGATTCCGCGCATTTGCACGCAAGATGCCGTCCTTTGACATGCCGATCTTCTGCATCACCCTGCCGGATTTCGGATTGTTGACATCATGACATGCGGTAATGCGGTGAACACCGATCTCTTCAAACAGAAATTTCATCACGGCATTTGCCGCTTCCGGCATGATGCCCTTGCCCCACCACAGCTTTCCGAGACACCAGCCAAGTTCCGCAGACAGAATATCATCACGGCGGCGAACCACAGAAATCGTACCGACCGGTTCAGCCACCAGCTTCAACTCAATCGCCCACTGGTAGAAATCCGGTCTGGCATAGTTCGTAATCCAGTCTGTGACAACCGCTTTGGTACTGAACACCGTCTTATGCGCCTGCCATGTCAGATACTCTGTGACTGCCGGATCATTTGCCCAGTTGCGGTGCATCGGGCGGATGTCCTCTTCCGTGAAGCGGCGCAGCAGCAGCCGCGGTGTTTCGATTGTCACCGTTCCCTTATGTTCCATCTGCGCCCTCCTCTCAGTATCATGTTCCTGCGGCTGAGAAAAATCCGAAATGTTCCATCGCCTGATACACGCCGTCGTGATACAAGTCTGCTGTGACATAATCTGCATATGGGATCAACATGGTACCGTTTCCCATCGCAATCGACGTCCCTGCACCCGCAAACATCGGCAGATCGTTGAGACTGTCCCCGATTGCGTAGGCATCTGCCTTGGTCATGCCGTATCTTGCCAGCACATATTCCATACCGGTCTGCTTGCTGTATCCCAGCGGTGCCATCTCTGCAAAGCCCCAGCCGCGGTCAATAAACACAAAATCCTGCTCAATGCCGCGCTTGAAGCGTTCCAGATCACTTTGTTCATCATAAGCAATCACAAATTTGTCAAAGCTGAAATCGGCATCCTCCACACTGCGCCAGACATTTTTCTCCTGCATCTGAAAGGTGTCGCGAATCGTGCGGATAAACGGCAGATCCCGCGTCTGCGGATCAAAATAAAACGCATCTCTCCGCTCATACAGCGGAGCGCAGTCGCACTCCCGCACCAGCTTTGCCGTATCCAGACAGATCTGCCGCTCAGTCGGATGATAAAAAAACTCCTGTCCGTCGCATTCGATATAGGTGCCGCAGCCGCAGATGTATCCGTCAAAGCCGAGTACACGCACATCTGCATCGACATTGATGACCGGTCTGCCGGTATTGACAAACAGCAGATTGCCCGCTTCCCGCGCAAGCCGCAGTGCAGTCACGGTGCTTTCCGGCACATAATGTGAGGCAGAATCCTCCATCAATGTGCCGTCAATGTCAAAAAACATGATCTTCTTTTGCATCAGCCCTGCTCCGCCTTGCGCAGAAGCTGCACAAGCTCCAAAGCTCCGAGTGCGCAGTCATAGCCCTTGTTGCCCGCTTTGGTGCCGGCACGTTCAATCGCCTGCTCGATGGTGTCGGTCGTCAGCACGCCGAACATCACCGGAATCCCCGTTTCCAGCGAAACCGATGCGATACCCTTGGACACCTCTGCACAGACATAATCATAGTGCGAGGTCGAGCCGCGGATCACCGCTCCGACGCAGATGACAGCATCATATTTCCCGCTCTGTGCGAGCTTTTTTGCCGCAAGCGGAATCTCGAATGCGCCCGGCACCCATGCGAGCGTGATGTCATCGTCGGCGACATTGTGGCGTCGGAGGCAGTCCTCCGCACCGCCGACCAGCTTATTCGTGATGAACTCATTGAACCGCGAAGCAACGATCGCGATCTTCAAGCCCTTGCCTTCGTAAAATCCTTCTAAAACTTTCATTGAAATACTCCCTTCGATATTATTGATTTTCATTTGAACCCGGAAAACCTCCGGTAGTCCACAGAACCTCATCGTCTTCGACATGCAGCATATGCCCCATCTTCTCCTGCTTTGTGTGCAGATAGAAGCGGTTTTCCGATTTCGGCGCGATCTCAATCGGCTCGCGTGATACGATCTCAATGCCGTACTCGGAAAGATCGGATATTTTCTCCGGATTGTTCGTCATGATGCGCAGCTTCGATGCACCGAGATCTTTCAGAATCTGCGCGCCCTCACTGTAATCGCGCAGATCCGGCGCAAAGCCAAGCTCCACATTTGCCTCTACCGTATCGCGTCCGTGTTCCTGCAAATCGTATGCCTTGATTTTATTCAGCAGTCCGATACCGCGCCCCTCCTGCCGCAAATAGACCAATACACCGCGTCCCTCTGCCGCAATCCGCTGCATTGCCGTTGCAAGCTGCTCCCCGCAGTCGCAGCGGCAAGAGCCAAAGACATCACCGGTCAGACATTCCGAATGCACACGGCACAGCACCGGCGCACCGTCTGCAACATCTCCCATCACCAGTGCGACATGCTCTCTGCCCGTAATGCGGTTGATATAGCCGTGAATCTGAAACTGTCCGTATTTCGTCGGAAGATGCGCAGAGGACACCCGCTCCATAAAACGGTCGTGCAGTCTGCGGTAACGCTGCAATTCTTTGATTGTGACAAATACAAGACCGTGCTTCTCTGCAAATGCCGCAAGCTCCGGCATCCGCATCATCGTGCCGTCATCTGCCATGATCTCGCAGCATAATCCGCAGGGATCCATGCCCGCAAGACGAAGCAGATCGACTGTTGCCTCGGTGTGCCCGTTGCGCTGCAAGACACCGCCTGCCCGCGCTTCCAGCGGAAACATATGTCCGGGGCGTCGGAAATCCGCCGGTGCGGCATGCGGATCAATGCACATCCGCGCTGTCAATCCGCGCTCTTCCGCGGAAATGCCGGTTGTCGTTTTCACATGGTCGATGGATTCGGTGAACGCCGTCGAATGATTATCGGTGTTATTTGCAACCATCTGCCGCAGACCGAGCTTCCGGATATGCGCCTGATCCATCGGCATACAGATCAGACCCTTGGCATAGCTCGCCATGAAGTTGACATTCGCTGTCGTTGCAAATTCCGCCGCACAGATCAGATCGCCCTCGTTTTCGCGATCCGGATCATCCGTGACAAGAATCAGCTTGCCCGCCCGCAGCGCATCCAATGCTTCGGGAATTGTGTTGAATGTAAATTCCATACTGCTATCACTCCTATTGATCATGAATCAAAGCATCACAGAAACCCGTGTTCTGCAAGAAAATCTGCGGTCACGCCGTCTTGCTGCGGTTTGCCGCACAGCTTCTCCACATATTTTGCGACAATGTCACATTCCAGATTGACAAAATCCCCCGGCTTCCTTGTCAGCAGCGTCGTTTCCGCGCCGGTGTGCGGTATCACCGAAACTACAAAAAACTGCGTTGTCACCTTCGCAACCGTCAGGCTGATGCCGTCAATCGCTACGGAGCCTTTTTCCACAATATACCGCAATATCGCCTGATCTGCGGCAACTGTCACCCAGACGGCATTGTCCTCACGTTTCAGCGATTTCACCGTACCCGTGCCGTCTATATGCCCCGAAACGATATGCCCGCCGAAGCGTCCGTCCGCCGGCATCGCGCGTTCCAGATTGACCGGACTGCCCGGCGTGAGTCTGCCGAGATTTGTACGGCGCATCGTTTCAGGCATGACATCCGCCGAAAAACTTCGCACCTGAAAATCACAGACCGTCAGGCAGGTGCCGTTGACCGCAATGCTGTCTCCGATATGCACATCTGCCAGTACTTTTTCTGCTGCGACCGTCAGAACACAGGAGCTGCTGCCCATGCGAATCTTCTGCACGGTGCCGATTTCCTCTATGATCCCCGTGAACATGCCGTCACCTCCGCATCTGATATTCCAGTAGCAGATCATCGCCGAAACGCGTGATCTCCGGCTCTGAAAGCCGGTATGCCTCTGCGACCTCCGCGACGCCGCGCCCACCGATCGCGGGTGTCGCATCTGCGCCGCCAAACAGCATCGGTGCCAGATAAATCTGCACCTGCTGTACAATGCCTGTACGCAGTGCTGCCTCGTGCAGTGACGCCCCGCCCTCGATCAATATACTGTCCAGCTGCATCGCACCCAGTTTGCACATCAGCGCACGCAGATCCACATGACCGTCATCATCCTCGCCTGTCATCAGCACATGCACGCCGTGCGCTTCCAGTGCCGCAGTTTTCTCTGCATCCCGGCTGCATGTTGCAATATAGGTCGGAATCTCACGGGCAGTCTGCACCAGCTTACTTTGCAGCGGAATGCGCAGACGGCTGTCACACACTACGCGCACCGGATGACTGGGATTCTCACAACGGCAGCTGAGCATCGGATCATCTGCCAGCACTGTGCCGATGCCGCAGAGAATCGCTGCGCAGCGTTTGCGCATCTCATGCGTATGCGCCCTCGACAGCTCGTTTGTAATCCATTTCGATTTGCCGGTACGGGTTGCAGTCTTGCCGTCGGCTGTCATTGCCGTCTTCAAAATCCCGTAGGGCAGTTTCGTGGTGATATAGTGAAAGAAAATGCGATTGATCCGGTCACATTCTTCTTTGCATATGCCGGTTTCCACCGCAATGCCGGCATCGCGCAGCATTTGCAGACCTTTCCCAGCGACCAGCGGATTGGGATCGTCTGAACCGACATACACCCTGCGGATTCCTGCTGCAATCACCGCTTCGGTACACGGCGGATTCTTCCCGTAGTGACAGCAGGGTTCCAGCGTGACATACATCTCTGCGCCTGCCGGATCCTCTGTGCAGTGCGAAAGGGCATTGCGCTCTGCATGCGGCGTGCCGTATTTCTCATGAAAGCCCTCTCCGATGATGCAGCCGTCTTTGACAATCACCGCTCCGACCAGCGGATTCGGATTCACAAAGCCGCTGCCGCGCTCTGCCAGCGCGATCGCGTGCCGCATATACGCTTCGTTTGTCATAACCGCCTCCGACATCTTTCTGCTCAAATAATAAAACTGCCCCGAAGCAACACACTTCGGGGCAGGCTTTCAGCATCAGTGAACGCATCAATCTTCTCCCATCCGGACTTTACCGTCGGTGCCGGAATCCCACCGGCTCAGCCTCTGTCAAGGCTCACGGACTGCGTTTGGCACCGATCTGCGGCACCGCACTCACCGTCGATTATGAATTTCACATACCCCGAAGAATTGATGCTTTTATTATACTCTTTTCTCCATGATTTGTCAAGTACGATTCGCGCTCCGTTCCGACATTCGGAAAATCCCCGCCAAATACTTGCAATTCCGGGAAAAATGCGCTATAATAGGAGGCAGAAAGGAGTGTGTGCCGGTATGTCTGCTGAAATCGACCGCAGTGCAAATCCGATGTATCTGAATGATTACCTGACCTATCTGGATGTCATCAAAGGACGCGCACAGCGCACAGTTGTCGAATATTACCGCGATGTCGCGATGTTCCTGCGCTGGCTGCACTGCACATGCACCAAACGTCCGCCGGATGAAGCAGATGACATTCTGCTGACTGACATCCCTTTCTCCGATGTCGAATCGGTCACGGTTGCGACACTCTATGACTACATCCGGTATCTGCGCGATACACGCGGGAATACGCCGCGCTCTGTCACAAGAAGGCTCAGTGCCGTGCGCAGCTTCTACCGCTATCTCACAAAAACAAAAGGCACACTCGAAAATGACCCTTGCCAGAATCTCGAACTGCCGTCTGTCAAAAAAGCACTCCCTCGCTTTCTCACCCTCGCAGAGAGCCAGCGAATGCTCGAAACAGTCGAAGAAATGCCCTCACATGATAGTCTCAGAGATTACTGTATTGTCACGCTGTTTCTCAACTGCGGATTTCGTCTGAGTGAGCTGGTCGGCATGAATGTCGGGGATGTGGATTTTTATGAACGGCAGGTGCGCGTTCTCGGCAAAGGCAGCAAGGAACGCTACGTCTACCTCAATGACGCCTGCCTTGCGGCACTGCATGAATATATCCACGCACGGGATAACCCGCCCGAGGAGCCGAATGCCCTTTTTCTGAGCCGGAATCACAGGCGCATCAGCAAACGGAGAGTACAGCAGATCATCGAACATGCGCTTGCAGGTGCTGGGCTTGCAGGGCGCGGTCTTTCGACACATAAGCTCCGCCATACTGCGGCGACTTTGATGTATCAGCACGGACATGTGGATACCCTCACGCTCAAAGAAATCCTCGGACATCAGTCCATCGCCACAACAGAGATCTATACACACCTCGCCAGCCAGCAGCGGCAGGATGCCATCGACAGCAATCCGCTCGCTTCTGAACGCCGGCATGACGGCGGCGAGAAACACATCAAATAACACCCGCTGCGTAATGCGGAAAGGAGTCTCTATGGAACGCAAAGAAATCTATATTCTCATTGCAGCATGTCTGGTTGTCTGCGCCCTCGTCGGCTGTGTGAACATGCTCCGCAATTCGGCGGCAGAGGAAGCGTCGAGCACCCCTGACACATCCGGTGTGGAGTCCACCGAAGCAACTGTCTCCACAGACTACTGGGATTATCTGCGCGCACAAACAGAAACCACCGCTGTCCAAACAGACGAAAACGGTAATCCGGTGGAAGCTGAAACCGATGAAAACGGCAATCCGGTCACAACCGAAGCCGCCGAAAACAGTGATCCCGAAGCCGAAGGCAGCGATGCTGCCAATACCGACACAGAAGATCAGCCTGCTGAAACGGACGAAACCGGCATTTTCAGCAGTGCGAACAGCGGAGAAGCAGGCGGCACAACAACAGCAGCCACAACTGTGACAACCGGTACGACTGTCTCTACAACGCCGTTCGTCCTTCATATCACAGGCTGACGGTACTGCGTATGAAACTGCTGATGTTTGGAGATGTTGTCGGCGAAGCAGGAACTGCCTGCTTCCGGCAACTGGCACCGAAGCTGAAACAACAGTACGGTGCCGATCTTGTTATTGTGAACGGTGAAAATTCCGCAAAAGGGAACGGGATTACACCCGAATCGGCGGCACAGCTCTTTGCAGGCGGCGCTGACGTCATCACAACCGGAAATCACTGCTTCCGCCGGAAATGTGAATCTCTCTTTGAAGAACAGCCCCGCATCCTGCGGCCGGCAAACTATCCTGCGGGTGCGCCCGGCAGCGGTGTTTTTGTCCTCGACTGCGGTGCGTATTCGCTCGCTGTCATCAATCTGATGGGGACCGTCTTCATGGATGCTCTGGATAATCCGTTTTCGGTGATCGACAGCCTGCTCTCAGAGCTGCACACACCGAATATCCTGCTGGATTTTCATGCGGAAGCAACGGCGGAAAAACGCGCCATGGGCTGGTATCTTGCCGGCAGAGTGTCCGCGGTCATCGGTACGCACACCCATGTACAGACCGCAGACGAGGAGATTCTTTGCAGTCACACTGCCTACCTGACGGATGTCGGGATGGTCGGTCCGGCTGAATCGGTCCTCGGCGTGAATATCGAGCAGGCTGTGAAAAAACAGAAATATCATATGCCTGTGCAGTTCACCGAAGGAAATCCCCCCTGTATCCTCAACGGCGTGTGTATTGAACTCAATTCCAAAACCGGCGTTTCTTCTAAAATCGAGCGCGTATTTATAAGAAATTGCACAAATTTTTCACGCAACTATTGACATTTTTCCTCAGAAGTGTTATACTCAAAATGCAGGTTATTCGGGACACTTGCACGCAAATTCTTTATTTTGTGTTTTTTTCAAGGAGGAAGTTATGGAAGTATTAAAAGTATCGTCCCACTCTGCCCCGAATTCCGTTGCCGGTGCGATCGCCGGTGTGGTACGCGCTCAGCACAGTGTGGAAATCCAGGCTGTCGGTGCAGGCGCAGCCAATCAGGCAATCAAAGCAATCGCAATCGCACGCGGATACCTGGCACCGATCGGTGTTGATCTGGTCTGTGTGCCTGCATTTGCCAGCATCAAGATCAACGGTGAGGAGCGGACGGCAATGAAGCTGATCTGTGAACAGCGGTGATGCACCAAATGTAAAAAATCCGCCGGAATGGAACCATTCCGGCGGATTTTTTATGTCTCTGCCTGCTTTTCTTCTTTCGGATCGCGCTTGCGAAACACAACCAGCTTGCTGAACACATAATTGATCGCAAGAATGATGAACTGTGAGGCAATCGTCATGACGATATATCCGGTATCTCCCCAGTGGAAAATCACCGGCAGTTCCATCAAACCGACTTCCAGAAAATAGCTCACGACGCGTGCGCCGTAAAAAGTCAACACCTCGTGCATCAGATCCCGACGCTCGGTTGTCTTGCTGTGGAATACATATTTCTTATTGACAACAAACGCAAATGTCACACAGATGGCCCACGAGATCGTCGTATTGATGCCGTTGGCAAGCGGGTTTTCGGAGAGCGAATACCCTGCCAGCCCGAACAGCCATTTTCCGATCAGCTTTGTGACAATCGAAAGCAGCGTTGTCCATGCGCCGTAATAACAGTACCGCCAGACGCTCTCATATTTCTCCCAGAGATTTTTGAGCGGCTTTGGCAGCAGCTTTACCACAAATTGCAGCAGTGCTTCGAGCATTTCTGATTCCTCCTGCATAATAAGTATCTTCATTATAGCACATGCGGAGACAAATTGCAAGTCCGGAAGATATTCAGCGGTTATGCGCCGATCAGAAGCTGATCGAATGCGAACAGTGCTTCGTTGATTTCAAAGACGTTATACACGCCTTTCTGGATGTAATAGGTCACGATAATATCGAATTTGCTGCTGTTGGACAGCGCATAGCCCGCTTTTCGCAGCAGCTCCTCCGTCTCGGCATAGTCGAGTTCCAGTGCAAGTGCAAACGCAATCGCTGTCACCTTCTTCGGACGGTAATGCACATCACTGCGAATCTTCGAGAAGAGCTTCCGGTCAATATTCGCCTTTTTGTAGCACTCCGCATCCGTCATGCCGCGCTCGTCAATCTTGCGCAGCAGCATCTCCGTGAAGCTCTCGTCAATCCCGTTCAGTGCATCGGTAAGCGATGCTGCCGGCGCAAATGCTGCCTCTGCACAAGATGGAGCCGCTTCCTCCTGTACTGCATACTGCTCTGCTGACGCATCCTTTATTTCATCGCGGCAAACGGAATTGTGTAAGCTGTGCAGCAGTCCCCGCCTCGGTTTCTTTTCTGCTGCATTCATCTGCGCTGCCGCTGCTGCTTTCCAAAGCAGCATGCGTTCCAATTCCGGATACTGCGCCTGCTGCCCTTTTTTGTCATAAAAAACCAGATATACCAGCATCTCATGTGTTTGCAGAAAGTCTGTGATTACCTGCTTTGCAACCCGTTTTGCTGCCATTGCCGGATAACCGTATGCACCGGAGGAAATCAGCGGAAATGCGACACTTTCACAACCGCGTTCCGCTGCCAGCGCAAGACTGTTGGCATAACATGCAGTCAGCAGCTTCTCTTCTCCCATATTTCCGCCCTGCCAGATCGGACCGACAGTGTGAATAACATATTTACAAGGCAGCGCGTATCCTCCGGTCAGCTTTGCTTCACCGGTTTTGCATCCACCGAGTGTTCGACACTCTGCAAGCAGCTCCGCTCCCGCCACGCGGTGAATCGCACCATCCACACCGCCGCCGCCCAGCAGTGTTTCATTCGCGGCATTGACAATCGCATCGCAGTGTATCGTTGTAATATCTCCCTCAATCAACTGTAAAGGCATATTCACATCCCCCTTTTCCTGTGACAAACGCCAAGAGGCAAAATCCTCTTGGCGTTTTGTTTTGCAGATTATCCGACCAGACCGGAACGCTCAATACCCTCTGTGAAATGCTTTTGGAGGCATGCATAGAGAATCAGCATCGGTGTGATCGAAATGAGACAGGCAGCTTCCAGCCAGACAATCTTCTCACGCGCACTGATGTTTGCGTTTGCGTTATTGAAGATGGCGATGTTCAGCGTGCTGTCCAGGTTTTTCAGCACAAGCGAAATGGTCTTCGTATTCGTGAAGAACGCACTCGCTACATAATAATCGTTCCAGTACCAGACAATCGAGAACAGGAAAACCGTCAGGAACGAGGACGACGCATTCGGTACCATGACCTGCAAGAAGGTCTTGAACGGGCCGCAGCCGTCGAGATATGCCGCATCTTCCAGTTCCTTCGGCAAGCCGCGGAAGAACTGCCGGAAAATGAAGATCATCAGTCCGGAACGGATGCCGTTCGCTGTCAGTGCCGGCAGATACATGACCAGCATGTTGTCAATCAGATTGACTGTTCCGAACAGGAAATTACGGAATGTCGTGTACAGCGGAATCGAAATGATCTGCGTCGGAACGAGAATTTGCAGAACGACAATCCCAAACAGCAGATTTCTGCCCTTGAACTTAAATCTCGCAAAGCCGTAGCCGGTGATCGCGCAGGTCACAACCTGACACAGCGAACAGCCGATGTTCAGAATCAGCGTATTGATCAGCGGATTGTTCTTCGCCTGTGTCAGTCCCATTGCATCAATGGTCTGCTTCATGATATGAAGCGTCAGATGACGCGGAATCCACATGACGGTCGGATCATTCATATCCTTATTCTCACGGAATGCGTATGAAATCATGAAAATCAGCGGCGTCAGAATGACAAAGCCCAGACCGAACAGAATCAGAAAACGGAAGACCGGCCAGCACTTTTCATATATGCGTTTGCGGCGCAGATAGGCAAGCTCCTGCTTGTTCATACTCTGCATCCGAATCTTCATCGCTTCTTTCGGTGACATACCCTCACCGACATCGTGCTCTTCGTGTACATCGGGCTTGGCGCAGTCAGGCACATAGCTTGCAACCGGATGATCCGGATCGGACAGCGAGACATGAACCGCTTCTGCTGCATCAAACGTCTCCTCCGCAGCTTCGGTCACTGCCTCTGCCGTATTCTCGGCGGCATCCAGCAGCTCCTCAGGGGTGTTGTTTTTCTTATTTTCCATATTCTGCACCCCCTTTTATTCTACTTCGTAGAAGATAAATTTGTTCACAATCGCAACGATGATTCCGACGACGATCATAACAATCGCAAAATAGCTCCATGCCATCGCTGCGGCGTATGCGTAATCCCAGTCGAGCTGCTTTGCAAGAACGCGCAGCATGACCTGATTGTCGGATTTTGTGAACGAGTCGATGACCGTGTAGATGAAGTTTGCAAGAATCATCGGGCTGACATACGGCAAGGTGATCTTCCAGAAATACTCCCACGAGGTCGCCCCCTCCATCGAGGCTGCTTCCTTTGCGGAAACCGGAATGTTTTGCAGAGCCGCAAGGAAAATCAGAATCTGGATACCCGAACTCCACACAAGACCGAAGATATTGGTCGTCACCGTATTGATATAGGTACTGAGTGTCTCGCTGATGTTCATAACGCCTAGGAATTCCAGCAGCTCATCGACGATGTCCGTCTCAAACAGAGTGGAGAACTGTGCGCCGCTGTCTGCGCCTGTGCTGGCAATGTCGCCGTTGATGATGTTGTACACAGGACCGGTCGCAATGATAACCGGAAGGAAGAAGATTGCACGCGCAAATCCTCTGCCCTTGAATTCCTGATTCAGAATCACCGCGATGAACAGAGAGAAAATCAGAATCATCGGGGTTGTGATCGCCGTATCCTTCAACACCGATACCAGCAGCTGCTTGTATGACGGGTCAGCCGCAAACGCATACTTGAAGTTTGCAAGCCACTCGCCTCCGCTGAACGAAAGCCAGACCTTGTTCATGCCGCCGATGTCCGGTTTCAGCGTTGCGTTGTCCATGAAGCAATAGCAGAACGATTCAATCAGCGGCTTCAAGAACCACAGGATCGTACCGATTGCCCAGATCAGAATAAAGCCGTAACCGTAGAGGGACTTTCTGCGTTCATAAGGAATTTTCATTCAAAAACCACAGCTCCTTCCTCTACATAATCTTTCAGATACCGTGTTTCACCGTTCATCGTGACGGAACACTCGTTCAGATCGACAACCGTCTTCACGCCGTTTGCATATTCTGTCGTAATGATGCCGTCTTCTTCAACATAACTGATGATATACGAATCGCTCGATGCCGCCAGAATATCTTTTGCAAACAGATAATACTGTGCTGCATTTCTGACCCAGTATTCATAATACGCATAATAATACACATCGAAATCCGTATCTTTCAGCTCGCTGGTCTCAGCATACAGCATGTCAAAATGCAGATTGCTGCCCGCTGCAACCGCAAGCATCACCAGACGCTCCGCATCGGCACTGCCGTTGACAGCCTTGGTCGAATACGGAATGACACCGTGCATCACAAGCTGATACAGCGGAATGTCGCCGTCAAAGATATTGAATCCGCTGGAATAAAGCGGAATATCCGTAATCGTATCGGTGTACGGCAGCACATATGCGTTCGGATCCTCGGACAGAACCGAGAAATCACTGTTCTGCATCTGTGCCAGACTGTCCACGATATACTGCTTTGCCGTATCGCGCGCAGTGCCGGATTTCTTGCCGTAATCGCCGTACAGCGTCGATGACATGACACCGATGCTCACGGAATGCAGTCCTGCCTTGCTGTAATTCTTCACGAGCTTCTCATACAGCTCCGGGAACGTCGCCGGTGAAAGCAGCGACATCGTTTTCTTCTCGCCGTAAGGGACGCCGTATGCACGCTCATAGTCCACGATGCGGGCAAACGAACCGGACACGCGAATTGCCGTATCCGTCAGCGACCAATAGCCCTGACCTGAATAATACGCGCTGTTATTCACGGTCGGATACCATTGAATGCTGCTGCTGTCCATGTAAGCGGTCAGATCATTGAAATCAGACTTGCCGCCGAGCGTTCCCGACGCCTTCGCCTTATAATCCACCTTGCCACTGATTCCCGCAGATGTCCAGTTGTTCAGCGCGACAACCATCTCGTCTGCGCCTGCCGCTTTCATCTGTTCCAGAATCTCCTGCATTTCACTGTATGAAGTCATGGATGTCTTCATGAAGACAGGGAAGCCCAGCACGTTCTTCTGCTTTTCACAGCCGCCGTACAGATCTACATAAAGTTTGGACGAATCTGCCTGCGCAGTGGTCGGCACATTTGCATCTTCAAGCAGATACTGACGGTACCTCGCTGCAACGTCAACATAGTCCAGCGTCTCTCCGCCGTCTGCGTTGACTTCATCCGATGTGCAGAGCGGATAATACCGTACTTCGAGAGAACGGTCCGCAAGTGTCTTTTCATAGACATCCAGCGGGTTCGTCAGGTCACTGCCCAGATAATACTGGTCAGAGCTGCGCAGCAAAAACTTGAAATAGCAACGGTTATACTCGGTGTTGGACTGACCCGTGCCGCTGACATCCGAACAGATATAGCAGCTGCCGTCGCCCTGTGTCGCCACTGCAAGCATTGCATTTTCACCCTTGACAATGCCGTACATCGGGAGCGAGACGCCCTCGACAACTGAGCCTTTTGTCTTCGGAACTGCCGTGGTATCCACATCGTAAATCAACTGACTGTATGCCTTTGCCGCATATTTTTCATTGTTGAAATTGATGATGGCACCGCTGCCGTCCGGAACGATAAAATAGCCCTCTTCCTTACTGTCTGCTGCGCCGAAGCTGTTGAGGAACGAAAGCTGCTGTGACAGAATCGGCTCCTCCGCAGAAGCATCATACTTCTCGGAAATCTCTGTCGTCTTGACAGAAACCTGCAAATAATCTTCACCGAGCGTATAAGTCACCGGAATCTTAATGCCGAACTTGCGGTAAAAATATTCCACCTGCACACCGTCTGTGACTGCCTTGTAAGTCAGCCCCACCTTTGCAGAATCACCCGAACGCATATTGCTCGTGGAACGATCCTCAATCTGCGCTGCGGTAAGCACCATTGCCGAATTCAGCTCATTGATCAGAACCGGCGTTGCAATCGAATCGCCGCCTGCGTTGATCGGAGAACTCCACCAGATATAGCCGTTTTTCTTGTTCACAAGCGCGAATACATCTTCCGGCTTCTCATCATTGCTCTCGTCCACCTTGGATTCGTCCCATGCCCAGAATTCCAGATTGGCGTTCTCTGCTACAATCTTCATCTTCGCAAAGACATCTTCCTCGGTACGGTCAACCCACACCTCTTCATCCGATGCATCTTCCGATTCGGTATCCTCCGATGCGGCTGCGGTATCGGCAGCACCGGTATCTTCTTCCCCGTCGGCAAATACCGGAACAGAGTAGAGCGTTGATGTCAGCATCATGGCGGAGGCAAGCACACAGCTCAAAAATTTCATTTTCTTCTTCTGCATGTTTCTCACCGCCTTACACTCTCACCCGATACAGAATCTCTGTATACAGGGAATAGAAGAATACATAAACCTTCTGGAACAGGCTGAGGAACAGCACTGCCAGGAACAAGATCACCAGCATTGCAACGATTGTCAGTACAATCGCAACCACTGTTTTTGTAAAGGTATACTGATGCACTGCTTTGATCGCACTGAACAGCAGCACGACGGTCCAGATGATTCCGACATAGTAGACCGTCATGAAGAACACTGCCTCTGCCTGCACGAGAATATGCGACAAAATCACCTGTGCGAACATCTGACCGATATACGGAATCAACGCATAAGAGCTGTAAATGCAGATGTTCTTCATCGAGCCTTCGCCGTCAAGCAGCGTGCAGATCGCCCAGTTGCCGACAACCCACGCAAGGAAGTATACCACACTGCGCATGATATACGGTACCACACTGAACTGCGCATCCGGCAGCGGCCGGAACTGGAAGCCGCACCAGCGGTCAATCGCAATCAAGCCAAAGAACAGTGCGATTATGATGATCACCGTGTATTTGAGCGTGCCGCCCTTTTTCCAACGAAGATCTTCAAAGCCTTCAAACGGGTGAAAAAGAACATGTTTTACCCACTGGGGCTGTGTCAAATCCATCATAAGTGCCGCACCTCCTTACGCCTGATCATTGCTTGCAGCATCGTCTTCTGCCGTTTCAGCGGTCTCTTCTGCTGCATCGGGTATTTCATCTGCTGTCTCTTTCGTCGCCTCTGCCGGTTTCGTTTCCGCCCGTGCAGGTGCGGTTGCCGTTTCCAACGCCTTCTGTTTGCGCTTTCGCAGCACCCGTTTGAGAATCCAGATGCCGATCACAAGCACAACAATCACAATCAGAATCCATGTCAGATTGTCACGGAGCCACTCCGAACGGTAACGCTCAAACGCTCTGTTATAGCGTCCCGATGCGTCTGCCTTCTTCGCGTATTTCATGGCTTCCTGATACTGACCCATGTTGTAATATGCGCTGGCAAGACCGACATAGGCTCTGCGGTAGTTACCGTCACGCTTCAAAACTTCCAGCCACGGATCCAAGGCTTCTTCATAATAGCCGCCGTTGTAAAGTGCGGTTGCCTCATGCACAATCTGACCAAACACCGTCTGACCGAAAATCGTGACCGTTCCCTTGGAGGAATCCAGAACATAGACATTCTCGCAGTTTTCGCCTTTTGTTTCCACTGCGGCAACATTACCTGCGGTGAATGCGCCGACCTGATCTCCGATTGCACCCATGATAAAGAGCAGCGTTGCTTCCTTATCATACTGGAACACACGGCCTGTGGTCGCATCCAGACAGTTGATCGAGCCGTCATCACCGATGTCAATGTCTACGATCTTGGTCTTATAGGTGGTGCCGGAATACCATGTGGAGAACAAATCGCCCCACACAGCGTCGGACATATAATCAAACAGATTGTAGCCCTCGGGATTGACCTTCTTGATAATATCGGTATCACTGCTGCCGGAGGATGTCGAAGTGTAAATAAAGCCCTTGACACTGTCAATGTCAAAATTATCAAATGCGGTCGGCGTGCTTCTTGCGCGGTAGCTCTTTTCCTGCTCGGATGCAATCGCATTCCAGAAGTGATTTGCGATGACCGCTGCGGTCTGTGCGACACTGTTTGCGCCGTAGTAGCCAATAAATGCGCCCTCGTCATCAAACATCGCGGCACCCTTGGTCGTGTTGTTCAGTACGATGTAAACATTGCCCGCATTGTCACAGAGAATCTTCTGCGGCAGGAAGGTCAGTTCCTGATCGTAGACGGTCGATTCCGGCTTTGTGATCTCCTGCACCACGTTTGCATCCTGATCGACGATCAGCGCACGCGCATTCTCATTGTCCGCGATATAGATGAGTCCGGTATCCGGAGACACATACACGCCCTTCGGGTTTTTGAGCGAGGTCGTCGAACCGTCCGGCATGGTGAACGAACGGTAAGTCTTGACAACCTCCGTAAACTCACTGTCAATTTTCAGAATACGGTTATTACCCGAATCCACCAGATAAAAGTAATCTTCTGCGTCCTTAAAAATATCGCTCGGCGCACTCAGCGCAGTTGTTCCGAGATCCAGTCCGGATACAGAACGCTCGGCAAGATAGCCCGCCTGCGACGGAACTGCTTCGCCCAGATAGTTATAATTGTATACATCATACGGCTCATCCGCCGATGCCGTCAGCGACATAGACGATACCGCCGAGAGAAGTGCGATGCCGGCAGTCGTCATCCGCCGCAGCAGGCGGGCTGTGTGTTTCTTCACATGTATCACCCTTTCTGTTTTATTCGCCGGAATGCTTCTTAATCCTTGATGCCGGAGTGTGCCATGGTCTCCATGACCTGACTCTGTGCCAGCACAAAGAAGAGAACCGGCGGAACAAAGAGGATGACCGCCGCTGCCATCGTGACACCCTGTCGGGAAATACCGGCAGAGGCAGCCTGCTGAATGACTGTCGGAAGCGTTTTGAGCGATTCATCATATACCACGCTGCCGCCTGTGATATTCCATGCACCCTGGAAGGCAAAGATTGCCATGGTCATCAGCGCAGGCTTCTGGTTCGGCATGACGATCCGCCAGCAGATCGTAAACAGATTTGCACCGTCAACCTTTGCCGCTTCAATCATCGCATCCGGAACAGACAGCATACTCTGACGCATCAGATACAGACCCATCGAAGATGCAACTGCCGGAAGAATCAGCGCGACCATTCTGTTGATCATATGCAGCTCCGCCATGACCATGTACTGCATCAGATAAATAACATTGCTGTTATAAAGCAGTGCCAGAACAATGATCGCATTGATCAGCTTATTGCCGGGAAATTTAACCTTGGAGAGACAGAATGCTGCCATAGACGCAAAGATACATTGCAGCACGGTTACGCAGATCGTAACGAATGCCGAGTTAAATACATAACGGGAGAACGGAACCCACATTTGTCCGAGAACACGGTAGGTATCCTTGAAGTTGTCAAATGTCGGATTCAACGTATACCACTTCGGCGGGAAAATGAACATTTCATTGACCGGCTTGATCGAGTTGACAACCATCAGCCAGATCGGAAGCACCATGAATGCACCAAGAAGCAGCAGGAAGATGAATATTGCAATCGAGCCGCCGATCTTGCGCCCGGCGCGTTTATTAGACGCTTTGAGCTTTTTGGGATCTTTTGCCATTCTTCTCTGCCCTCCTTAATCCATATATTTGCCGAGCAATCCGCTGATGAGTTTATTGATGAGATACATTGCAATAAACAGAACCATACAGATCGCAGACGCATAGCCCATTTCGTAACGGATCCAGCCATAGTCAAACGCATGGGTCATGATCGTGTGGGCGGCATAGTCCGTACTCGGAAAACCGACCAAATTGCGCGCAACAATGTCAGCGGTAAACGAGGAAACGATCTGCATGATCGCCGCGAACATCAGAGACGGTCCCATGCCGGGGATTGTAATGTAAATCAGCTCCTGCCAGCGGTTCTTGATGCCCTCGATCGCACCCGCTTCATACTGACTCTTGTCAATATTCTGGAAGCCTGCACGCATCGCCAGGAAGCCGGCACCCATCGAAACCCAAAGCTGTACAATAATGACAACCGTCAGAATGTATGTAGAATCGGTCAGCCACTGGATCGCAGAGGTCGTAATGCCGAGATTCATCAGCGTGGAATTCGCAATGCCGTAGCTGTCGCCGCTGAAAATAAGCTGCCAGACGGCATACACACCGGACGCCATGGAAGGTGCATAGAAAATCAGTGTGAAAATGACTTTCAGCGCATTGTTCAGCTCATTGATGAGCCAAGCCAGCATGAAGCTCAGGAAATAACTGAGCGGACCTGTGAACACTGCAAACACCAGCGTGACGCGGATTGCCTTGACGAAAACACTGTCATTGAGGAATAGATTGTAAAAGTTACTGAGTCCCACCCATGTCGGCGGGTATTTTACCATGTCAAAGTCGGTCAGACCGATCGGCAGCGACATGACAACAGGGATGATCGTAAAAATCAGGAACACGAGCATAAACGGCAGCATCATCAGATATGCTTCCTTATTTTGCTTCATTTGCAGCCAAATCAGGCGCCGTTGCTCCTGTTTGGTTTTGACACCGATCTGTTCCTTATCCAAAACCTTTTCCAAGACGGGTACCCTCCTTTTTCGGCTGTTTAATCGAGTCCGAGATTTTCACGTTTTCTCTGGATCTCATCATTCATGTCGCTGTTGTAATACATCAGTGTATCACGCGGATTCTCATTGGAATTGACCGTTTCACGGAACGCATTCATGATGTTTCTCGTGACTGCATAGGAAGACGGCAGAATCGGAATCTCGATCAAGGAATCCCACTGTGCCAGCAGCAGATTCAGTTCGGCACTGGACCAGTTGAGCTGACGAAGTGCCTCGACATTCGCAGCCTCATATCTGCCCATCTGACCGAGCAGACCTTCCAGATCCTGACCGTATTCGGTCTGCACCTCTGTCGAGCAGAACCACTTGACAAACGTCCATGCAGCTTCCTTGTCCTTCACCTTGTTAAAGATCACCGCGCCGGAGCCGCCGGAATTGGAGGCGTGATTGAGTGTGCCGTCCGAACCGACCGTTCCGGGCATAACAGTATAGTCCCAAAGACCTTTGATCTCCGGTGCTGCAACAGAAAGCTGATTATAGAAGCTGTAATTCGCAATCACGATCGGATATTGACCGGTACGGAAATAGCTGTATGCATCGTATGTCTGACTGAACTTATAATCTCTGTAAAAATCCGTCCACTTTTCAAAGCACTGGATGGATGTGACGGAATCAAACTGTGTTCTGGTCTGCTCCTCATTGTAATAGTTCAGACCGGATTGCAGAATCAGAGAGGCAAATGTATGTCCTGCTTCGGTTGCGGCTGCCACATTGGTGGAGGGCAGGATCAGACCCATGCCGAGATGGTTTCTTTGGAGACCCGGAAGCATGTCGATCATATCGTCCCAAGTGCGCGGCAGCTCGGTATATCCAAGCTCTGTAAGAATATCGGTACGATAGAACATCATGGTCCAGTTCTGTGTCAGCGGGATGCCGTACACGCCGCCGTCATATTGATAGAGCACGGTCGCATCCTTCTGATAATTCTGTGTCACATCACTGTAATCGGAAAACTCTGTCATATCGACCAGAAGTCCGCGGCAGGCAAGGTTGACAGGGAACTCGCCGCCGAGGAACAGCGCGACGTCCGGACCCTTTCCTGCAAGTGTCGCTTCCACAACACCGCCGACAACAAGGTTCACGGAGATCGGAATATCCGGATACAGCTGCTGGAACTCATTTTCGACCAGTTCCTTGACCACGAGTGCCTGATCACGGCCGAGGTTGACCCAGACAGTGATCACATCGCCTGCATCGGCGTCAATATCAGAAAGGTTGGTATAATCCTCGGTAAACGAACCGACAAATGCCTTGAAACGGAATGAGAACTGCTTGAAGAAATTTGCTTTCAGTGAGGTGAATTCCTGATCCGCGGAGGCAAGCTCAATGTAGTCGATTTCCAGAGGCTGATCACGATAATCACAGATGAACGTGGAAATGGTGGAGATATTATCCTTGATCTGCGATACATAATTCGGGATCCGGCTCGGCTTGTCAATGCACTTATCCAAAATGACATACATTCTTTGCAGTGCAGCAGCCTCAGAGCCAAGCGTTCCGGACAGCTCCTCAATGCCGTTCTGTGCAGCTTTCAGCTCCGCAGAGAGCCGCTTGAAATCATCAATCAGCGTCGGAATGCTCTCTTCTACATAATAATCATTGTACTTATCCGGATTCGGACCGGTGATCATCAGAATCTGCTTATAGCAGGTATTGAGATCCGTGACAACACTTTCCAGTCTGCGCATGGACTCACCGATCTCTCCGGGCATCGCTTCCAGCGTGAGTGTATGCGCTTCGCCAGCAGTCAGATACACATAGGCGTAGTCGCCGCTGTCTGTCGTGACCGGTGTCACGCTCCAATCCGTATCATAATAAAACTTCACCTGATTGAACGCATCATTTTGCAGCACGCCGTCCACCAGAACGCGGCGGTTGGAGTAAAATCCGCGCATGACATCCTGACGCGCCTTAATGCCGATCTTATACCAGCCGTCGCCTTTCAGCGCATCTGCCGGAATTTCCCATGTAATCGTAGAACCTGCCTGATCCCAGTTCGCGCCGCCGATGGTATTGTATACCATCTTGACAGGGTCGGAGGGCGACACAGTATAATAGTTGTTATCGTAACCGGGATACAGTGTAGACGAGGATTTATATGCAGCCGCCTCTCCCTCAATGCGGTAAAGCGTAGAGGGCGTCGCATTCAGCGCACTGCTGTCCGGTGCCTGATATGCTGCGGTACCTTCCGGCTGACAGAATTGGAGAGATTCAATGCCGATATTCGCCTTTATGCCGCTGAACGTCAGTTCATGCTTACCCTCAGTCAGATAGAAAATCAGCGGATCATTGAACAGACCGTCTTCATCGTATATGTATTTTGTCTGCCATGCCGGCTGCTCGATCTGCGACGGGCGCACCTCGTTGCCGCGAGAATCCTTCTTGATCTCAGTCTTGTTGACAAAAATCTTGTTCAGGCAGATGCGCGATGCAGACTCAAATGGCAAATCCCCGTCAAGCAGCATGCTCAGCTCCACCTGATTTGAAGAGGATTCCATCGCATAATAAGAAATCTGCACCGAGTAGATACCCGTCTCCGGCACTTCAAAGGTATAGGTCAGCTCACCCTCGGCAGACTCCCAGAGCAGCACGCCGCTCTTTCCGCCGATACTGCCGACAGAAAACGTGCCGTTCTCAGCGGAAGAATAGCCGTCGCCGCTGATTTCGATTGCCGTGTCCGGTCGGGTATCACCGATATACCGGTCATAGTAATCGCTGTAACCGGTTTCCTTTTCATATTCCAGCACATAGAGCGAATCGTCTTCGGCTGATGCTGCGGTAAGCGTCAGATCGTCCGTCTCTTCTGCCGCACAAAGCACACCCGCCTGTGATATACAAAGCGGGCTGAGCATAAGCGCACCCAGTGCAGCAGGCACGCGCCGGGCTGTTGCATGATTTCTCACGGTTTCTCCACCTTTCATCCGGCGGCATTCCGCCTCCGGGAGTATAATTCAGAGCGGAAATCACTGAATCAGTTCAGCAATTTCCCACAATACTCTACAATATTGTATTATATCAAATCTTCACGGTTTTGTCAAGGTGTTGCAAACCCTTTTCCATTTATTCAAACAAATTCGTCACCATGCACAACCGCGCTGAAATGCGGATTTATTTGCATCCTCAGCCGGCAAAGCAATCCATTCGGTCAGTATTTGAAAAAAATTACTTGCTGCTAACTCCAAAAAATAAGAAAAAAGACTTGCTTTTTTCAAAAAATATGCTACAATGAAAGCAACGGAGCCGCATTGCGGCTGCGAAATTCCGACAGGAGGTACAAAACGATGGCATATGCTATTTCTGATGCCTGCATCCAGTGCGGTGCTTGCGCAGACGCATGTCCGGCAGGCGCGATTTCTGAGGGTGACGGCAAGTACGTCATTGATGCAAATACCTGTCTCGACTGCGGTGCTTGCGCTGACACTTGTCCGGTGGGCGCACCTGAGCAGGCTTAATGCACAGTTGCAAGACATGAAACAAACAAAACGGCGGCTTGTCAGGAGCCGTCGTTTTGTTTTATCCGGATTTTACCGTATTGCTGCCCGTTCCAACGCAGCAGCCATTGCCGAAAGCGCGTCTTCGGGTAAGGGCTTCTCCGCATAGCGATGAACCTCAAAATCATCCGTCACCGCATCCAGCTCTTTCCCGTAAAGTCTCTGCCACTGCCCACGGATCTCCTGCACGGTGTCCGCGTCATGCGGCAGATTTTCCCGCCATGCCGGTGCTTCCAGCAGCAACAGGTATCCGGCATAGAATTTTTCGCAGCTGCCGGGCATTTTATGCCATGCACGCAGCTTCTTTTTCCAGTTTCTCCGCAATCTGCCCGCTGACTGCCGCGGTTTCTCTCTTGTCTCGGTATCCGTATACGCTGTATTCTGTGCCAACAACCGTCCGGTCTCCTGCTGCCGGCTGCTGCGCAGCCGCTGTATCAGCAGGGAGATTGCTTCGCGAATATCATATACCCATTCCGAGAGAAAAACGCGCCAGATATAAATTGCAATCAGAATCACCGGTACCCAGATCAGCAGCCAGAATGGATTTCCGGCAGCAGTCTCCGGAATCTGCGGCTCACCGGTCGGGTGCGCCTGATCCGCCTCCGCTTCGGGTGCATTGCCCCCAAGCATCGCGATCAGACGGGAAAATCCGCGCAGAAGCATTGCCGCAAGCAAAACCGTCACTTCCCGCAGCCATCCCAGCAGGCGCAAAAACGGCGCACGGCACAGTACAATTCCCATAAGCAGCAGAATGATCCCGACTGCCAACAGCAGATTTCCGCGGCGAATCTCCGGCGGAACCTCGGATTCCCGCACACTGCGGCGGTTGACCATGCGGCGCAGCATAAACTGATTGCGCAGCAGGAAAAAGCCGCACGATTCCACACAAATAACGGTCAAAAGCAGCGTCGTCGGGACCGGAAGCTGTACTGCGGCAAGCAGTAACGCACTCAGCACAGAAAGCGTCAGAAATGCTGTATAGATCTTGACTGAGAAGAGCGTGTCCGGTTCGCCGTCCGCTGTCCATGCAAGAAAAATCAGCGTCACAGCAGACGGTAAAATCACAGTCATAATGCCGCCCGTCATGCGCCAAAGCACCCACGGCACGGCAAACAGCATCGGAATCAGCAGCATGCAAACCGCTGCAATCGCACGCATCGGATATGCCGCAAAGCGCAGCTTCCAGAATCGCGCCCACAAAGCTGTGAGAAATGCCGATGCAAGCAGAATCCCGCAGCACGGCAGCAGCTTTTTCGCGCCGCCGTCCAATACAGAAAGCAGCAGCATCCAAACCGGAAACCACATCAGACAGCGGCAGAATACGGCTCCGACTGTCAGGTGCAGCTCCGAACGGTCCGTCGGCATTGTCCGTACACCTCCGTTATTTTGATCGGTAAAATCAGCAAAGCGCGGTAAAAACGCGCCTCTGCCGCAACGTACGCTGCGGTTTTCCGCAAAAAATTCAGCCCGAATCTGCTGCATTCGGGCTGATGCTTTTTACATATCCGCCAGACCGGATGCTGCGGCTTGCGCTGCATCGGCTGCATCCGGTGCATAACCGCCCGCTGCATCTGCCGCAGCGGCAAGTGCCGCAAGATCGTTCACCGGTGCTGCCGGTGCAGACTCAGGCTCGGAAACAGGTGCCGCAGGTGCCGGCTTTGCTTCCTTCTTTTCCGGTGCCGGTGCGCTGCCCGCCTTCTTGGAAGCAGGCTTCTCTTCCGGTTTTGCATCATCGTCGCTCTTCTCGTCGTAATCGCCCTCTAAGAAGCCGACCATGTTCATCTGCTTCACGGGGATTCGTTTCAGCGGCGAATAAATAAACTTCGGACAGTGGAACGATGCGTCAACCAAGCCTTTCTTGGTACACAGCACCTTGTCGCCGTCCTTCGTGCGCTTGCCGAATTCACAGTACTCGCATTTCGGTTCGATTGCCTTTCCAAAGTATTTACCGCCTTTGGAGAATACATCAAATAGTCCCATTTTGGTCACCTCATTCAACTGACAGCCGCTCTGCATCCACGTTCCGCATCCGAGTGATGCTTTGCAGATCCCTGTCTGTTTTTCTCCATTATAGCATATTTTTTTCGATTTGTCTAGTCCTTTTTTAGAAGAAATGGAAATCCGGTAAAAAAAATCAGTAAACCGGGGATCACCGAGCGGCTCTCTGACAGTGCTGCATTGGCAGAAAATGCCGCAGCAGTTTCCGAAAACGGGATCAGCGGCACGCAAATCGCCGTCAGCAAGGCTGTCAGGCATGCCGCCGCAAGCCGCACCGCAATCAGATGCCGCAGAGGCAGTGTGCCGCCAGACGCCGCAAGACATTGACAATGCACACAAAGCCCTCCGAAAGAAAGCAGCCCCGCTGTCAGCGGCAACAGCACATGAAACGGCAGTCCGCAGCGAAACAGTGCCGGAAGCTGGGTGACATCTGCTGCCGCTGTCAGAACCGCACGCGCAGTCTGCGCAGAAACGCCGAAACGGCTGCCAAGCAGCACCGGCAGCGCGTCCAGATGAAGCTGCTCCGCCAAAAATAGCAGCAAGCCAAAAAACAGTACCATACCGCAGATCTGCATGAGTCCAGCGACCGCAGAAGCGACGGCATCTGTCAGATACGCGGCAGTTATCAGGGTATGAGACTGCCGTTCTTCCCTGTCAGGTACAGGCGAGGCTTTCGGACGGATGATCCGTGCCAGCACCAGATTGGACACCATGCACGCCGAGAGCATGACCCAGCCCGCCGGTGCCGAGCCAAACAGCTGCACCCCCGCCAGTCCGACGAGAAAGGCAGGTCCCCCGCCGAAGCAGACACCCGAAAAGCGTGCAGCATCTTCCGTGGAAATCTTCCCCTGCGAGGCTGCGCGGCGCAGCAGCAGTGTGCCGACCGGATACCCCGCAACCTGACTGACGATAAATATCCCCGTTACATCCGCGGAAAGATGCAGCCGCTTCGACAGCACATGCAGCCGCTTCCCGAGCCATGCTCCGCCTCCGCTCATCTGCAACAGGTTGGAAAGCACCATGCACCCAAACAGCGACGGAATCAGCGTTTGCAGACAGAGCAGGATGCGGTCTGCAAGCATTGCGGTCACGCCTGCGGCATTGCCCGACAAAAACAGCATCGCCGCAAGCAGAAGCAGCGTCAGAACCGGTACAGCCGGAATCTTCCTCGCAGCAGTCATATGCGCACCTCCGTTTTGTTATGCTAATGCGTATGCAGACACAGCATAGATACAGAACCGGCAGCATAAATTGATACCGAATAAAGGAGATGATCGCATGCGGCAGCTACCGCTGTTTCAGGATCGCATGGAGCTGTGCGGAAATACCGATTTATATATTGACTGCTGCTGTCAGCTGCTCGAATGCAGCGATATGCTTATGCTGATGCAGACAGGAAACCACCGCGTTGCAGTCTGGGGGAAAGCACTGTCCGCTTCTGATTACAGCAGGAACGGGCTGCATATCTGCGGAGAAATCGCGGCAATCGAATTTGACGGGGGGCTTTGACATGCCGGTCGGCTTTGCACAGATTCACTTTTCCGCAGAGGGCAAAATGCTCCCCGCGTTCCGTTCGGCACTGCGCGATGCCGGCATCCGTTGCCGTCACCAGCAGGTGCAGGGCGGCAGGTTTTATGCTGAAATCCGTACCGCAGACCACCGGTCGCTGACGGCTCTTGCGAAGGAACACAATATTCAGATCACGGTGATGCGGCAGACCGGACTGCTGCACAGACTTCGTCCCTACCGGATGCGCGTCGGCATTCTCTTCGGTCTTCTGCTCGGTGCCGGCTTTCTCTTTTGGAGCAATGCCTATGTCCGCTCCATCGAAATCTCAGGCTGCTCGGAACTCTCCGAAGCCGAGATCCTCACCGCGCTCGAATCACTCGGTGTGACACGCGGCACCCGCATCCGCGACATTCCCTTTACCTACATCGAACAGCGGATGCGCCTTGCCGTCAGC
>JAZQNP010000096.1:0-15315 GCA_045627405.1 Oscillospiraceae bacterium | reverse complement strand
GATTCACCTTCCTTCGGTTTCAGTATACCATATCATAGCTTTATTTGTAAATTGGCAATCAGCCGTTTTTTCTATCTTCATTTTTCTCTTTCAACATTGGGGAAACAGGCTGATTTTTGGGGGACGACTGAATAGATACGATTTTTTAATAAACTCGCCAATTATCAAATATTAATCAAAGCACCACTATTATACAAAAAGCTATCCTCAATCAATGTGCCATACTCAGCCGTATGTCAACCTGACGGAGAAATCATACTAATTTCGGTGCGCTCAGTTGTCGGCATTATGTCAGGAGTGATGTTTCTGTTTCGGCATTCTCTTTCGCTTCTGTCAGAAATTCAGGAACACTTGCAAAGCCGAAATCATCGACATAGTTTGCGGTTACTTCGCCATTTTGATGCCGTGAATGTTTTTGATTGTCTTAGAAGTGATTTCTTCTTCAAGCTGCAATCCGATTATTAAGCTATTGATGAAAAGCTGAACGTCCTCGACTGTTAGCTCTTTCAAAGGGCGTTTCCCAAGAACTCTGTCAATGTGATTATTGACAGCACTTTCATATGAGCTGTATGTCGAATCTTTAATGCTACCACAGTAATTGTTAAGCCAATAGGCATTCCATTCCGAAACAGTTGTGACTTCTGGAATGGATACGATGTTTTGCGATAGGGAGTGCATATAGTTTAGCACATCCAGTTCTTTTTCTTTTTGTGGTATAATTCGTTTCGTCATAGTGATTTCTCCTTGAAGAAAGATATTTGGCTAGCGCCTAAGAAAATTATACCACAAAAAACAAAAAACACGCCCCCAGAGCTTGCTAATTAAGCAATGCTCTGGGGGCGTGTTTTTCCATAATCCAATGCAGAAATTTCCGAAAAGGGGTTGACAAAATTCATAGTCTGTGCTATAATACTCCCTATGAATTGAATACAAGGCACTGGCTACGTTGGGAGGGATGAATTTTCAAATCCTTCCACCCCAACCAGCAAGCACCTGCCAACCGGCGGGTGCTTTTTTCCGTCACTCCGGCAGGTGCATACGCACACGTCCGCCGATCTCTTCTGATAATAAGGATTCCGTATGGAGAAAATCAAGCAATTTCTGAAAAGAGAACCGATGCTGACTGTTTCGGCAGCCGCGGCAGTTCTCAGCCTGTTTATCACGCCGCCCTCTTTGGATCTGCTTCGCGGCATTGACTGGCGCACGCTCGGTACACTGCTGATGATGCTCTGCGTGCTGGAAGGATTCAAACAGGAGCATATCCTGAATCCGCTGGTGCGCTTTTGTGCCAGACGCCGGCATACAGCCAGCATCTCCTTCTTTCTGATTTTCGGCGTGTTTTTTTCATCCATGTTCGTGACGAATGACGTCTCGCTCGTGATCTTTGTGCCGCTGACAATCCTGATTTTCCGTGCCGGGAAAAAGGAGCAATACATCCTGCCGGTGATCTCCATGGAGAATATCGCGGCAATCCGCGGTTCCCTGCTGATGCCCTTCGGCAGCCCGCAAAATCTGTTTTTGTTCTCGCAGTTCGGCACGAGTGTCTGGCAGTTTATGCTGCATATGCTGCCGCTCTGCGCAATGTCTGCGGTGCTGCTGATCGTGTTTGTCTGCGTGCTGTACCGCAAAAATCTGCACGAAACCATCGAGTTTTCTGCCGCTGAAACCGCACCGCGGCAAACGCCGGAACGGCGGCGGTTCCGCATTACTTACCTTTTGCTTTTCGCGCTGATTCTCCTCACCATCGTGACGCGGACACAGCTTTGGTATCTTTCTGTCATCACCGTTCTTGCAGTGATCGCCGCAGTGGACCGGCAGATGTTCCGCAAGGTTGACTATGTGCTGATTGTCACCTTCTTCTGTTTCTTTGTTTTTTCTTCTTCCGTCGCAGCCAATCCGCACATCGCGAATCTGTTGCAGCGCGCAGTCGCCGGACATGAATACTGGTGGGCAATCGGACTCAGTCAGATCATTTCCAATGTGCCTGCGTCCATCGTGCTGTATCCCTTCACGGAAAACGCCGCCGGACTGATCTACGGCGCGGATACGGCAGGACTTTGCTCCCTCATCGGATCGCTTGCCTCGGTCATCAATTACCGTATCTATGTGCGCGAATATCCGCAGAACGGCAAACGGTTTATCCTCGTATTTACGCTCATAAGCTGGGCATTCTTTGCAATCGTTGTCATCCCCGGTCTGCTGCTCAGCAGATGGCCCTTTTTCTGATGCTTCTTCCGAATGAAATGCCCCCGTTCCTCTGCCTGCGCGGAGAAACGGGGGCTTCTTTGTGCGGTTACGGCTGATATATGCCGATCAGACGGATAACCTCATCGAGGAACGCCTTGACGGTGTCGCCCTCATCGGTATACCACTGACCATTCTGATAAATCAGTTTCTCATTCCAGAGCTTCCAAGTCTCATTGTTCGTTTCAATATAATAACATCCGCCGGTCAGTTCCGAAGCGCGCCGGCTTCCCTCATACTCCGAGATCGGTGTCAGCTCCAATGCGTCGATCAACGCATATACGTTTGCGGATTCTTCTTCTGTCAGCCTTGCCGGCTGACAGCCCATATCCAGCCGAAATGATGCAATGACAGACACACTGCCGGTATTCTCTGTGTTCTCCTTTGGCTGCGCTGCCGCCGAGGTGACAGCGGTGACTGTCGTGACTGTCGTAGTGGCAACCGGCGTCGTGTCGGTGCCGGTCACGGTGGTTGTTGCGGTCTGCGCAGTCTGTCCGCCGGTGATCTCAAACGGCACGGAAATATCCCATATACCGGCATCACCGAACCTGAGCAGATAGCTGCCGTTTGGCAATTCACTGTAATACGGCTGCCAGTTGATCGTGATCTCCTGCGAAGCACCGCTGTCCAGTTCCCACGCAAGATCGTTCCATACCATCACTTGATTGGGCGTAAGGGCTTTGCCGGTTGCTGCGTCCGCTACCTCCCAGCAGTTGCCGAAGCACAGTGTAGTATCAGAAATGTTCGTAAGAATCAGCGTGCAGCCGGTTTCCGTCAGCGTACCCGTTTTGATCTCGGCGATGATGCCTCTTTCTCCTGTTCCGGTTTCTCCGTCCTCTTTCAGTGCGGTTCCGATCTCCGTGATGATCTCTGTTTGTGCCGCCGGTACGATCTCTGTCGAAGACCGCTCGGCTTCTGATGCCATTGCGTCCTGCTCTGCGGAACTCGCCGCAGAGTCTGCTGCCGGTGTCCTGCGCATCGCTTCCGGATGCTTCACCGACCAGATACCGAACACCATGACCGCGCAGACCGCCGCGCCGCAGAGGATACCGAATGCGGGCAGCAGCGACCAGCGTTGCCGTTGTCTGACCATTCCTCTGCCTTCCTTTGCATCCAGCACTTCTTCCACATATGTCTCCCGGACTTCTCCGAGCGTTTCCATGAAATCCATCGGATTCATCTTCATAATAATCCCTCCTCTTGCAGAAAAGCCTGCAACTTTCTGCGTGTGCGCATCAGCATCATCTTGACCTTGCCGATGCTCATGCCATGCGACTTCGCAACGGTTTTGACCGGATCCGAAAGCCAGTACCGCTGCATGAATACAGTGCGCTGCTGCGGCGGAAGCGAGGCGAGAAAACGCTCGATTGCCGCTTGCAGCTGCCGCTGCTCCACCTGCTGCTCGACCTGTTCCGAAGAGACAAGCGTATCGGAGAGCTCGTCGAGAGCTTCGGCAAACTGTCCGCCGGTACGTCCGCCGCGCCGCTGCGCTGTTAGACTGCGGTAACGGCCGATCGCCGCACGCCGCGTCAGCGTGACAAAATATGCGCGCAGACAGTCGGGCTTCAAAGGCGGCACGCTTTCCCAGAGCTTCATCAGCGCGTCATTGACGCACTCCTCCGCATCCTCCCTGCTGCCGAGCATCTCACAGGCAACGCTGCGGCAGAGCACGCCGTAGGTTTGTTCCAGCAGGGATAATGCCGCTTCATCCCGCTTTTGCAGCAGAGCAATGATTCTGAGATCGGTTACATCGTTCGTTTTCCTCACCGCCTTTCATATACTAGGTCGCAGGTTTCTCTGAAAAGGTAACAGATTTCTCCTCCATCATATCATAAAGATACATACCCGTCAACTTTATGAATTTAAAAAAACAATCTTAAAAAAGTCTTCATGAACGCCTCTTGCATATTTGGCGGGAAAATTGTATAATAAAAGCAACAACCGGAAAGGATGACAAAACTATGGAGAAAATTCTGATCTGTGATGACGAGCGCGACATTGTTTCGGCACTGCACATCTATCTTTCGGCGGAGGGCTGGGAAACCGTCAGAGCCTACTCCGGTAAAGAAGCGGTCGAGGCGGCGCGCAGCGGTGAAATCCAGCTCATTCTGATGGATATTATGATGCCGGAGATGGACGGCATCGAGGCGATGACCGAGATCCGGAAATTCAGCAATGTTCCGGTGATTCTGCTGACGGCAAAATCGGAGGATTCCGACAAGATTCTGGGGCTGAATGTCGGCGCGGATGACTATATTACAAAGCCCTTTTCGCCGGCTGAGGTCGTCGCAAGGGTGCGCTCTCAGCTTCGCCGCTATCTGCGGCTCGGTGCCGCAGCCGAGCAGGAAAATCCCGATCTGCTGACCGTCGGCAGCATCACACTCGACTCCAAAGCGAAATCTGCCGCACTCGACGGCGAACCTGTCAGCCTGACACCCATTGAATTTGACATTCTCTCGCTGCTGATGCACCATGTCGGCACGGTCTTTTCTCCGCGTGAAATCTATGAGGCGGTCTGGCATGCCAATCCGCTCGGCTCGGAGAATACCGTCGCCGTACATATCCGGCATCTGCGCGAAAAGCTCGAAATCAATCCGCAGGAGCCGCGGCAGATTAAAGTCGTCTGGGGGCAGGGCTATAAGCTCGAAAAGCCCTGAATGACCTTTCACGCAGTAAGGCAGGTGCATACTTATGAATCAATCATGGAAACAATCGAACACCGCAAAGGCGATGCTGATTCTGCTGACAACCGTCTTTTGCTGGGGAACGCTGATTTCGGCTGCCGGCTTTGCGATCGAGGCGAGACTGAATCTGCTTTCCGATTCCGGTGACGCAGGAAAAGCATATGTCCAGAGTGTGATGTATCAGGAGGAGGATAATCTCACCAATTATATTTCTGCTGCCGTACAAACAGCAGACACGGACAGCAGCACCGGTTATACGCTCCATTATTATAACCAAGACTATTCCAGTTCTACCAGCAGCCGCAGCATAGCTCTCCGCTTGTTTCAGGAATATTACAACACAGAAGAAACAAATCTGCGGTTTCATGCGACGGACAACAGCGGCAAGGTCGTTCTGACCAATGAGGACGGCCCGGCGGAACGCACAGAAAAACTCGGCTCTGTCAACACCACAGTTTGGGCGAAAATCTCCGAACGAAATTACAGTGTCGAGCATCATTTTGACGACTATCGGACGCTGGAATCGACCAATATGGCGGAGCTGCTGGATCGGGAATCTGATTTTCAGATCTGGTATTTCACCGATGACCGCGTACAGGAAGCAAACGAAAACGGACTGGAAATCACCACCCCCTCCGATGCAGACTCAAAATATGTCTGGTTTGACAGTGCGGAAACCGCAAATGACTTTGATTTCAACGAGATGTTCGGCGAACAGGCAAGCTGGACGATCGTCACCGGAGAGGAAGCGGAAAATGCCTTCCCCGATATGATCATCGGCGCACAGGACGCAGATGATCCGGACGATTCCGCTGCTCCAAGCGGTGTGATCGTGCGGATCGACAGCTACAACAGCGTGGACGTCGAATGGGTTTCGCTGGGCGAATACGCAGACCGAAAGACAAGCGGAGAAGAGATCATCGCCGCTGATGAAGAACTCGAAGCCCTGCTCTCCGCCGGCTTTGATGTCACAGTGAACGGAACCGCAGCGGAATACGAGATGTTCAACGTGACGGTCTGGGTGCCGACAGATATGCCGGCAGCAGACACTATCCGCGCAAATTATCCGGCGTTCAGGCTGCTCTGCGGCAAGGCGGCATGGATTACGGCGGCACTGTTTCTGTTCGGCATTGCAGCCGTGCTTTCTGCGATTGCCATGTGTTCTGCCGCAGGACATGCCGAAGGCAGCACCAGCATCGTGATCCCGACCGTTCACAAGCTGCCGTACGAATTCTTCTGGATTCTGCCGATCGCCGCATTTTTTGCAGTCGTAAACTCCGCGTATTATCTGACGGACGCGGTCAGGTATTGGAGCTGGCGTGTCCCGGGCTTGCTCGGCTTGGGTCTGCTGCTCTGCCTTGCCGTACTCGCCGTGCTCTGGCTCTATACGACGGCGATCCGCATAAAATCCGGCACGTTTTGGAGCAGTTTCGGGATTGTGCGTCTCTTTCGCAGCATCTTTTCGCTGTTTCGTCACCGCACGGGAAGCTGCATTGCCGCGGCAGCCGCAGCAACCGTACTCGGCATCTTCAACGCCGTTGCCTTCGCCACGCGCTCCGTGCTCATCATTCCTGCAATCGGGCTGGATCTGCTGGCACTGCTGTTCATCCTGTACTGCATGTATTCCTACTTCACCCTGCATCAGCATCTGGTGCAAATCGAGCAGGGCGACTTCACGCCGCGCCGGTATCTCATTCCGCTGGCAGGTGATTTCCTCCGCTTCGACACCGAACTCAATACGCTGACCGACACCGTCAGCACGATGGTCGCAGAGCAGATCAAAGCGGAACGGATGCGCACGGAGCTGATTACCAATGTCTCTCACGATCTCAAAACACCGCTGACCTCCATTGTGAACTATGTTGATCTGCTGAGCCGCGAGCCGATGCAGAGCGAGACTGCCGGGGAATATCTCGATGTGCTGCGGCGGCAGGCGGCACGGCTGAAAAAGCTGACGACCGACCTCGTGGACGCCTCCAAAGCCTCGACCGGCAATATCGCGGTTGAAATGCAGGTGACCAATGTGCAGGTGCTGCTGGGGCAGTTCTCCGGCGAATACGATGAACGGCTGCGCGAACGCGGTCTGGAACTCGTCATGCACATGCCGGAGCTGCCGGTCTGTATTCTCGCGGACGGCAGGCTCAGCTGGCGCATTTTTGACAATCTGCTGAACAACGCCTGCAAATACGCGATGTCCGGCACACGGATCTATCTGGATGTCAATGCCGGTGAGCAGGAGGTCTGCATCTCCATGAAAAATGTCTCCGCCGCACCGCTGAACATCTCCCCCGATGAACTGATGGAACGCTTTGTGCGCGGAGATGCCTCCCGCCATACAGAAGGCAGCGGACTGGGGCTTTCCATCGCACGCGACCTCGCCGCGCTGCAAGGCGGCACGCTGACACTCAGCGTGGACGGCGACCTCTTCAAAGCATCCCTGCAATTCCCGCGTTATGAAGAACCGCCTCTGCTTCCGGACAGTGTAGTATAAGGACGGTTCCATGCCGTAATTCACAATCTGTTCATAAAATATTCATATTGGATTCATAGATAAGAACCGCATATATGGTATAATAAAAAGGCCGTTTACTCGGATATAGGCATATGCCCGCAAATGCAGCAGAAATATGCTGTGTGGGAGAGGCTTCACCGTACCTATATCTGTGTTCTCAGGTAATTTTTCAGAAAGAGGTGAAATCCCATGCTTCGTAAGGAAGAGAAGACAGAGGTCATCCTTGCCAATGCAACCCACGAGGGCGATACCGCTTCTCCTGAGGTGCAGATCGCAATCCTGACCCGTCGGATCAACGACCTGAACGCCCATCTCAAAACCCATAAGCAGGATCATCATTCCTACCGTGGTCTGTTGAAGATGGTCGGTCGCCGCCGTAATCTGCTCGCATACCTGAAAAAGAAGGACATCGAGCGTTACCGTGCAACGATCGAGAGACTCGGTCTGCGTAAGTAAGCGACAGCCGCAAAAGAGCATGTGGAGGGAGGAGGCAACTCACTCCCTCTCTGTGCATCTTTGCAAACCTGCAACCCGCCTGCGCTCCGGCGTTTCTGTACCGCATAGGGGATGTTAGCATGAAATTGCGCACTGTGCAGTGTGCAGTGTGCAGCCGCGTACCGCGGACAACTTCTTACAACTTCGGACAGTGCAGAATTTTATGCTAAACCCTCTCTGTGAGAGGAAACGGAGAGCCGCCGCGCAGAAAACAAAGTAAGAAAAGAGGAGGCTTTTCCCGATGTTTGACAATTACAAGGTGTTTAAAACAACATTCGCCGGCAGAGAGCTGACGATCGAAACCGGAAAGACCTGTGAACTGTCCAGCGGTTCCTGCTGGGTGCGCTACGGCGATACCGTCGTCATGGCAAATGTCACAGCCAGCGAGAAGCCGCGTGAGGGCGTCGATTTCTTCCCGCTTTCCGTGGACTACGAGGAAAAACTGTATGCCGTCGGCAGAATTCCCGGCAGCTTCATGAAGCGCGAGGGCAAGCCCAGCGAACATGCCATTCTGACATCCCGCTGTGTGGATCGCCCGATCCGCCCGCTGTTCCCGAAGGACATGCGCAATGACGTCGCGGTTGTGATGACCGTGCTGGCAGTCGATCAGGACTGCATGCCGGAAATCTGCGGCATGATCGGTACTTCCGTTGCAATTTCCATTTCCGATATTCCGTGGAACGGTCCGATCGGCGGCTGTGAGGTCGGTCTGGTGGACGGCGAGATCATTCTGATGCCGAACCAGGAGCAGAGAGCAAAATCTGACCTCAAACTGACCGTTGCCGCAACCGCAGAGAAGATCGTCATGATCGAGGCCGGTGCCAACGAAGTGCCGGATGATCTGATGCTCGAATGTATCCTCAAAGCACATGAGGAAATCATGAAGCTGGTCGCATTCATCTCCGAGATCCAGAAGGAAATCGGCAAGCCGAAGTTCGCTTTTGAATCGCAGGAGGTCGATCACGAGCTGTTCGACGCCATCGCCGCATTCGCACGCAAGGATGTGGAGTTCGCGCTCGACACCAACGATAAGAATATCCGCGAGGCAAGACTGTCTCCGATCAAGGATGCCATCCACGGAAAGTTCGATGCGGAGAATGCAGAACGCATCGGCATGATTGACGAGTGCATCTACAAGTTGCAAAAGGCCATCGTCCGCGACTGGCTCTATCAGGGCAAGCGCGTGGACGGCAGACAGATCGACGAGATCCGTCCGCTGGCAGCAGAGGTCGGTCTTCTGCCGCGTGTCCACGGTTCGGGTCTGTTCACCCGCGGTCAGACACAGGTTCTGACGATTGCAACACTCGGCCCGATCTCCGAGGCGCAGCGCATCGACGGGCTGGATGCAAACGAAGAAACCAAGCGTTATATGCACCAGTACAACTTCCCGTCCTACTCTGTCGGTGAGACAAAGCCGAGCAGAGGTCCGGGCAGACGCGAAATCGGTCACGGCGCACTCGCAGAAAAGGCTCTGGTGCCGGTTCTGCCGTCCGTCGAGGATTTCCCGTATGCAATGCGTCTGGTCTCTGAGGTGCTCAGCTCCAACGGTTCTACCTCGCAGGGCTCCATCTGCGGTTCGACACTCGCGCTGATGGACGCCGGCGTGCCGATCAAGGCTCCGGTTGCAGGTATCTCCTGCGGTCTGATCACAAAGCCCGATTCCGACGAGTTCATGACCATGGTGGATATTCAGGGTCTGGAAGACTTCTTCGGCGATATGGACTTCAAGGTCGGCGGTACCCACAAGGGCATCACTGCCATTCAGGTCGATATTAAGGTGGACGGTCTGACGCCCGCTATCATCAAGGAAGCATTTGAAAAGACCCACAAGGCGCGTCTGTATATTCTGGACGAGACCATGCTGAAGGCGATTCCGCAGCCGCGTGAAACCGTCAGCACCTACGCGCCGAAGATGCTCCAAACCCGCGTTCCGGTGGACAAGATCCGTGAGGTCATCGGCTCCGGCGGCAAGGTCATCCAGAAGATCTCCGCAGAATGTGACGTCAAAATCGACATCAACGAGGACGGCAGCGTGTTCGTCTCCGGTCTGGATCTCAACAACGCCAGAAAGGCAATCCAGATTGTCGATACGATTGCAAACGGTCCGGAAATCGGTGCGATCTACAAGGGCAAAGTCACCGGCATTCAGGCGTTCGGCGCGTTTGTTGAGATCGTGCCGGGCAAAGAGGGTCTGGTTCACATCTCCAAGCTGGACAAGGGCAGAGTCGAGAAGACAGAGGATGTCGTCTCGCTCGGTGATGAGATTGTTGTCAAGGTCATGGAAATTGACGATGTCAAGGGCAAGATCTCCCTTTCCAGAAAGGACGCGCTCGCTGAGCTCGAAGCAAGAAAGCAGCTCGTTGCTGACAATTCCGCAGAATAATTTTTCCTTCCCGCACAGCATTCGCTGTGCGGGCTTGCTTTATACACAAAAAATCATAAAAGGGATACAAAAAAACATTGCTGGAAAAATAAAAATGTGATATGATAAAATGGACGTAGGCTATGGACAAACTCATTTTAACTTGGGGGATGAATCTATGAAAATGCACAGAAAAGTAAAGCGGCTGACATCACTTGCGGCAGCTGCCGCAGTGCTCGGTTCTGTCTGCTCTGCCATGCCGCAGACAGCTTTCGCTGCGGATACCGTACGCGTCTATTACGGCGACTGCGACGGAAACGGCAAACTGAATGCATCTGACCTCTCCGCAATGAAGCAGCTTTTGCTCAGCGGCAGCACAGCATATGAATATGCAGCAGCAGCCGGCGATGTCAACAAGGACGGCAGCGTCACAGCCGCTGATGCAGTCATGTTGCAGCAGTATCTGCTGACAATCATAAACAGCTTCCCGGCAGGTGTCTATACCGACATCAGCACCGCAGTTACCTATTTGGAGCGGTATTACGCAATCGAGGCGCAGGTGTACGACGGCTGGGAGGAAACAAGCAACGAGGGCTTCACCGGCGCAGCTTACATCAACTACAATAATGTCGTTGGAAGCTATATCAACTGGACGGTCAATGTGCCGGTCGCCGGCAATTATACTGTCACATTCCGCTACGCAAACGGCGGCTCTGAAAGCGACAACCGCACCTGCCTCGTCTCCGCAAACGGCTCCGGTCTCTCCACATCGGTCAATTACCCGTACACCGGCGCATGGACCACATGGAATGAAGTCAGCGTTGTGCTGACGCTCGAAGCCGGCACCAATACCATCAAGGCGATTGCAAGCGGCAGCGGCGGCGGCCCGAACATGGACTACATCGAGCTGGAATATACCCCCGATGCAGCTGCAACACCGCTCTCCAAGGAACCGGAACCCGGCGCATACCATGTTGAAAAGCCCGACCGCGGCGTCGTTGCTGCAAACACCAACAAGGGTATTCTCATTTCGTGGCGTACACTCGGCACGGATGATTCCAATACCCGTTATGAGGTTTTCAAAAACGGGCAGACGCCTCCGATCTTCACAAGTTCTTACGGTCAGGCAACCAATTATCTGGATTCGTCCGGTACAACGTCCGACTGGTACACCGTGGACGTCTATCAGGGCGACACCTGCACCGAATACGCATGCTTTGCAACGCAGCTTTATTCCTTCAATTCCGGTACTTCCGGTGCGTATATGGATGTGCTGTTCACTGCGCCCGCCGACATGACCATGCCGGACGGCACAACCTGTTCCTACTCCGTCAACGACTGCTCCGTCGGTGACATCGACGGCGACGGCGTGTATGAAATCTTTGTCAAATGGGATCCGTCCAATTCGCAGGACAACTCGAAGGACGGCTACACCGGCAATGTCTTCATCGACTGCTATAAGCTCGACGGTACGCGCGTCTGGCGCATCGACCTCGGAGGGAATATCCGTGCAGGTGCGCACTATACGCAGTTCCTCGTCTACGACTTCGACAACGACAACTGCGCCGAGATGATCTGCAAGACCGCCGACGCAACCGTGGACGGTCAGGGCAATGTCATCGGCAGTGCTTCTGCGGATTACCGCAGCTCCGCCGGACGCATCCTCACCGGTCCGGAATACATCACGCTCTTCGACGGCAAGACCGGCAAAGCTCTGGATACCCAGAATTATGACCCGGCAAGAGGCACCGTCGGCGACTGGGGCGACACCTACGGCAACCGCGTGGATCGCTTCACTGCGACTGTTGCATATTTGCAGCCGGATAAGGCAAGTGCTGTGTTCGGCAGAGGCTATTATACCCGCTCTGTGATCGCTGCATGGGATGTCGAAAACCACAAGCTCGTGAAACGCTGGACATTCGATACAGGATACAGTGCTTCGGCAGCCGGCTACGGCGACGGCAACCACCACATCCTCGCAGCAGACTGCGACAGCGACGGAAAACAGGAAATCGTTGTCGGTTCGGCTGTTGTCGATGACAACGGCAAGCTGCTCTACACAACCGGTCTGGCACACGGCGATGCCATCCATATCGGTGACTTCGATCTGGACAATCCGGGTCTGGAAATCTTCCAGTGCCTCGAAGATGAGTCTCACCCCAACGGCACATACATCGGATACGGTACGATCCTGCGCGATGCAGGCACGGGCAAGGTTCTCTTCCGCGAAACCGCAGGCGGCGACACCGGCAGAGCCCTCGCAGATAATATCGTCGCCGGCAATGCAGGTGCCGAAATGGTCGGCTCACACAATGCCATCGTCTATGCGGCGTTCGGCAATCACGCGCAGGTCTGCACATGGGCAGACATCACCAAATGGGGCATGAACTCCGTCGTCTACTGGGACGGCACCTTGGAGCGCGGCGTGCTCGACCGCACGATGGTCGATAAATACGGCTCCGGCAGAATCTTTACCGGTAATGATGTAACCTACAACAACGCATCGAAGTCGAACGCCAGCCTGACCTGCGACCTCTTTGGTGACTGGCGTGAAGAAATGATCTTCCCGCTGTCGGTCAGCTCCGGAAAAGTCGGCGTGCGCATCTTCACAACGACCTACACAACGACGTACGGCATCACAACACTGATGCACGATCCGCAGTACCGCACACAGGTCGCTGCACAGAACAACGGCTATAACCAGCCGCCGCATCTGAGCTACTTCCTCGGTACCGGATTTGCGATTCCGGAGGGAACGCCGGTCTATACAACAGATTGATCTCACGCAAGAGTATACATGAAAAAAGGGTGCAGAAACCGGAGGCAATTTGCCGCCGGTTTTTGCGTTCCCCTGAAAAAAATTTCAAAAAGCCCTTTACTTTTATAAGCTAATGTGTTAAAATAGAACTGTACCACATCACCGTTTCTGGGAGGAATTGACATGTTCAAACCGATGGATGAGGCGAATCTCAAAGACCTTTATGCGGCATTTTCCGTGCTGGAAACACCGGAAGAGGTCTCCATGTTCATGCAGGATCTCTGCACACCGCAGGAGTTGGTCGCGATTGCACAGCGTTATCAGATCGCAAAGCTGCTCTCCGAGGATCACCGCTATGCGGAAATTGTTGAGATGACCGGCACCAGCACGGCTACGATCAGCCGCGTCAACCGTTCTCTGAGCATGGTCAGCTCCGGCGGCTACGCGATTGTTTTTGACCGCTTGCGCCGGAAACAGGAAGAGAACGCCAAATGAACACCTGCGGATACGGCTTGTTTGCACAGTATTACGACGCACTGACACAGAATGTCTGTTACGCAGAACGCGCCGCAAACATGCAGAGCTGCATCAATAGATGGCTGCCTGACACCATGCCCGACCGGATCTTGCTGGATCTAGCGTGCGGCACCGGCTCGCTGTCTGAGGCGTTCGCACGGCTAGGCTGGGATGTGATCGGCACAGATGCCTCTGCGGAAATGCTGAGTGAAGCACTGGACAAGAAATATGACAGTCAGCTCCCGATTCAGTATTTGCAGCAGGATATGCGGCATCTGGATTTGTACGGCACAATCAGCGTGACAGTCTGCGCGCTGGACAGCATCAATCATTTGCAGAGTGCCGAGGATGTAAGAACGGTTTTTTCGCGTGTCAGCTTGTTTTCTAATCCCGATGCGCTGTTTTTGTTCGATGTGAATACCGAGTATAAGCACCGCAGGATTCTCGGAGAACAGTGCTTTGTATATGAACTGCCGGACGCAGTCTGCGTGTGGCAGAACCAGCTCACCGATTCCGCACCGGAGTATCCGGTCGAGATCCGGCTGGATTTCTTCGAGCATTTGCAGGATGACAAATATCGCCGTACCACAGAGCAGTTTACCGAGCGGATTTATCCGCCGGAACTGATTGTCAAGCTGCTGGAAGAGACCGGCTTCGTGCTACGCGAAACACTGGACGGCGATACATTTCAAAGCCCCGCGCCGGAAACACAGCGTCTGCTCTATGTCGCGCAAAAAGCAGAATCTCCGACATGATTGAGAGATATTTTGAAGGCTCCGCCCGCAAACTCCCCCTATATCATCATTGCTGCCTCCCGTGTGAGAGGCAGCAATTTTTTTGCAATGAGAGAATGCTGTTTCTACGTGTGCTGCGGCAGGACTGCCAGCGGAATATCAATGCGCTGGCGAAGCGGTATTCGGAGATCGCAAAGGCTTCCGGTGCAGCGGAGAAGCGGCAGCGGATGACCGTCGAGGGGTTCCGGGCGGTCAAGGTGAAGCAGGATGCGGAAAAGGGCTTGACAAAGCCTGCTGAAAGTGATACAATACAATCAAGGTAACCGCTTCGGATTAGTATGCAGTTCTTCGCAATGCGAAACAGCGAAGATATGCCGACAATCCGGCTGCTTAAACAAGAATACGCTCATGTTATGAGCGAAATAGCTTCACATCTGACGGATAACAACAAAACAAGTCCCGTTTTTGTGAAGAGGATTGGAAATTATCAGTATACAGTAGAGAATCACGGATTCGGGGATTACAGAATAATAGGAAAGAAGAAGATAAAAAATGGATGATGTAAAAACAAAGCTTAGGAGCTTACTGCTGACGCTTACTGAAAACGAGGAATACATACTAGGTGTTTTGTATAATGCGCCTCATCCCGATGATATGGAGTATCTTTGCAATTACATAGAAAATAATCCAAATGTATCTATTTCTGATATTATCCTGCATTCTTGCGAACTTGGAATGATTCGTGACGGTGAATTGGAGCCGTTACCAGATGATGAAGATTAAACCGCCCTGAGTAATCAAGGCGGTTTTCTTATACCCAAAATCTATGCAACCATAATTCTACACGGAATCAAGCATCTCTCCGGAGGTGCTTTTTTCATGCCCGGAACGGCGAAAAAACTACCGGGCGACCTGACGTTTGTAAAACGAACTCAACCGCGTAAGCGTGAGCGTCCCCGCAAACTGCTTATACGAACTGCACGCCGCAGCTAAGCGTCGGGCAAACCTGC
>JAZQNP010000095.1:0-24497 GCA_045627405.1 Oscillospiraceae bacterium | reverse complement strand
ACCGAGGCTCTGACCACTACCACCACCGCAGCTCCGCTTCCGGAAGCAGATGCGAACGCGATCACATTTGATGCCGCTTCTCTCTACACTGCCCATCCTGCCGGCGGCGGCGGCGACGAAGCTGACATCCAGGTTGACCTTGTCAGCCTTGACGGCGAAAACTGCCTGCGTATTCACGCACTGAGAGCTTCCGAAGATGAAGATTACGGCGTCATCAAGCTGGTGTTCGACATTGAGACACTGGTCGGCAAAGAGAACATGGGTAAGCTGGGTCACGTTTCGATGAACGCAACCTGCATTGCTCGCAACGAGTGGCAGAATGAAGACGGCACCTCTTCGGTGGTCGTCGGCAACTTCATCGGTGCATTCGGCGGTAATATTGCTGCGGATAAGGCTTACGATGCAGAGGGCACTCTGATCCAGAACGGTTGGTCGAATTTCGATGATTACGCCCTGGACGATTGGGCGAACAGCACCCAGCACTGGTTCCTTGAATCCGACATTCCGGGCGGCACCGGACTGCCGATCAACGGCTATGCTTCTGCTGATACTGAATATTTCGACAAGGACGGCAATGCATTTGATGCTGCAAGCGGCTACTCCTTCTTCTTCTTCCGCTGGGGTCAGGCGAACGATGTTGACGTTTACCTCGACAACATCACGTTCTATGACAAGGACGGCAATTCTCTGCCGATCCAGTACGATGCTTCTGGCGACAGCCTGACGGTTGTGGAGGACAGCATTTCTTCCGCTGGTACGCCGGCAGATAACTACGGCGGCAGCGGTGCAGACTTCTCTGCTGAGGAGGAGACCACCGAGGAAGAGACTGCTGAGGATGCTCCTGCGGAAGCAGAGGCAGCTGCTGAGTAATTGCTTCGCTGTCAGAAAAAGGCACGCATTTGCGTGCCTTTTCTTTTTTATCCTGCTTTGGCTTGGATGAGCGTTGTGCAGACAGGTTTTGTCGATCTGTCAGGATCTCTGTTATAGAAATCATCTATAACCCGCTATTGTGAACACATATTGGACAAATAGGAATAGTAGGAGTATAATAATAACATAACAAAGAACAGAGAATACTCTGACAGGAGGAGAATATTATGAGTAACACAAGTATTGTCAAGCCTGCGCGTGTCAAGATCCATCCGGACGGCGGACTGAATACCCGTTCCGAACACAAGGCAAAGCGTATCATCGACGAGCGCAGCACAGATTACAGCATCTGATTGCCGCTGCGAACATCTTTGTACATGGAAAACCGGAGACAAATGTCTCCGGTTTTTTTGAGTCCGTTATTTTGGCGAAAAAAGAAAAACTTGCGGGAGTTGAAAACGCAGGCAAAATGTGCTGTGATAATCATATATAGTTTCCGTCTCATCGTAAACAATATGGTTATAATTATTAACAGGAGGGATTTGCATGAAACAAACATTATCCGAAAACTGACTGCGATGCTGTGTACAGTAATGCTCGGCATCGGCTTGTTCCGTTGACTGCCTTACCTGTATCGGCTGCGGCGGCAGGGGCGGTCACGCTGAAAGACGGCGTACTGACGCTCTCGGGTGCAGTCACCGCGGAACAGATTCAGGCGTACAAGGAAAACCAAGAGGTCGAAGATGTCATAGCAGCAGATGACTGCATCCTCCCGGAGAACTGTCGCCACCTGTTCTACGTCAACCAGTTTCATATTGACACCGAGTGGAGCAGACTGACATCCGTTGTTCTGACCGCCGCTGATGCCTCGCATGTCACCCGTTTGGTCAACTTTTTCTGCGAATTTCATTTGGAACGTGAGCGTCAATCTGACGACCTATCCAAAGCCCGGCGAGACTTGGTATGTGAAAATCTGCGAGTATATCACGGATGAAACCGGAAAGAAGTACGGCTCATGGAGCGAGCCGGTCCAAATCACAGTGAAATAAGCAGACTGAAATCCCGCCCCGTATGGGGCGGGATTTGTTGATGCGGGGGAGTCTGAGGACAGAGCGATCAGAGCAGCTTTCCATTATGCCGCTTTATCATCATCAAAACACCATAGTACCTCTGACCGTTCTGTCAGAAGCACTATGGTGCTTATTTCTATATGCGTGTTGTTCGGTATTCCGCTCTGGCTGTTTGCTTATTAGCCCGCCTGATTGGGACGGTGCTGTGCAAGCAGTGCTTTGATCTTATCATGCGGATCAATGACCGTCGAAATGGAAACATCATGGTTGATTGCAGCGATAAAATATGCAGCATACTTCGATACATCGACTTCATGGAACCATTCGCGCTTCAAAAGCTCCGGCATACGGTAGGTGAGGTTCGTGCCGAACACCGCATCCAGTGTGCCGTCTGCGTATGCCTCGTCAAATTCCTCCAAGCCGTGTGTGAACAGTCCGTAGGTCGCATATGCGATTGTGCGGGATGCGCCCCGTGCTTTCAGATTCTTCGCCAGATCCAGCATCGAGCCGCCCGATGCAATGATGTCATCTGCGACAAACACAGTCTTGCCCTCAACCGGATTGCCCAGATATTCATGCGCAACAATCGGGTTTTTGCCGTCTACGATCTTGGAATAGTCGCGACGTTTATAGAACATGCCGAGATTGACGCCAAGCATCGACGCATAGTACATATTTCTGCCGAGTGCGCCCTCGTCCGGACTGATGACCATAAATTTCTCAGGCGACATGTCCAGATCGGGGAATGTGCGCAGCATGGTTTTCAGCACCTGATAGGAGGGGATGACATTGTCGATGCCCATCAGCGGAACTGCATTGTTGACACGCGGATCATGTGCGTCAAAGGTGATGATGTTCTCGACACCCATCGACTGCAATTCCTGCAATGCCCATGCACAGTCGAGCGATTCGCGGTAATTTCTGCGGTGCTGTCTGCCGCCGTAAAGCAGCGGCATGATGATATTCAGACGGTGTGCTTTGCCCGATGCCGCCTGAATGATGCGTTTGAGATCCTGATAGTGATCGTCCGGTGACATCGCATTTTCACGGTCAAACATTTTATAGGTGCAGCTGTAATTTCCGACGTCGATGACGATGAACAGATCCAATCCGCGCACGGTGGACTTGATCAGGCCCTTGCCGTCGCCGGACGCAAAGCGCGGGCATTCGCATTCGATCAGATAGCTTTCATCCGAAAAGCCGTTTTCATTTGCCCAGCGAACCAGATATTTGTCAATCTTCTCCGCGAGCTGTTCTGCACCGGTCATCGCGATAATGCCGATCGGTGCCACGCTTTTTCTGTGCTGATAGAGTTCATCCGTTGCGGCTGCTGTCATATCTGATACATCCTTTCGCTTTTCGCTTAACGCGATTATTCGGCGTGCATACGCCGTTTATTTACAGAAGCATTCGATATAGCGGTCAATATCGGCGCGGATAATCTCCCGTGCTGTGTTAGCATCACCAAACTCATCCACAGCTGTCGATTTCTTTTCCAGCTCCTTATAGACCGAGAAAAAGTGTACCATTTCCTCCACAATGTGCGGCGGAAGATCGGCAATGTCCGTGTAATTGTTATAATTGGGATCGTCAAACGGAATTGCAATGATCTTATCGTCACGGTGTCCCTGGTCGATCATGCGGATGACGCCGATCGGGTAGCAGCGCACCAGTGTCATCGGAAAGAGCGTCTCCGAACAGATCACCAGCACATCCAGCGGGTCATTGTCATCGGCATATGTACGCGGAATCAGTCCGTAATTGGCAGGGTAATGCGTGGAGGTATGCAGGATGCGATCCAGCTTGATCAGTCCCGTTTCCTTGTCCAGCTCATATTTGTTTTTGCTGCCCTTGGGAATCTCCACGACGGCAACAAAATCATCCGGCGTGATGCGCTTGGGATTGATATTATGCCATATATTCATTCGACATCCATCCTTTCGGGATATGATGAGATCACCAGTTCCAGTATAACATAAATCGCGGACACTGTCAATCGGCATATGCAATTTTGTGAATCTTGCATGAATTCTTGCATACAGTGAAAAAATCCGGTGCATTCCGCAGCGTATACAATCCGGTTTTGCCGAATATAATAGCGGCAGGAGGGATGAATGTGACTTCATTTCATTTTAAGAAAAAGACCGTGTTCTGGGTGCTGTTCAGTCTGGCGGTCGGTGCGCTTTCCAGCTGGCTGACGCGCAGCGGTCTCAAAGCATTTGATCTGCTCGAAAAGCCCCCGCTGACGCCGCCGCGCTGGGTATTTCCGGTTGTGTGGTCGCTGCTGCTCTGCCTGATCGGCTTCGGCTATGCGCTGGCACGCGAAAAGGCGGTCGTCAAGCAGACGCGTGACCGCGTGGACATCGCGTATGCCGTGCAGATGGTCTTCTTTTTCTGCTGGATGCTCTGGTTCTTCGGGCAGGGCTGGTTCGGCTTTGCGGCGATCTGGCTGGTCGGTATGCTGATTGCGATTGCGTGGATGATTGTTTCCTACCGCAAAATTTCAAAGCTGGCAGCACAGGTGCAGGTGCCGTATCTGCTCTGGTGTGTGTTCGCGCTCTATCTCAACATCGGCGTCTATGTACTGAACAGATAAACCGGCGGCAAATATGCCGCCGGCTTTTTGATATTTACGGTAAATACTGTCTTTGCACCCGATGGGTGATGCCGCAGACGATTTCATATCCGATCGTACCGATCAGATGTGCCATATCGTCGGCAGTAAACTGCAAATCGCCGCTCTGTCCCAGCAAAACGACCTCATCGCCCGCACGGACATCCAGACCGGTCACATCGACAGTCATCTGATCCATGCACACGCGTCCGACAATCGGTGCTTTTTTTCCGCCGATCAGCACATAGCCCTTGTTGGAAAGCAGCCGGTTGTAGCCGTCTGCATAGCCGGTCGGCACCGTTGCAAGCGTCATTTCCTGTTCCGCGCAGAAGGTTCTGCCGTAGCCGACCGTCTCGCCCGGATGCAGCTTCTTTACCATCGAAATCACGGATTTCCATTCCAGCACCGGTTTGATGCCTTCGGGCAAGGTGTTTGCGTAGTCCGGTTTCAGCCCGTACATGACAATGCCGAGACGGGCGATGCTGTTGTATTTTGTCTCCTGCCAGAGTCCGCCTGCCGAATTCAGACAGTGTACATACGGCAGGTTCAGATCATGCAAACGGTCGGCAACTGCCTCGAATTTTGCGATCTGCTCTTTTGTGAATGCAAGGCATTCAGGTGTGTGTGTGTCCGCGACGCAGAGGTGCGTGAACATGCCCTCCGCGTGCAGCGGGTATTTCCGGATGACCGCTTCGCACTGCGCCGGATCATCGCCGTCCAGCCCGATGCGGTTCATGCCGGTGTCGATTGCATACTGCACGCGGATTTCCGGTGCATTTGCTGCAAACCGCTGCGCATCTTCCTCGGAGACGACGGTCTGCATAATATCGTACTCGGTGAGCAGCGGGAGCTGCTCTGTCGGAGTATAGCCGAGAATCAGAATATCGCCGCTCAGCCCTGCCTGCCGCAGCTCGATTGCCTCTATGATGTTCGATACCGCGAACAGTGTTACGCCGGCATCGGCAAGCGCGCACGCTGTTTCCGCTGCGCCGTGTCCGTATGCATCTGCCTTGACAACTGCCATGATCTGCTCTGCATGACAGTGTTTCCCGTAGATGCGGAGATTATCTGTCAGTCGGTCAAGGTGGATTTCCGTCCATGACCGCCGGACGAAATGGGTTTGGTTTTCAGTCAGCATCTCATTCACCTTCGTTGTTCGTTACCACTGTATTCTGTATTATACCACTTTTCCGCCGTGATGTCAACCGAGCATATGCCGCAAGAAAAAGCCGGAGTGCATGTCTCCGGCTTTCGTTTTTATTCTCCGTACTGCGTCGCACTAGTTTCGTCGCAGACAGCGTACAGATTCGTCTCCCATGCCGGAATATACGGCAGGTGGCGGATATACAGCTTGTACCGCGGATTGATGCGTCTGACCAGCAGAGGCAGCTCAAAAATATCCTCGTTGCGGTGATAGAGTGAGATCATCAGCTTCGGTGCATACCTTGTGATCGAACGGCTTGCGCCCCAGAGTGCCTCGCGCTCCGAGCCCTCCACATCCATTTTCAGGAGTGTGACCGGATTGCCCGCCAGCAGATTGTCCACAGCCCGTGCCGGTGTCGATACGCCTTCCATTACGATCTGCGACTGCCGCCCGGCACGCGATGCAAACGGCAGCTCCGTATCCACGCACCATGCTGCACACTGATAACACTGCACAGACGGCGTATCACCGACAAATTTTACGAGCTTTTTGTAGTTTTTCTTGTCCGGCTCCACTGCAATGATGCGGTGGTATTTTCCGCGCGTGTATTCCAGCATCTCACGGATCGTGTCACCGTTATACGCACCGAGATCGACATAGATTTCGTGATTCGTCGGGCAAAGTACACGGTTCCAGATCTCGTCTCTCGTATCCACCTGATCCATCAGATATGCGGGATTGCCGCTGATCTTGAAATTGATGAGGTTTGCGTAAATCTGCCGCGAATGCTCATCGGCAAGCGACTGGTATACAGTCTGAATCTCTTCGGCATGCTCCTCGCAGTAAGCACGGGTGAACAGTCCGCCGCCCACAACCGGTACATCCGGCACATAGAGTGTGTACCGCTGTCCCAGTGTGCGGATGCGCTCAATCATCGACGGAGAGCAGACCGCAAATGCAAGCACAACGACAAAATCGTCGCATTCTGCTTCCAGCTCCGAGAGCTTGCGCACCTGAAAGCCGGCAAAATCATGCCCGCGGACAAACTCATCGCTTGCAAAAATGCCTGCGACGGGAATTTTATACGACCGCATGGCTGCCAGAATCCGGACGGCACCGTCGCCCATGCCATAGAGATAGATCGGGCGCGATTCTGCTTGCAGACGCTCCCAGACAGAGATTTTTTCCGTTACAAATTCCAGCATTGCGGGCAATTCCCCTTCCGTTCGTTTTTATGTATCCGTATGCCGTTTTTTCGCTGTGTTGGCAGCGGAGGGTGCGGCGTCAGGAATGATCGTGGCCCTCGCAGTAATCGCAGTCGTCCGGCTCGTGGCTGTGGACTGCGTCGTGCGGGAGCGGCATGCCGCCCATCGCGGCATAGAGATCTCTGCCGCGGGTGTTGTAGCGGTCCCGCTCGCTGTCAATCTGTTTGTCCAGCAGTGCCAGCACCTCGCGCGGCTTCTTGACGCAGCGGATTTCCTTTTCCGGTGTGTCGGTGTCGCGCACAAACAAAACGATTGTGCCGCAGCCGACAAGTCTCTGCCAAAACGGAAGTTTCAGCTTCTTGTCCGTGACCTTGTACAGATCCAGTTCATCTTCATCCAGACTGAGCCAGCCGACCCGTGTCACAAATTTGGATGCGGTCAGAAAATAGGTCGTAAAGCTCCACGGCAGCCCGCAGAAAGTGCGCTTTCTGTCGCGCCAGATGTATTCAAATGCTTCATTTTTCTTCTTTGCCATGTGTCTCATGCTCCTCTCTCTGCCGCATCTTGCGGTGTGCTGTGCTTACATGCTGATGACGGTTGTGCCGTTCTTCTCTGCATTGACCTTGCGGTTTGTGCCTGCCACGCAGATCGTGAACTTGCGCTCTGTTGCAGGATATGTCACAGTGATGTGGTTGCCCTCGCGTTTTGCAGTGATCGTCAGATCCTTGCCGCCCTCTGCCTTGTAGATGTCCGCAGATGCGGTCTTGCCGTCTTCCAGACCTGCAATGATGACGGTTGCATTGTCCAGATAATCATACAGGACATCTGTTTTGAAATCACCGAGTACGACAACCGAATTCGGCTTGACATAAATCGGCATTTGCAGATAATTGCAGGTTCTGCGCAGCCATCTGCCGCCCTGAACCAGCGCATCCGAGGTGTCTCCGAGCAGATCATACCATTCGCCCTCCGGCAAATAGAAATCCACCTCACCGCTTTCGTCAAAGACCGGTGCGCAGAGAAGGCTGTCACCGAGCATGTACTGGCGGTCGAGCGTCAGTGCCGCCGGATCGTTTGCGTAGTCGATGAACATTGCACGCATCATCGGCACGCCGGTCTCGTGGGTCTTGTTTGCCTGCGCCCACAGATACGGCATCAACCTGCCTTTGAGCCTTGTGAAGAAACGCAGAACTGCACATGCATTTTCCGGATTCTTCGGATCGTCTTCCTCGTATGCCCACGGCACACGGTAAGAGGAGGAGCCGTGCAGGCGGCTGTGCGAGCTCATCAGACCGAAAGCGACCCAACGCTTATAAACATCCGCCGAAGCGGTCTGCTCAAAGCCGCCGATGTCGTGGCTGAAATAGCCGAAGCCCGATGCGCAGAGAGACAGTCCGCCGCGCAGCGTCTCCGCCATCGCAGAATACTCTGCCGCGCAGTCGCCGCCCCAGTGTACCGGGAACTTCTGTCCGCCGGCTGTCGCGCTTCTTGCAAACAGCACTGCCTTATCCTTGCCGACACAGCCTTCCAGTGCCTCAAAGACAACCTTATTGTAAAGGTAGGTGTAGTAATTGTGCATTGCAATCGGGTCGGAGCCGTCGTAGTAGACAACGTCCGTCGGAATGCGCTCACCGAAGTCGGTCTTGATCGCATCGACACCGTCTGCACAGAGCTTGCGGATGCCGTCTGCAAACCATTTGCACGCCTCCGGATTTGTGAAGTCCACGATTGCCATGCCCGGCTGCCACATGTCCGTCTGGAACACGCCGCCGTCTTTGGTATGGAGGAAATAACCCTTCTCCGCGCCTTCGTCAAAGAGTGCGGATTCCTGCGCAATGTACGGATTGATCCATGCACAGATGCCGACGTTTTTCTCTTTTTTCAGGCGGGCGAGCATTCCCTTCGGGTCCGGGAACATCTTTTCGTCCCACACAAAGCTCGTCCAGGTAAATGCTTTCATCCAGAAGCAGTCAAAATGGAACATTTGCAGCGGAATATCGCGCTCGTTCATGCCGTCGATGAAGCTGTTGACCGTCTTTTCGTCATAGTCCGTTGTGAACGAGGTTGAGAGCCAGAGCCCCAGCGATTTTGCAGGCGGGAGTGCCGGCTTGCCCGTCAGGTCGGTATAGTTTTTCAGCACCTCTGCGCAGTTTGCGCCGCCGATGATGAAATATTCCAGCGATTCGCCTGCAACGGTCATGCTGACCTTGGACACCGTATCCGATGCGACCTCATAGCTGACGAGTCCGGTCTGGTTTGCAAAGACACCGTAACCGCGTGAGCTCATATAGAACGGAATGCACTTATAGCTCTGGTCGGAGCAGGTGCCGCCGTCGGAATTCCATGTTTCCACGGTCTGTCCGTTCTTGACAAACGGGGTGAACTTTTCACCGAAACCGTAGATATATTCTCCGACACTCAGCGTCAGCTGCTCGCGCATAAACGCGTTCTGCGGTGCAGCGGGTACGCTCCAAAAGGTGTTGTCCATTGCCTCGCGCACACGGTTTTCATGCAGATACGCATTCTCCTGAATATAGGAAGTCGCACGCCAGCCGCCGCCAGTCAGATGCTTTCCGTCATATGTGAACTGCACATTCCAGTTCATGCCCTTGGCGACGGTGACAGCGGTTTTGCCGGAGATCAGCGTGACGCTGTCATCGGTCTCTTTGATTTCCGGAACAAACGATGTATCTTCATTCAGCTCGAATTTCGGCTCGCGGTTTGCCGCGCCCTTGTGATGCACAATCTGCACTTTGACCGTATCCTCTTTTGTCGAGGAGTAGATAATCGTCAGCGCGACACCGCCGAGCGTCATGCCGCGGTGATAAATCTGCTGCGATGTTGCATATACATAGATCGCATGATCCTTGACTGTGATTTCATAGGGCTGTACGGCATAATCCACCGTATAGCCGCGGCGGTTCAGCCAGAATCCGTCTGCAAATTTCATAAAATTCGTAACCTCCTGTGCAGGCGGCAGGGGAGTGCGCGCCCACTTTCTCTATTATACCCTTTATCATACCATAAAATCCGCTGAAAGTCAAGAAAAAAATCTCCGCACGGTCTGTCTTCCGTGCGGAGATTTCTGTGATCTCTGTTTTGTCGGTTCTGCAATTCTCATTCGCCCATCATGGCAGAGAGCATCCGCATATAGATCTGTTCCATCATCTCTTCTTCGTCGATCTCGGTATAGCCAGCCGGCGGTGAAAAAACAGATTCATCGGTGCTTTCGGTAAACTTGATCGTATAGATCATCTCAATTCCCTCTTCGAGAATTTTGCATCCGGTCAGATTGCCGTTGTCATCAAAATAATAGCGGTAGGTCTCCGGCTCTTCCGGCTCCTCTTCCTCGCCGCCGTCGGTGTCGTTTTCGATGTAATCCTCATACCGGCAGGTGCTGCCGTTGAATGTCTCCGTGCCGCTTGCAAGGCATTCACCGATGCTGTCGCTGTCAACAATCATCTCTCCAAAGTCCAGATCATCGGTCTCAGAGTAGTCGGAGAAGGTCTGTGTCACATCGTCGATCATGTAGCCCTTCGTGCCGTCAAAACAGATTTCCATCTCGTAAATGTCAGTCACTTCGACATCATAATAGAGCTTGCTGCCGAAGCGGATCATGTCCAGACGGTAAGTGACGCCGTCTTCTTCATACTCGGAATGCACGGCAACGGCATCGGAAGTGCTGTTCATTTTTTTCAGCAGGGTCGGCAGCAGATTGCCGCTGTTCTCCGTGCTGCCTGTGTTGCCTGTGCTGCCTGAGCTGCCCGATGCCGGATCCGCAGATGCGCCGGAATCGGGGGATGCTGCGCTGCTGCCGCTGTCCTCTGTACCCGATGATGCGTCCGGCTCAGACGAATCATCTGCGGCGGTTGTGGTTGTCTCCGCTTCGGATGAGGTCTGCTCTGCGGTGGCTTCCGTCTCTGCGGTTGTTGTTTCGGTGCGGTCTGCGGATTCCTCCGCTGTACTGCTGCTGCCGCCGCAGCCGCTCAGCATTGTCAGCATCATCGCTGTCAGCAGGAAACAGGTCAGTTTCTTCATCGTTTTTCCTCCGTTTGCATATTTGCAGCCGTACACGGTTTCCCGCGCACGGCTGCCGATTGCTGCATTATAATTTGATCGAGCCGCTCAGTGCTTTGAGAATCAGCAGAAGGTCTCCGCTTCCAAGACCCTGTGCGTCATCCACATCGCCGTTTGCGGTTCCCTGCGCAGTCAGCTGTGCATTGCCGGCAATGGCTTTTGCCAGCAGCACAGCGTCTGCAAGCTCAACCTTCCCGTTGCAGTCTACATCACCGCGCATAATGCCCGATATTGCGGTCGTTTCGGTCGTAGTTATAGTGGTTGTTGTGGTTGTGGTTGTCGTTGTTGTCTGCGTGGTGCTGCCGGAGAAGAAGCTGTCGTTGATTTCCGACGCATTTTTCTCGATCGTCTTGACAGCAGTTTCATCGCCGCCGTAGAGTGCATACAGTCCTGCACATGCCAGCGCGAAGCAGCCGTTGTAATCCAGCGCACCCTCAGTGAACTGATACGAGTCTGCATGATCCTGATAGTTGCCGCTGCTGTCCGGACCGCCGACCAGCATGCCGTAGTTCGTATACCATGCCTCCGGATTCTGTGCGGAGGTGACGCCGTCTCCGCCCGGATTTGCCGCGCGGTGATGCACATGCGTCGGCCACTTGCTGCCGTAGCCGATCAGGAAGCTGTATCCCAGCGAATTATTGCCGAGAATGTAGTCCATCTGGTACTTTGCGCCCTTTGCATAGCTCGAATTTGCATCGCCCTTTGCCAGAGCCAGAGCGACCATCTGCTTTGCGCAGTTGTAGCGGGATGCGCCCCAGCCGTTTGCGTTGTAGGAGCCTTCGCTGAGACCGCCCTGATTGTTCAGCTCGAACGCAAGCTCGCTTGCCCAGCTGCTTTCACCGGTCGCCTTGTACATCATAGCTGCATAGCCCTGCCAGACTTTGTCCCAGCAGTACAGATAATAGTCATACAAGCTGTTGTTGTAGCAGCCGTTTCCGGTCACGGAATAGGTCGGCTTGCTTCCTTCGCCGCAGAGCCAGAGCCATGTTTCTGCAATCGCCATTTCATCCTGATACTGCGAATCGGTGCCGTAGAACGAGCTGAGTCCGCCGCCCTCATTTCCGACATATGTTTTGCCGAACGTAACCAGAGCTTTTGCGTATTTCAGACATTCTGCGGCATAGGTCGGATCGGTGTCCTTCACGACATAAGCCGTACCTGCCAGAGCCGCTGCCATCTCGCCGCAGACCGGGGAGTTGTTGGCAGAGGAAGTGAGCCAGTAGGCAGGCCGCGCGAAGGTTTGCTCCTCCGGAGCCGTCCAGTAGCTGTGGTCGGTGCCGCCGTCGGCAACAACATGTGCAATCGCAGCCACGTTTCCGGAACTGTCGAGGAATGTTGTTTTCATCAGGTAGTCGCAGCCGCGTTTCAGGACGTAAATCAGATGATCCTTGCAGCCGCATGCTTCGTAGACGCCCGGATTGAGGTATTCGGACATCGCAAGGCTGCTCATGCCGAAGCCGATTGTCAGATTGAATTTAATGTGGTCACCCGCATCGTGATAACCGCCGGACAAATCGACCTTGCCGTCGCCGTCCGGATCGACAACCGACCGTGCCGTGCCGGACAGACTGCCGACAGAGGCGGCCGCATCATAGGTGTGGCAGTCCCCGCGCCATGTCAGCGGACCGTTCGTGATGCCGCTGCCGCAGGCATTGGAATCAAAGAAATACAGGGACAGTGCCAGTGCTTCCGCATAGTTGCTGTCGGCTGCCGCCGCCGCAGGCGCACTCATCACAGATGTTGTGGACGCCAGCATTGCTGCGCTGACTGCGCAGGTGAGTGCCTTCTTCATGGTGGTAAAATGCCGCATAGATATACGCCTCCTCTTTCCGTGACCGGTCTTGCCGGGTTGTGCGGGTGTTTTTTGGAATCCGTCCTTTGCAGAAAGCGGATTCTCTCCCCCTCTTTGATAAATTGATATGCGAACGCGGATACGGTGATTTTACGACGTACCCGTGTTTCAGCCTGGATTATTTTTGCGGTCAGAGTGTAACTTTGCCGCTGATCGCGTTGAGAATCAGAACCAGATCATTGCTCCCGACTCCGGGATTGCCGTCAACGTCAGCGTTTGCCGTCCCCTGTGCGGTCAGCTGTGCATTGCCAGCGATGGCTTTTGCCAGCAGCACTGCGTCTGCAAGCTCGACCTTCCCGTTGCAGTCTACGTCGCCGCGCATACCCGCAGATACGGCAGTTGTGGTGGTCGTGGTTGTTGTCGTTGTAGTAGTTGTAGTTGTTGTAGTTGTTGTGGTTGTGGTTGTCGTTGTCGTAGAGGACGATACCGCAGCAGGATATGTCAGCACTGCGCTGTCGATGGTCGCACTTGTCGGCCACCAGATCTGGAACTGCACGCTGGACACGCCGTCAGGAATATCAAACGACACTGTGGCTTTGCCGCCGGACGGTGTTGCTGCCCAGTTCGACTGCTCCCATTCAACTGTGGGAGTGGAATATCCGAAGCAGCCGTTGGTCTCGGTATCGTTGGAATTTGTGCTGAATGTGACAGTCAGCTTGGTTGCGCCGGCAACACTGATTGTCCACAGACCGTCGGAACCGGAAACCGTTGCATTGCCGGTTGTGCTGCCGGAGCCGGAGGATGTGGTGGTGGTTGTAGTCGTGCTGCTGCTGCCCGGATCTGTGACGATTGTGGTCGAGCCGTCGAGAACGACAGGGCTGACGCCGTCAATCGAGGTCACTGTGGAACCGGTTTTGTAGACAGCGTACAGACCTGCTGCCGCACCGACCAGACCGGCATTGTAATCAAGTGCCACTTCATTGCAGACATAATCGGTGATGACGTCCTGATAGGTGCCGTTTGCATCGCTCGGACCGCCGACCAGTGCGCCGATCAGGGTATGACCGTTCGGACCGACGGTGGTCGCATCACCCATTTCGGCATAGCTGTTATAGCCGGAGGATGCTCTGTAATGCGGATTCTTTGCAGAGTTGCTCGCAAAGCCTGTGACAAAGCAGGTGTTTGCAGGGTTATTGCCCAGCAGATAGTTCATCTGACCCTTGCACCAGCTTGTATAATCTGCGGAGGAATGCTTGGATGCGACCAGTGCAGTGAACTGCATGGAAGCATTCAGTCTCGCGCTGCCCCATTTGTCGAGGAAGAAGTAACCGCTGCCGGTCGCTTTGCTGCCGATCCAGCCGTTGACCTTCGACCAGTCGTTGGTGATCTCGGCATACACGCAAGCCGCACCGAGCGCGACGGATTCCCAGCCGTGAACCCAGCCGAGATACTGTGTCTGCTTATTGGCACAGTCGGTCAGATAGGAATTTTCCTTTGTTGCGAGATAGAGCCAGCCGGCAGCCCATGCCTGCTCGTCCGTGCAGGAGCTGTTCTTGTAGAACCAGCCGTCCTTGCCTTGCAGACCCTCAGTCGCAACCTGATTGTACTTTGTAGAGAAGGCATAGAGTGCCTTTGCATAAGTCAGCGATTCGGCATCACCGAAATTGAGATAATCCAGTGCCAGTGCCGCTGCATATTCTGCCGCGATGTCACTTGCGCCGTTGGAGGACCAGAACTGTTTGCGTGAGCCGGTCTGGTTTTCAGGCGTTCCCCAGTAGGAGTGGTCCACATCGCCGTCACCCTTCTGATAGAGCAGGCTGCTGACGCTGCCGCCGCTGAGCTTGGTGCTTGCCTTGAAGAAGTCGGTGAAGTGCTTGGAAACGGTCTTGAAGTGTGTGGTCAGACCAAGCTCTGCGTAAACATCCTTATACTCGTAATAGCTCCATCCGATGGTGGATGCAGCAAAGCCCTGCGGCAGACCGAACATCACATGGTCGCCTGCGTCATGGTAACCGCCCGGCACATCGTCGCTGACGTGACAGTTGCCGCGCCATGTCATTGCGGACGCGCTCCCCACGTCATTTCCGCACATGTTGGCGTCATAGAAATACAGACTGTATTGCAGCAGCTTTGCGTAATTATCTGTATCTGCCGCTTCCGCAGTCTGCGGTCCGCTGCCGCCTGTCGCGGCAAGTGTTGTGAAGGTCACGGCTGCACCGAGGCAGACGGATGCGACCTTCTTCCAAAGAGTAGTTTTCATGTTTTTCCCCTCTCATGAAAAATGGTTTTTTTCCAAAAATCCCTCTCATTTTTGGACCGGAATGCCGGTACTTTTATATTATCACAAAACAGATAGTAATATATGGATAAATTATGAATGGAATATGAATATTCGTTGAATCATCAAAGCGATTTCCGCTTATCATCTGGGAAGATTCGACAAAAAGCCACACCTGTATTTGTCAGGAATCACGATATATCCTAAAACGCAAGATGGTCATAATCACGGCATCGGACATTCGGCAGCGGATGCGGACGGCAGCGGGAATGCACGCGGCGCACGGCTTGATTGCATTTTCGGGAAATCGCTGTTGATTTTTGCGGAAGAATGTGATATAATAAAAGAAAAGCATTCATAACCGAATTTACTGCAAAGGAGCAGCTCATGTTCACCAGACATATCGGCATTGATCTGGGTACCGCCAATACCCTTATATATGTGCGCGGGAAGGGGATTGTCCTGCGGGAACCCTCTGTTGTCGCGGTCAACACCCGCACCGATCAGGCTTGCTCGGTCGGCAAAGAGGCAAAGGAAATCATCGGAAGGACGCCGGGTTCCGTTATCGCCGTGCATCCGTTGAAAGACGGTGTCATCGCGGATTTTGATATTGCTGCCACCATGCTGCAAGAGCTGATCAAAAAATCGCTCAAAGGGACACCCTTTACCAAGGCACGCGTCATCATCAGCATTCCGTCCGGCGTGACGGCGGTGGAACGCCGTGCAGTAAAGGAAGCTGCCGAAAAAGCCGGCGCAAGACCCGTTCAGCTTGTCGCGGAACCGCTCGCCGCTGCGCTCGGAGCCGGCCTTTCTATCATGGATCCTGCCGGTACGATGATCGTTGACATCGGCGGCGGTACCAGTGAGGTTGCAGTCATTTCGATGGGCGGCATCGTTTCGGCATGCTCTGTGCGTACTGCCGGAGATGCTTTCGATCTTGCGATTGTCAACTATGTGCGCAGAAAATATAATCTGCTGATCGGTGAACGCACGGCGGAATCGGTCAAAATTGGCATCGGCTCTGCTTTCCCGGAGACGACGGTTTCCAAAATGGAGATCCGCGGAAGAAACCTGCTCAACGGTCTGCCGGAGAATATTACTGTTACATCGGAGGAAGTGCGGGAAGCACTTGCGGAGCCGCTTGAAAAAGTGCTGGATGCCATCCGTGAGACGCTTTCCAACACGCCGCCGGAGCTGTCAGCCGATATTCTGGAACAGGGCATTACGCTTGCGGGCGGCAGTGCGCTGCTGCGCGGCATGGATAAGCTCATCAACCGTGAGACCGGTATGCCGGTGTATGTGGCGGAATATCCGCTTGACTGCGTTGCGGAGGGAACCGGAAAAATCATGGAGAATCTCGATCTGTATGAGGAACTGCTCGCGGAGGAGATTCGCTATTACGAGTGACGGTCTGCCGCTTGCCGGATCACTCTGCTTTTCAAGACCTGACATGCAGTGCTTGCAAACAAAATCAAACGATATGCGCAGAGTCCGATTCCGTCAGGCTCTGCGCTCTTTTCACATAAAAACAATCTGTCACATCCGCCAATTAAAAATATGTTTCATCGCTTTTTCTTTGGGCTTTTAGTCAAAAAAGCTCCTTGTTCTGCAAAATGCTTGCAATTTTCCAAACAGCGTGATATAATTATAGTACCATTTTACGGACATGCGGCAGCATGACGCGTGCTGCACACTTGCACGCTGTTGTACTTACCGTAAACTGAAAAAAGAGGGGGAGTTACTATGAGAAAAACAAAATTCCGGCTCACTGCCGGTCTCTCTGCGATGGCACTTGCCGCATCTGTCAGCGGTGCGATGCCTGCCGGAATCGTCGCCACGGCAGAGATGACCAAGGTTCTCGTCAGCTCCGAAGCAGAGGATCTCACCGTTACTGAGGGCGCACAGGTCGCGACATCTGTCTATGGTACGGAGTATCCGGGCTATACGGGAACCGGATTTGTCTGGGCGGGCAATGCCGGCGGCGTCAGTTTTGATGTGACGCTGACTGAAAGCACAATGTATGAGCTGACCTGCCGCTGCCTGAGCTATCTGGGCGACCGCCTCCAAACCGTAGCCATTGACGGAGAGCAGGTGACGTCTCAGACCATCGCGCTTGCCTCTGACTGGACCGATGTGAACTGGGGCTTCTTCTATCTCGAAAAGGGAAAGCATACCATCGAAATCGGTGCATCCGGAAGCTGGGGCTTTATGCTCTATGATTCCGTTGCATTCGGTCTGGCAAAAATGCCTGATCTGAACATTTCGAGTGCGACCTGCGACACCAAAGCGACCTCTGAGACAAAAGCTCTGATGTCCTATCTGACCGGTGTGTACGGCAGTCAGATCATCTCCGGACAGCAGGAGGTCTACGGCAGCGGTCACAACGGCGATACCGAGGTGGAGTTTGAGTATCTCTATGACACAACCGGACAGTATCCTGCCATCCGCGGTTTTGATTTCATGAACTATAACCCGCTTTACGGCTGGGAGGACGGCACAACCGGCAGAATCCTGCAATGGGTCACAAAGCGCGGCGGCATCGCAACCGCAAGCTGGCATATCAATGTGCCGATCAATTTTACAAGCTATGAGATCGGTGACACGCTGGACTGGAAGGACTGCACCTACAAAAACTATCAGGCATCCGGCAGCTCGTTCAACACCGAGAATATCCTGACGAAAGGTACCAAGGAGCGGCAGTATTTTGAACTGGCGGTTGCGGATCTCGCAGAGCAGCTCCAAATCTTGCAGGATGCAGACGTGCCGATCATTCTCCGCCCGCTGCACGAGGCACAGGGCAACTACGGTAGATACGGCGACGGTACTTCCTGGTTCTGGTGGGGCGACCGCGGTCCGGAAGTCTACAAGCAGCTTTGGAGACTCTTCTACAACATGCTGACCGAGGATTACGGTCTGCACAATATCATCTGGGAAATCAATCTCTATGAGCTGGACAATTCCTTTGAATGGTATCCGGGCGATGAATATGTGGATATTGTCGCATACGACAAATACGAGGGCTCTCCGTATCACTGGGGCGATGATGCTGCGACTTCCGTGTTCCTGACGCTGGTCGGGGATACCGATGATACCAAGATGGTCGCGCTCGCAGAATGTGATACCATCCCTGCAATCAATCATATGGTCAATGAGGGCGCATGGTGGCTCTACTTCTGCCCGTGGTACTTCGACGGCAACAGCGATGCGCACAACAGCGCAGATAAGCTCAATACGCTCTATAACAGCGATTATGTCATCACGCTGAATGAACTGCCGAACGATCTCTACGGCTATCCGCGCGGAAACGGCGGGAGCTGGGATGTGGACGGCGCATATGAGTGCGAGGACGGCAAGATCACGCTCAGCGGCGGCGGCACGGAGACCATCAGCTACAAATACTGCTCCGGCGGAGCCTATGTGTTCCTCAAAGGGGAGGGCGATGCCATCGAGCAGACGGTCACTGTCGATCAGGCGGGTACCTATTCGCTCGTCTATTCCTATCAGCAGCAGTATGAGAACGCGGGCAAGACAGAGGCGATTTATGTCAACGGTCAAAAAGCTGCGGATGTACTCTTCCCGATGACGATTACCTTCACGGAATGTGAACCGATTACAGTGGATCTGAAAGCAGGCACCAATACCATCACGCTTTCTACCGTGGAGGGCTGGATCTGGTTTGATTATCTGCTGGTCAATAACGGCGGCACGACAAGCAGCGTGACCACCAAAACAACAACAACGACGACCACTACGACGACAACAACTGCCGGAAGCAGCGGAATTCTCCGCGGCGACGTGGACTGCAACGGCGCAGTGGAGCTTGCGGATGCGGTTATGCTGGCACGCGCCATCGCCGGCAATGTGCAGCTCACCGTGCAGGGCAGCACAAACGGTGATGTTGACGATACGGCAGGTCTGGGCAGCGGGGATCTCCTTCTGATTCTCAAAGCAATCAGCGGTTCCGTGAAGCTCTGATGCTTCCCGAAAACATGCTGCAAAGCAGCGGCACCCCGCGCAGGCTGCCGCTGCTTTTTCCATGATGACGGAGGATGCGATATGTTCAAGAAGCTCTTTGCAAAATTCCAATACAATGCGCCTGTGATTTTGTCCTTTGCTCTGATTTCGGCAGGCGTGCTGCTGCTGAATCTGCTGACAAACGGCTGGACCAATGCCCATATCTTTTCGGTCTATCGCTCAAAGCTGCTCGATCCGATGCAGTATGTCCGGCTGATTACCTATGTTTTCGGTCATGCAAGCTACTCGCATTTTATCAATAATTTCACCGTGATTCTGCTGGTCGGACCGATGCTGGAAGAAAAATACGGCAGCAAGCCGCTTGTCAAGATGATGGCGATGACGGCGATTGTCACTGCGCTGATTCAGGTTGTCTTCTTTCCCCATACCGCGCTGCTCGGTGCAAGCGGCATCGCATTCATGCTGATTTTGCTCAGCTCCTTTGCCAATTATCAGAAAGGGCGCATTCCGATCACGCTGATTCTCGTGGCGATTATTTATCTCAGCGGCGAGATTGCTGCCGGCATCGCTTCCCCCGATGACAATATTTCGCAGATGGGACATATCATCGGCGGTCTATGCGGGACGGTTTTCGGCTGGGCAATCACCAAGTCCGGCGGCAAGGAAGCGTGAACGGTTTGCTGACCGGACAGTGAAAAGGCCGACAGCACAGGATTCAAACTGTGCTGCCGGTTGCTGTTTTTTGCTTATTTGGATTCACGAATGGATTGGTGCAGAGCGGAAAACAGCGCATCATACTTCGGTGTATGCAGATCGACCTGCGTTTTGCTCACCGAGAGCGAAAGCGAAATCTCTTGTCCCTCATAGCAGAATGCTTCGCCGTTTCGTGCGGCGATGTTCTGCATGATCTGATCTGCATAGGCTTCGTCCGGCACTGCCGTCAGGATGCAGAATTCATCTCCGCCGATGCGGATGACGAGATCCTCTTCTCCTGCGGCTTCATTCATGCGGGTGAGCGCGGTCAGGATTGCAAGATCACCTGCTTTGTTGCTGATTTCATTGATCGGAACCAGACCGCGGATGTCACAGCAGATGAACCAGCAGTTTTCTCTTTGCCGGAAATAATTGTACAGCTCTGTAATATCAAAATGCTTTCTAGTCATGATATATGCATCTCCTTCTACGGTATGGGCAGAGAGCTTCGGATACATCTCCGGAAACGCTTTGCCTTTGAATTCTGAGGGGGCAGCCGCCCAGACGCTCCGGAATGCGCGTGTGAATGCTTCGTGAGAGTTGTATCCGCATTCCAGCGCGATGTCCAGAATCGACATTTCCGGCTGTGAGGACAGCAGCTTTGCCGCCTTCATCATCCGCCGGCGAATGATGTAGTCATGCACGGAAATGTTGTACACATAACGATACAGCTTATCGAGCGTGGAACGGGAACATGCACATGCCGCAGCAACCTCCTCGGTTTTACACTGCGTGCTGAGGCGTTCTTCAATCACAGAAAGACTGACCGCCAACAGGTCAATATTCGTCTGCATAGTCTGCACCTCCTCCTGATAGATTTGCAGGTTCGATCGATCGTAATGTTATTATAGCATATCTTTTTCAGTTTGTCTTGATTTTTTGCGTAAACTTTTTTCGGTTGCAAATGCGGCACCGGAACTGATCTCCGGTGCCGCTTACTTATGTTTCCTGTCCTGCAAACTGTGTCATGTAGAGCGCATGATATTTGCCGCCGCGTGCGAGCAGTTCCTCATGCGTTCCGCTCTCCACAATGCTGCCCTGATCCATAACGATGATCTGATCTGCATCCTGAATCGTTGAGAGGCGGTGCGCGATAATCAGACTGGTTCGGTCTTTCATCAGCCTGTTCATCGCATTCTGAATGTTCTGCTCGGTGCGGGTATCGACGCTGGACGTTGCCTCATCCAGAATCAGGATCTGTGGGTATGAGAGGAATGCTCTGCCGATGGCAATGAGCTGCTGCTCACCCTGTGACAGGCTGACGTCACTTTGTCCGAGCATGGTATCGTATTTCTCCGGCAGACGCGCAATCACGCGGTCGCAATAGCTGAATGCCGCCGCCTGCTCCAATGCTTCCTGCGGCACTTCTTCCCCGCCCATCGCATAGGCGATGTTGGCGCGCACGGTGTCGGTAAACAGCTTGGTGTCCTGCAAGACGATGCCGATGCTGTCGCGCAGCTGCGCCAGTGAAAGGTCGCGGATGTTTTTGCCGTCGAGGAGAATCTCTCCGCTGTCAATCTCATAAAACCGCATCAGAAGATTGATGATCGTTGTTTTGCCGCTGCCGGTGGAGCCGACCAGCGCGATCTTTTTGCCCGATTCAATGTGCAGGTTAAAATCGGAAATGACGCGCTTCTCCGGCACATAGGAGAAATTCACATGCCGAAAGTCGATGATGCCGTGTACTTCGCCTGTATTTTCGCCGCTGAAATCCTCCGATTCTGTATCAAGAATCGAGAATACGCGTTCTGCACCGGCAATGGCTGTCTGAATCTGTCCGTAGAGCTGCGCAAGCTCGTTGATCGGACGCGAAAACTGCTTGGAATACACAATGAACGCCGAAATCACACCGACTGTAATGTAGCCTTTTAATGCAAAATACGCGCCGAACACCGCAACAATCACAAAGGATACATTGCCGAGCATATTCATGACCGGTCCCATGCAGTTGGAGATGATTTCTGCGATGATACCGGTCTTGGTCAGCTGATCTGCCGTGCCGGAAAATGTCCGGATGACCTGATTCTGCCGGTTGTATGCGGCGATGGTGCGGTAGTTTGTGACCATCTCCTCCACGGTGCCGTTCAGGCTGCCGAGCAGCTCCTGCCGCTTGACAAAGTACCGGCGCATGTGTTTGGACATGAAGCTCGTGAACAGAACCGTCAGGATCACGGTCGAGCAGGAGAGCAGTCCCAATGGCACACTGTAATACATCATCATGATGAGTGTGCCGATCAGCGTGAGAATGCCCGAAAACAGCGAACTCAGCGACGAGGAGATGATGCCCGATATGTTTTCTGCGTCATTTGTCATGCGGCTGATCAGATCGCCGTGCGAGTGGGCATCCAGATAGGAAATCGGCAGGCGCACAATCTTCTCAAACAGCTCTGTGCGCAGCCGGCTGACAACATTCTGACTGAGCGAGGCACTGATATAGCCTTGCAGCAGCGTGGCAATGCCCTGAATCACATACAGCACAATCATAGTAATCAGCACGCGCGGCAAAAGGTCATACTGCGCCTGAACAATCCGGTCGATTGCCGTGCTCTGGAAGCTCGGCGCAAAAACCGATGCCAAAACGCTGACCAGCACCGCTGCCGACATCAGAATCACGGCTTTCATCTCGGCGCGGAAATACTGCATCAGCCGGCGCAGCGTCTGTTTGCTGTTCTCTGCCTTTTCGACCGGTGCGCCCATCATGCCGGGACTGCCGCGTCTGGCAAAGCCCTGCTGAACGGTTTTGGATGTGTACTTTTCAGCCATTGTCATCCGCCCCCTTTTTGAGCTGTGAACGGTAAATCTCCTGATACACCGCACACGATGCCAGCAGGTTTTCATGTGTGTCGCAGGCTGCAACTGCGCCGTTTTCCAGTACCGCAATGCGGTCTGCATGCTGCACAGAAGAAATACGCTGCGCGATGATGATTTTTGTTGTCTGTGCGTAGTCGCGGCGCAGGGCATCCTGTAATGCCGCCTCCGTTTTGAAATCGAGCGCGCTGGTTGCGTCATCCAGAATCAGAATCTCTGCGTTCCGGACCAGAGCGCGGCTGATTGCAATGCGCTGCCGCTGTCCGCCCGAGAGGCTCATGCCCGACTCTGTGACCGGCGTATCGTACTGCTGCGGCTGCTCCGTGATGAAGCTGTCTGCCTGTGCCGCTGCCGCTGCTGCACGGATGTCTTCTTCTGTTGCATCGTCGCAGCCTAACGCAATGTTCTCGCGGATGGTGGTGCTGAACAGCTCACTCTTTTGCAGGACAAACGCGATCTTACTGCGCAGTGCTTCCAGCGGATACTCCCGCACGTCCATGCCGTCTACCAGCACAGTTCCGTCCGTGACATCATAAAACCGCGGAATCAGGTTGACCAGCGAGCTTTTGCCGCATCCCGTCTCACCGATGACCGCCAGCGTTTCTCCCTTGCCGACCGACAGCGTGATATTGTGCAGTGTCTCCGCAGACTGTTCCGGATACCGGAACGATACATTGCGAAATTCAACCGTCCCCAGATCCTCCGGCACTGTGCCGCTCCCGTCCTGAATCGGCGGCTCTGCGTAAAGAATCTCTTTCAGACGCTTCGATGAAGTCATGCCGCGTGTCACGGTCTGGAAAATCATCGCAAGCATCATCATGCCGTTCAGAATCTGAGAGAGGTATGTAATTGCCGCCATGATCGTACCGGGAGCCATGCTGCCTGCCTCTGCGCGGATTCCGCCGATATAGATCACCGCAGCCGTCGCCAGGTTCAGTACAATGTTCATAACCGGACGCATGTAGGACATCAGAATCAGTACGCGGAACTGCGTATCCACCAGATCGGCATTGCTCTGCCCGAACCGCTTGGATTCCCGCTCCTCCTGTACAAACGCCTTGACAACCCGCGCACCTGCGACATTCTCCTGAATGACCGTGTTCATCCGGTCAAGCCGCTGCTGCAACACGCCGAACAGCGGCGTGGTCTTCCAGACCACAAAGGCGATCTCTGCCAGAATCAGCGGCAGTGCAATCAGAATCACTGTGCCGAAATCAACCGCCAGAGACAGCAGTGCAACACTGCCGGCAATGAAAAACATCCCGCACCGTACACAGCCGCGGATCATCTGCGATACCATGTTCTGCACCTGCGATACATCGCCCGTCGTGCGCGTGATCAGGGAGCCGACCGAAAAATCATCGGTCTGCGAAAACGAAAAATGCATGATTCTCGAAAACGCATCCTTTCGGATGTCATTTCCGAAATTCTGACTGCACATATTTGTGCAGACACCGCTCAGGATTCCGCAGATGCCGCCTGCAATCACAATCAGAATCATCAGGATGCCGGTCTTCGTCACAATGCCGATGTCTGCCGCGCCGCCGTTGTTCAGCCCCAGAATGCCGTTGTTGACAATCTCCTCCATCATGCGCGGCTGGTAAAGATCAACATAAACTTCCAGTACCATGAATGCAGATGCCAGTATCGCAAACAGCCAGTACTTTTTTACATATTTCAGGATCAACCTTTTTCCTCCTTCGCCCGAATTCTACTACATTATATATTATTTTTTATTATTTTGCAAGAATGTATGCGGAAATTTCTGCCTTCTAAAAAAATTTTGCCTTCCCCTTGACAAGTGCTTCCATCTGTGATATAATAGATAAGTCGTAGGGGTATAGCTCAGCTGGTAGAGCAGCGGACTCCAAATCCGCGTGCCGAGGGTTCGATTCCTTCTGCCCCTGCCAT
>JAZQNP010000094.1:0-31309 GCA_045627405.1 Oscillospiraceae bacterium | reverse complement strand
TCACCGGATGAACTTGCTGTGCTGATTGACAGTCTGATGGCTTCCGGCACGCAGCATATCAACCTGACGGCAGGGGAGAAAACCGAAGTGCAGACTGTCAACAGCACGGAATTCTGCAAAGGCGGCGCGTGTTCAGTTCCCACACTCGGAAAAGACGAAGAAGATGGATTCTGAAAGGGAGGTTCGGTATATGGCAAATGAACAGCAGATCGACAATCTGGTGGAGCTGCTCGACGGTTATGTGGACAAAGGCGGGCATCACCTCAATGTCAACGTGTTTACGCGGGAAACTTTGCTCGATGCGCAGGCACACCCGGAAAAGTATCCGCAACTGACCGTGCGCGTCTCCGGCTATGCAGTCAACTTCATCAAGCTGACGAAAGAACAGCAGGACGATGTCATCTCCCGCACATTTCATGAAAAAATCTAAAAAAACAAAACGCGGCATGGCCTTATTGGTCATGCCGCGTTTCTCTTTCCTCGTACTGTTCCAGTGCATGATCTGCATTTCCAGCCGCTGCACAGCAGCAGGCTGTCACGACACCGACGGTTCCGCCGACCATGCAACCGATGAGAAATCCAACCGTAGCCGCCACCTCCCTGTAATTCTGATACGAATAGTATCGGCAGCTTTTCTGAATCTTATGCGTTTTTTTCGATTTTACGCTGTATTACGCAAAACACGCTAAAACGCGCTGAATTGCGCAAAATCATCTCCGATTTATTGAAATCGACGAAGTATGCGGGAATTACATGCGCAAAATCTGCGACTTGTCCGGTTGATTTTATCTGTATGCTTGTGATAAAATGAAAGTGTAAGAGCTGGCTGACATTGCTGCTGACAATAATCTGTATTTTCTGGATCTGCTGCCACAGCAGGCGTACGAAGATCTGTCATATCCAGCTTATATATTCAAAATACTGTCTGATAAACGGAGGCTTGAAGAATATGACACAGCATGAGAAGATTCGTCTGGTGAACGGGCAGAGCTTTTTCGGAACCGGTGAGGTTCCGGCAGAACAAGTGCCGCGTCTGCAAATGCTTGACGGCGGTACGGGAATCAACTACGAGCAGCTTTTCGGTGATTTTCTCAGCCATGCCGGAAGAGAGGGAATCGGCAGTGCTGCGCTTCGCGATGTTCTTTCGCATTTCTATGAACCGGAGAAGCTTTCGGTCGAGGGCGCAGTCGCACTCTATCAATGGATTTGCGAGCAGCTTCGTGCGCGGATTCCTGATCTGACTCCGCCCGGCTGTTATCCGCCCGGTATGGAGCTGGGCGCGACATGGAATCCGGAGACCGTTGAGGCGGTCGGTCACGCGCTCGGACACGAGGCACGCGCATTCGGTATCCATGTTTTGCTCGGTACGCCGAATGTGAACATTCACCGTGATCCGCGTGCCGGCAGATGTTTTGAGGGCTATTCCGAGGATCCCTATCTTGTCACACAGCTTGCACCGGCATTGGTGCGCGGCGTGGAAGCGGAGGGCGTTGCTGCAAATGTGAAGCATTTTGCAGCGAACAATCAGGAAACCAACCGTCTCGGCATTGACGAGCATATCTCCCGGCGCGCACTGCATGAAATCTATTATCCCGGATTCCGCGCGTGCTGTGATGCGGGCTGTGCAACGCTGATGGCAGCATATAACGCGATCAACGGCGTTCCCTGTACGGAGAACCGCGAAATGCTGACCGATCTTCTCAGAGATGCGTGGGGCTATGAAGGGCTTGTGATGTCGGACTGGGGTGCCGTGTATCATCCTGCGGAGGCACTGTGTGCCGGTACTGATCTGAACATGCCCGGACCGGTAGCACCGGATTCGCTGACTGCTGCACTTGCAGACGGGACACTGGATCCGGAAAAGCTTGCAAAATCAGCAGAACGCGTCAAAAAGACTGCGCAGAAATATGCAAAGCCTGCAACCGGATATATTGACCTTGCAATGACTGATCAGGCAGCATATGACGCTGCGGCAGAGGGCATTGTCATGCTCGAAAACAAGGAAGCATGCTGTCCGCTGCCCGAACACGCAAAAATTGCACTCTACGGAACCTTTTGCGATCAGCTTCTGACCTGCGGCGAGGGCAGTGCGCATGTGAACACGACGCGCAATGTGTCCTTCCTGCATGCCTTACAGACACGTTTTCAGGGCGCGCAGATCGGCGGCTTTGACGGTGCCGATACCATGATCTATGTGTACAGCACGCCGGGTCAAGAGGGAAATGACCGCACTTCCATCTGTGTATCCGAGCAGGCTGCAAATGAGATGGATGCGCTCTGCACGAACGCTGAAAAGCGGGACATGCGGAAAATTCTCGTGCTGAATATCAGTGCGCCGGTCAGTCTGGGTAATCTGATTCACCGGTTTGATGCGGTGTTCTGCATCTTTCTGCCCGGTATGCAGGGTGCGGCTGCGCTTGCTGACATTCTCTGCGGCAGGGTGAATCCGTCCGGACACCTCCCGCTGACATTCCCGCTTTTGGAAACACATATGCCGACGGCACTGCATTTTCCCGGTGACGGCATGCAGGTGACTTACGGCGAGGAAATCTTTGTCGGGTATCGCTGGTATACCACACTGCGGATGCCGGCTCTGTATCCGTTTGGCTATGGTCTTTCGTATACCGATTTCGCGCTGACAGAGATCACCGCCGATCAGCGGGAATTTACCGATTCCATAGAGGTGACGGTGACAGTTCGGAATACCGGCTCCTGTGCCGGCAAGACCGTTGTGCAGATTTATGTGCATGACCCTGTATCACACCTGACAAAGCCGCTGCGGGAGCTGAAAGCATTCCGCAAGCTGCATCTGGAAGAAGGGGAGACAAAGCAGGTTGTGTTCACACTGCCGCGCAGTGCATTTGAAAGCTATGACCCGAATCTGTGCGCATGGACGGCAGAAGAGGGCGTGTATGTGATTGAGGCAGGCTTCTCGGCAGAGGATATTCGCTGCTCAGCCGAGGTCTATGCGGCGTTTACATCGCCGTACAGCTACGGTGCAGACACAGATATTAAGACCGTCTATGAGAATGAAGTGCTGCATGAAATGCTCCGTGTATTCATGGACACGCATCATCTGCCGTGGACGGCTGTTCTGACGAGCTATGAATATACGGCACAGGATAAGCTTGACAAAGTGCTGGATCTGGCAGGCTGTTCGGCTGACTGCCGCAGCAGTTTGTACGCAGAAATGCGGCAAATCAAACGCGCATAACAAAATGCCCCGTTCGGAAAAGGCGGGGCATTTCTGATTACAGATTGCTGTTCTTTTGGGATGCTTCATATTCTTGCAGTGCAGCAAGCAGCTTTTCCGGCTGTAAAACCCACGCGACCCGGACATTGTTTTGATCGAGGATGCGGTAATGAGACTGCAAACCGGTCGTGCGCTGCTGTTGCAGCCGCCAACCTTCAATGGAGAAGATGTTGTCATACCACACATTGCCGCCGAGCGTCGGAAACTGCATATTCGGAGCAAATTTTCTGCCGTATTCGCGGAGAAACGCAGCAAGCACATCGGCGTGGGGAAAGAGCCGTTCCATCGTTTCGATGATGACCGCGTTGTATTCTTCTTTTGTTTTGGGTTCACCGGAGAAGCCTTGCAGTGCAGTTTTGGTATCGTCATATCCCTGCTGCATGTGTGACTGAATTTTCTTTTGTGCGAAATTCAGCGTGCCGGAGATGAGATTGCCCATCGGATGAATCGGCTTAATTGGCGTGAATCGGCAGTCTGGATAATGTGTGGTCAGATCATAGGAATCCTTGCGGAGAACGCCGGGTGCCTGCCCGCCGTAAATTGTAAACTGCGAGCGCAGCGATACGATGAGCATATCACGGTGTCCCTGATGATAGGCGGGGGAGATGCACATATCCCCCTCCGCAGTCGCGCTGCCGTCGATGTATTCCGCGCCCATATAAGTAACAGGTGCATAGATGTGCGGGATTGCAGACGATGCAAGCAGCAGGGCTGTGATGCTTTCATTGGAAAGTCCGTTCAGCTCAAAGAAAACGGGCTGATTGGCTTTGACATGCTGCACGCTGACATGGATGCGCAGAGGAGAATTCCGGATGCGGTCGAGCGGGAGCTGCGAGATGATGCGAACCAGACCGTCGCGGGAGAAGAATGCACCCTGCGCGCCGAAAGTCAGCAGATCATTCGGTAAAATTTCACTCCAAATTTTTCTTGCGAATGCAAGATCATTGAGCGCAAACAGCACGGCATTCAGTGCGCCGACGGAGCATCCCGCAACGCTTTGGATATTGCTCAGGAGATTGGTTTCTTCCAGTGCCTGCCAAGCACCGATCTGGAACGCGCCCTTTGCGCCCCCGCCGCCGAGCAGCAGGGCAGTCGGCTGCGGTTTTACTGCGGTCAGTGCAGTTTGATTCTCCATGTGAATATACCCCTTTCTGTCTGATTGGCTGAAACTGCTTGTATTATAATCTATTTTTTTCCGGATTGCAAGCGGTTTTCCGTAAGATGCGCAGAATGAGATGAACAAATTGCCCGATTGGAGCGGATAACGCCGGAGAAATGTGGTATACTGATGATGAGGGTTAGCAAAAGCCAACCAAATATTACCAAACGGAGGAACTGATCTATGAAAGCAGCAGTGATTTATTGGAGCGGAACGGGCAATACCGAAACGATGGCGCAGGCAGTCGCTGAGGGTGCGGGAGCCGAGATGTTTTCCGTTGATGATTTTTCCGGAGACCTTACCGCGTATGATGCGATTGCATTCGGCTGCCCGGCGATGGGCAGTGAAGTGCTGGAAGAGGACACGTTTGAACCCTTTTTCGCAGATGCAGAGAGCAAGCTGAGCGGGAAAAAGGTCGCACTCTTCGGCTCTTACGGCTGGGGAGACGGGCAGTGGATGCGCGATTGGGAAGAACGCACCAAGGCTGCGGGTGCGGAGCTTGTTGCAGAGGGTCTGACGGTCAACGAATCGCCGGATGACAACGCGCTCGCAGATTGCAAAGCACTCGGTGAGAAGCTGGCTGGCTGATGTTTGTCATGATATACCAAACGGCACGGTATTCCTCTGCGGATACTGTGCCGTTCTTTTTTTGCCGGAGATTGAAAAAACAGGAGAATAGCACTTGCAATTTCGGCATAAAAATGGTATACTAAATTGAATAAGGTGATTACAGAAAGAGGTGAGAATGTGCCGGGATGTAAACGATGGGAAATCGGGATGCCGGATGCGGCAAAGGCTGCAAGCCTGCGCGATCAGGGGGGGATTACGCAGCTTTGTGCGGAGGTGCTGATTTCCCGTGGAATTGAATCGCTGGAAACAGCCGGAAGTCTGCTGGATACGGCAGAATTATCCGATCCGTTTTTGCTTGCGGATATGGAGCAGGCAGTTTCTTGTATCAATGAAGCACTTGACAATGATTGGCGCATCTGTGTGTACGGCGACTATGACTGTGACGGTGTCACGGCGACTGTGATGCTGGTTGACTGGCTGCAATGTGCGGGTGCGGATGTGACATGGTATATTCCGACGCGCAAAGAGGGCTACGGTATGCGTGCGGCTTCTGTCAGGCAGCTCAAAGAAGACGGGGTGCAGCTCATCATTACTGTGGATAACGGCATCTCTGCGATTGAAGAAGCAAAGCTGATCTGTGAACTCGGCATGAAGCTGATTGTGACCGATCACCACCGTCCGGGCGATACGCTGCCGGAGGCGGAGGCGGTTGTGGACCCCTTCCGTTCGGATGATCTTTCACCATATAAAACGATCTGCGGTGCGGTTGTGGTCATGAAGCTGATTTCTGCACTGGACGGCGGAGACTGGGAAACAACACTGGAACAGTTCGGTGATCTGGCGGCATTGGCGACGATTGCCGATGTCATGCCGCTTACGGGTGAAAACCGCTTTCTTGTGCGGCGCGGACTGGAATTGCTTGCGAATACGGAACGCATGGGGCTGCTGTCATTGATGGCTGTCTGCGGCATTCCGGAGGGCGAGGCGGTGACATCGACGATGGCTGCTTTTCAGCTGATTCCGCGGATCAATGCGGCTGGGCGGTTTGCCTCTGCCGCACTTGCCTTGAAGCTGTTCCTCACGGATGATCCCGACGAGGCTCAGATGCTTGCCACGCAGATACACGGACTGAACGATGAACGCCGTGCGACGGAACAGGAGATCTTTTCGCAGATTCTGGATCAGATTCGCCGTGAACCGGCACTGCTGTGCAAGCGGGTGCTGGTGTTCGAGGGCGAGGGCTGGCATCACGGCGTGATTGGCATTGTTGCCGCACGCTTGCAGGAACGCTTCGGAAAACCTTGCTTTCTCATGAGCCGGGAAGAGGACGGTTACCGCGGTTCTGCGCGCAGCTTCGGAGCATTCTCGGTGTTTGACTGCCTTCGCGCATGTGAAGATCATCTCGTGCGCTACGGCGGACATCCGGGTGCGGGCGGATTTACTGTTGCGGAATCGGAACTGGATGCGTTCAAGACTGTGATTGAGCAATATGCCGCAGAACATAATCCCGTGATGCCTGTGATGAAAATACATGCGGAGCGTGCGCTTGAACCGCGCGACCTGACGTTGCAGAATGTGCAGGGACTGAGCATTCTCGAACCGTTCGGTGCCGGGAATCCGAAGCCGCTGTTCGCGCTGCTCGGCGTGAGCGTTGCCGATGTGTACCCGATGTCGGGCGGCGCACACACAAAGCTGCGTCTGCGAAAGAATCATACCCAGATGGAAGCATTGATGTTCCGGATTGCTCCGGAGGAAACGGGCATTTCAGCAGGCATGACCATTGATCTGCTGGTTGCCGCCGAGGTGCGCCCGTATATGGGAAAGGATGCACTTTCTCTGCGTGTGGAGGATTGGCGCATATCAGAGAAGGTACAGGAGCAGACGATTGCCGCGCTATCCGCGTATGACAGCTACATCCGCGGAGAGGAGCTGCCTGCTGCCTATTATCAGAGAATGTGTCCGCAGCGGGAAGATCTGGTACAGGTTTATCAGCTTGTGCAGGGCGTGCCTGTCACACTGACACGGCTCTGTGCCAAATTGCAGGCAACGGGCATGAATCGTTGCCGCATTCGCGTCTGCGCGGATATTTTTGATGAACTGGAACTGCTTTCGTATGACGCTGCTGCCGATACGCTGGTACGGCTGCCGGTCAAACAGAAGCGGAATCTGAATGAATCCAAACGCTATCAGGATATTCTGAAAAAGGCAGGTGCAGCGTTGTGAAACGCAAGGGCAAACCGCCTCCGGAAATGCAGCAGATTCTCTCGACAGAGGATCTCTCCGAAGAGGAATCGAAGATCCTGTTTGACAGCTATGCGCCGGAGGAAACCGAAATACCGATGCAGGCGACCGAAAATCTGCATGGGCTGCGGCGTCTCGTGCCGGACTGCGCGGTTGAAATTCTGATCGGTCTTATCTGGCTGTCATGGCGTATAGATCGTTTTCAGATGTTCGGTTATTCAGTGCTTGTTTGCGGGTTTGCTGTGGCAGTCATTGTCTGTGTCGGGTTTTCCGTCAGCAAAAAACACTCACCGCAGCTTCCGTCTGTCAGCTACTGCGTTCTGGCAGCACGTCTGCTGGTCGGGGCACCTTTTTTGATACAGCTGATATGGGTAATTTGCCGGTTTTGATGCGTTCACATTGAATATGAGAAAGGGGGAATCTCCATGCCGGAGCTGCATGAATCCACATATACCATAGATATGATCATCTCAAAGATTCTGACGGATGACCGGCAGTATGACATCAGCAAGCTGATCTCTGCCTACGAGTTCGCTGCTAAATCGCATGAGGGACAGACGCGCTCTTCAGGTGAGCCGTATATCATCCATCCGGTTTCGGTTGCGTATATTCTGCTGGAACTCGGTATGGATACCGACACACTCTGTGCCGCACTGCTGCACGATGTGGTCGAAGACACCGCTGCAACACTGGACGACGTGCAGAAACGCTTCGGTCACGATGTTGCCATGCTGGTGGACGGCGTGACAAAGCTGGCAAAGGTTCCGACATTCAGTAAGGAACAGCAGCAGGCGGAGAATGTCATGAAGATTCTGCTTGCGATGTCGCAGGACATCCGTGTGATGATCATCAAGCTTGCCGACCGTCTGCACAATATGCGCACCTTGCAGTACCGTCCGCCGCACAAGCAGCACAATACCGCTTTTGAAACAATGAACGTCTATGCGCCGATTGCGCATCGCCTCGGCATCACCTCTGTGCAGGAGGAATTGGAGGATCTTGCGTTCTATTACCTCGATCCGTATGCCTATGCGGAGATTGAAAGTCTGCTGGATAACAACAAGGCGGAACGTGAAGCCTTTATTGACAGCATCAAATCACGCATTGCGCAGCGGTTCAAGACGGAGGATTTTGTTACGCCGCCGCAGATTGACGGCAGAGTCAAGAGCATTTACGGCATTTATAAAAAGGTTTATGTCAATCACAAGAGCATCGACGAGATTTACGATAAATATGCCGTACGCGTGATTGTCACGACTGACAATGAATGTTACAGCGTTCTGGGATTGATCCACGATATGTTCCGACCGATTCCGAACCGCTTTAAGGATTATATTGCGAACCCCAAGCCAAACGGCTATCAGTCGCTTCACACCTCTGTTCTCGGTAAGGAGGGGATTCCGTTTGAGGTGCAGATCCGCACATGGGAGATGCACGCCAATGCGGAGTACGGTGTTGCGGCACACTGGAAATACAAGGAGAAAATTCAGGGCAAGACGGTCATGGATTCCCGTATCGCCTGGATTCGTCAGGTGCTGGAAGCGCAGCAGGAAAGTGCCGATCCGGAAGAGCTTGTGGATACCATCAAGAACGATCTTGCGCCGGAGGACATTGTTGTGATGACGCCGAAGGGAGACTCTGTCAGTCTGCCGGTCGGTTCAACGGTCATTGATTTTGCCTATCATATTCATACACAGATCGGACACCGCACTGTCGGTGCCAAGGTGGACGGCAAGATCGTTCAGCTTTCGTATCAGCTCAATACCGGCGAGGTGTGTGAGATTATCACCAGCAAGGACGAGGACAAAGGTCCGAACCGCAACTGGCTGGATATTGTGAAAACCAGTGAGGCGCGTGCGAAAATTCGTTCTTGGTTCAAAAAGGAACGCCGCCCTGAGAATATTGCAGCGGGTAAGGCGCAAATTGAGCATGAATGCCATCGGATGCATCTGCCGCTGACACAGGATCAGATGCTTGCAATTCTCACAGAGGATCTGCGGCAGCCAAACTGTGACGCGCTGGACGATTTCTATGCTGCGATCGGCTACGGGGGACTGTCTCTGACAAAGCTGATGCCCCGCATTCGGGAGAGCTGGCTCAAACGCTACGGGCAAAATACACAGCATGAGATGACTGTCACGGAGCTGCGCAAGCCTTCCAAGGGCGGAAGCGGCATTATCGTTGACGGTGTAGATAACATGGAAGTCAAGCTGGCGCGCTGCTGTTCACCGCTGCAAGGGGAACCGATTGTCGGCTTTGCGACGATGGGACACGGAATCACGATTCACAATCAGCAGTGCAAGAAATACGTTGAGGCAGTCGAGCGCGGCGATGCTGCGGAGCTGAGCCGCTGGATGCCGGCACAGTGGGTCTCGAACGCGCCGCCGGCAGAGATGAAAGTCAGCATCGAGGTCCTTTGTGTCAATCGCATGGGCTTGCTCGGTGATATTTCAAATGTCATCAACGAGGCACATCTGCCTGTATCGAACTTCAATTTCCACATGCTGAAAAACGGAAATGCGATGCTGGATGCAACGATTTCCGTCAGCTCGCGTGAGCAGCTGGATACGCTGCTGAACCGTCTCCGCGGTGTGCGGGATGTCATCACGGCTGACCGTGCATCGCACTGAAAGAGAAAAAATCCAAATGATTGACCTGAATGCTTTTTGGGTCAGGAGGAGAGAAGAATATGCTGAATGTGACAACGCTGTGTGTTGGGCCGCTGGATGCAAACTGTCATATTGTATCGGATGCTGTGGGAAATGCGGTGCTGATTGATCCGGGCGATGAGGCGCAGATGATTCTTTCGCATCTGCGGGCGCATGCCCTGACACCGCTTGCAATCTTGCTCACGCACGGGCATTTCGATCATTTTTGTGCAGCAGCGGAAATCCAGGATGCAACGGGCATTCCGGTTTATATTCACGCGCTTGACGAGCCGATGCTGCATTCTGCACGCGAGAGCCTTGCTGTGGGACTTGGCTACGCAACCTCCTACCGTGAGCCGCAGGAGATCCGTCAGTGCGATGAAGGGGACAAATTGTCTTTTTCAGACGATCTGACGTTCACAGTACTGCACACGCCCGGCCATTCTCCGGGAGGCTGCTGCTTTTTGCATGAGACACAGCTTTTTACAGGTGATACGCTGTTTCGTGACGGCGTCGGCAGAATTGATTTCAAAGGCGGCGATATTCATGCGATGCGGCGGTCTCTTGCCCGTCTCGGCGCACTGGAAGGTGACTGCACTGTCTACTGCGGACATTATGCAAATACCACGTTGGAACGGGAACGCCGGCTCAGCCCGTATCTGATCCCGCGGAAGCTGTGAGGTGAGGTTTTGGTCATTCACACATACGGGCATACCCGTACCTATGAGATGGAGGCACTGCTCAAACTGTTCCGTCCGGCAGAGAAATTTGCCTTTTCCGATGCACAGTTTCTTCCGGAGGAGGAGTTCCTCTCTGCTGTATTGGAGCAGTCGGACAGCGGGTCACAGCGGCTTTGCTGTTCCGTGTGCATCGGGGATGAGACGCGCAGCAGCGAAACAGTCCTTCCGGATACCGTGCAGGGCAGTGAGCTTGACCGCTATATCTCCGGTTTGCTGTATCCGCATCTCTGTGCGCTGACCGGCATGCGTCCGGCGTGGGGGATGCTGACCGGCATTCGTCCGGTAAATCTGCTGCGGAAGTTTTCGGAGCGGCAGGGGAGCGTCGAAGCCGCAATGGACAGCTTTCGCAATGTCTGGCATGTGACGGAGGAAAAAACGCAGCTTGCTGCGGAGATTCTTTCTGTGCAGCAGCCGATCTTCGATGCTGCGCCGAAAAACAGCGTCGGTGTTTATATCTCGGTACCGTTTTGCCCGACCAGATGCAAATACTGCTCGTTTGTCAGCAATTCGGTCTCGCAGATGGGGAAACTCATTCCGGTGTATTTGCAGCGAATGCAGGAGGAGATGCAGCTTGTCAGCCGCATTATGGATGAATTCGGCTTGACTGCTGACACCGTTTACATTGGCGGCGGAACCCCGACAACCATAGACCTTTATCAGCCGCTGGACTGGATTCACCGCTATTTTATGCCGAAGAAACATGCACTGCGGGAATTTACAGTCGAAGCAGGCAGACCGGATACGATTACACGAGAGAATCTGTCGTATCTGCGTCAATTCGGTGTGACACGCATTTCGGTCAATCCGCAGAGCTTTCAGGATGATGTGCTCAAAGCAGCAGGTCGTCCGCATACTGCGCAGGATGCGATTGAGAAATATTTGCTCGCAAAAGAAATGGGCTTTGACAATATCAATATGGATTTCATTGCGGGCTTGCCCTGTGATACGGTGCGCGGCTTCTGCGACAGCATTGACAAGGCAGTGCAGCTCGATCCGGAGAGTATTACTGTGCATTGCCTTGCATTGAAAAAGGCAGCGGATTTCTATCAGAGTCTGCCGATGCCTGATGCACAGGCGGTCAGCGAAATGGTCGCTTATGTAGAGAATACACTGACGGCGGCGGGGTATCGCCCGTATTATCTTTACCGGCAGAAGAACATGGCGGCAAATCTTGAAAATGTCGGATACGCAAAGCCCGGTTTTGAGAGTGCGTACAATGTCATGATGATGGATGATTCCCAGACCATTCTCGGCGTCGGCGCAGGTGCATCGACAAAAATCCTCGGCGGCAAACGCGGCATTGAGCGTTTGACGGAGTGTAAATACCCGTATGATTATCTGAACCGCTTTGATGAGTTGATGGTACAGAAAGAAGCGCAGATGAGGGCTTATCTCGGCGGAAAATGATATTGTTAAATAAATAAAATTTAATATAGGTATTGACAAACGGTCGATTTTGGAGTATAATATAAAGGCACTGTGATGACAGTGCTGTATTCTTCACGGGAGCATAGCTCAGCTGGGAGAGCATCTGCCTTACAAGCAGAGGGTCACAGGTTCGAGCCCTGTTGTTCCCATTTATGGCCTGGTAGTTCAGTTGGTTTAGAACGCCGCCCTGTCACGGCGGAGGTCGTGGGTTCGAGCCCCATCCAGGTCGCTGATGTACCTTTTCCGGTACATCTTTGCGGATTTAGCTCATCTGGTAGAGCGCCACCTTGCCAAGGTGGAGGTAGCGGGTTCGAGCCCCGTAATCCGCTTATACGGCGCGATAGCCAAGTGGTAAGGCAATGGTCTGCAACACCGTGATCACCAGTTCAAATCTGGTTCGCGCCTCTGAAAAAGCCCGATGCAACAGCATCGGGCTTTTTGTTTATAGTGGAGTATCTGAAATTAGAAAAGCACCTGAACCGCACAGACAGTTCAGGTGCTTTTTGTCACTCAATAGACTTCATCGTCGGGAAGAGCAGAACATCGCGGATGGACTGGCTGTTTGTCATCAGCATGACCAGTCGGTCGATGCCGAAGCCGATGCCGCCGGTCGGGGGCATACCGATTTCCAGCGCATTCATGAAGTCCTCGTCGATGCGGTTTGCTTCTTCATCACCCTGCGCAATCAGAGCTTCCTGCGCTTCAAAACGCTTGCGCTGATCAATCGGGTCGTTCAGTTCAGAGTAGGCATTGCACATCTCACGCGCAGTAATATACAGCTCAAAACGCTCGACATAATCCGGCTTATCGGGTTTACGCTTGGTGAGCGGAGAGATCTCCACCGGATGATCCATGATAAATGTCGGCTGAATCAGTTTTTCCTCGACAAATTCATCGAAGAACAGGTTGAGAATATCGCCTTTTTCGTGACGCTTCTCGTAGTGAACGCCTTTCTCATCAGCAATTTTCTTTGCCGCAGCGGTATCGGGAATCTGGTCGAAATCCACCCCTGTGTATTCCTTCACAGCATCGATCATCGTGAGGCGGCGGAACGGCTTGCTGAGGTCGATCATAATATCCTCACCGTTTTCATCCGTACCGAACGGAATGCAGGTTGTGCCGCAGACAGTCTGTGCGATGTGGCGGTACATGTTCTCGGTAAGATCCATCATGCCGTAGTAGTCGGTATACGCCTGATACAGTTCCATCAGAGTGAATTCGGGATTGTGCTTGGTGTCAACGCCCTCATTGCGGAAGACTCTGCCGATTTCATAGACCTTTTCCAATCCGCCGACGATCAGGCGTTTCAGATAGAGTTCCAGAGAGATTCTCAGCTTGACATCCTCGTTGAGTGCGTTGTAATGCGTTTCAAACGGTCTTGCAGCGGCACCGCCTGCGTTGGAAACCAGCATCGGCGTTTCGACTTCGAGGAATCCCTGCGCATCCAGCCAACTGCGGATGCAGGAGAGAATCTGACTGCGTTTGATAAAGGTATCCCGCACATCCTCGTTCATGATGAGATCGACATAACGCTGACGGTAACGGGCATCGCGGTCGGTCAGACCGTGCCATTTTTCCGGCAGCGGTTTGAGCGATTTGGAGAGCAGCGTGACCTCAGTCGCATGGACGGAAAGCTCGCCGGTTCTTGTGCGGAAGAGTGTTCCGCTCACGCCCATAATATCACCGATGTCACCGTTTTTCCGGAATGCGGCAAACGCTTCTTCTCCAATGTCATTCATGCGGACATAGACCTGAATTCTGCCGGTTCTGTCGCGCAGATCAAGGAAATTCGCCTTGCCCATTTTGCGCCAGCTCATGATTCTGCCGGCGACGGTCACACTGAATTTCTCATCCAATGCTTCCTTTGCAGCCTTTTGGGCTTCTTCATCAGCATCCTCCGGCAGTGATGCCTGCATTTCGGCTTCTGCCGCACCATACATCTCGCGGCACTGAGCTGTAGAAGCGGTCACGTCAAACTTGGTGATCTGAAACGGATCCTGTCCGTTTTCCTGCATCTCACTCAGCTTGTCGAGACGGATCTGCCGCAATTCCGAAGGATCAGTCTGCGGCTCCTGTGCTTCGAGATTCTTTTGCTTTTCCTGTTCACTCATGCGCTCAGCCCTCTTCCAGACCGTTGTTGGAGATTTCCAGAACAGTATAGCTCAGAATGCCGACCGGAGCCTCCACAATGAAAGTATCTCCGACGCGCTTGCCGATGGCAGCCTTGCCGATGGGGGAGTCGTCCGAAATTTTATGCTTGTCGTAGTCCGCTTCGGAACGGCCGACGATTTGCAGCGTCTCGTATTTCTGCGGCTGATTTGCAAATTCGGAGCGGCACAGGGTCACAACGCTTCCCGTGCTGACAGTATCTGCGGAGATGATCTGAATGATCTCAGCATGTTCGAGTGTATATTCGAGCTGTGCGATCTCCGCTTCGAGACGTGCCTGCTCGTTTCTTGCTTCATCATATTCCGCGTTTTCCGACAAGTCACCGTGGCTTCTTGCCTCTGCGAGTGCATCCGCAACCTGCGTGCGGCGCGTTCCTTTGAGATACGAAAGCTGTTCGTTCAGCGCATCATAATGCTGCTGTGACATTTTTTCTCTGTATTCCTGTTCCATAAGAAAGCCCTCCTCGTGGTATTGTGTTAAAAATCCAGATAGGGAGCAGTGATTGCGCGCTGCTCCCTTGCATCCGTTTAGTCGGTGATTTCGCTGTGGAATGCTTGCAGCGATTTGACGCAGAGGTTGTTCTGCTGTGCCTTGACTGCGCGGATGCCCTCCGCGGAAGCCATTGCCGCTGCCATGGTTGTGATATACGGAATGCGGTATTTGATTGCTGCTTTCCGGATATAGCTGTCATCATGTCTGCTGCTTGCGCCGGCAGGCGTGTTGATGATCAGGTCGATTTTGCCGTTTGTCATCGCGTCGGTGATATTGGGTCTGCCCTCATAGAGCTTGTTGATTTTCTCTGCCGGAATGCCCGCATCTGCGATCATTTCATAGGTTTTTCCTGTTGCGAGGATCTTGAAGCCCAGCTCACTGAATGTTTTGGCAATGGGCAGAAGCTCCGGCTTATCCATATCGCAGACAGAGAGCAGAACGGTACCCTCAACAGGCAGTCTGGTCTGCGTTGCCTCTTGTGCCTTATAGTAGGCTTCCCCGAAGTTCGGAGAAATGCCGAGCACCTCACCGGTAGAGCGCATTTCCGGACCGAGAACCGGGTCAACCTCCTGGAACATATTGAACGGGAACACCGCTTCCTTGACACCGTGATGCGGAATCTTCTTATCTTTGAGCGTCGGCACCGGAGAAGGCTTGCCGGTTAGCTCAGAGGTCATGATCTGTGTTGCGATGCGCACCATGTTGATCGCGCAGACTTTGGAAACAAGCGGGACAGTTCTTGATGCACGCGGATTTGCTTCCAGCACATACACTGTATCGTCTTCGATTGCATACTGCATGTTCATCAGACCGGAAACGCCCATTTCGACTGCGATTTTGCGGGTGTAGTCCTTGATGGTTTCGACATGCTTTTCGCTGAGGTTCAGCGAGGGCAGGACGCATGCAGAGTCACCGGAGTGAACACCGGCAAGCTCGATGTGTTCCATGACTGCCGGAACAAAGCAGTGTGTGCCGTCGGAGATCGCATCCGCCTCACACTCTGTTGCGTGATGCAGGAAGCGGTCGATGAGAATCGGTCTGTCGGGTGTCACGCCGACGGCTGCGGACATGTACACACGCATCATTTCATCGTCATGGACAACCTCCATACCTCTTCCGCCGAGAACGTAAGACGGGCGCACCATGACCGGATAGCCGATTTCGTTTGCAATTTTCAGCGCGTCGTCAACCGTAACAGCCATGCCTGCCTCCGGCATCGGAATGCCGAGCTTATCCATCATTGCGCGGAAGTGTTCTCTGTCTTCTGCGTGGTCGATGGTTTCCGGCGATGTGCCGAGAATGTTCACGCCGTTCTTTTTGAGGTCAGCCGCGAGGTTCAGCGGTGTCTGACCGCCGAACTGTGCGATGACGCCGACCGGTTTTTCTTTCTCGTAGATTTGGAGCACATCTTCGAGCGTGAGCGGCTCAAAATAGAGCTTGTCGGAGGTATCGTAGTCTGTGGAAACCGTCTCAGGATTACAGTTGACAATGATTGTCTCGAAGCCCAGATCTTTCAGCGCGAGAGCTGCATGCACACAGCAGTAGTCGAACTCAATACCCTGACCGATCCGGTTCGGACCGCCGCCGAGAATCATGATCTTCGGACGCTCGGTATTGCAAGGACTTTCGTCCTTTTCGATGTGATAAGAAGAGTAATAATACGCGCTGTCCTTGGTGCCGGAAACATGTACGCCCTCCCAGCCCTCACGGATGCCTGCGGCATAGCGTGCAGAGCGGATGTCCGCTTCCGGAACAGCGAGGATCTGGCTCAGATAGCGATCGGAGAAGCCGTCGAGCTTTGCACGGCGCAGCGCATCAGCAGCCGGAACCCTGCCTTTGTTTGCAAGCAGCAGGTTCTCTTCATCAACCAGCTCTTTCATCTGCTCGATGAACCAGTGCTTGATCTTGGTCAGCTTATAGAGTTCATCGACCGTCGCACCCTTGCGCAGTGCTTCATACATCACGAACTGACGCATACTGGTCGGATAAACCAGCATGGAGAGCAGTTCTTCCTTGGATTTTTCGTTCAGACTGTTTGCAAAGCCCAGACCGTATTTGCCGTTTTCGAGGGAACGGATGGCTTTCTGGAATGCTTCTTTATAGGTCTTGCCGATGCTCATGACTTCACCGACTGCGCGCATCTGCGTTCCGAGCTTATCCTCTGCACCCTTGAATTTTTCAAAAGCCCAGCGGGCGAACTTGATCACAACATAGTCGCCGGAGGGGACATACTTGTCGAGTGTGCCGTATTTGCCGCATTCCATTTCATCGAGCGTCATGCCTGTTGCGAGCATCGCGGAAACGAGTGCGATCGGGAAACCGGTCGCCTTGGAGGCGAGAGCCGACGAACGGGAAGTACGCGGGTTGATTTCAATGACAATGATTCTGTCGGAGACCGGATCGTGTGCGAACTGACAGTTACAGCCGCCGATGACCTGCACCTTATCTACGATACGGTACGCCTGATCCTGCAACCGCTTCTGCACGTCCTCGGAGATGGTAAGCATCGGAGCGGAGCAGAACGAGTCGCCGGTGTGAACGCCCATCGGGTCAATGTTCTCGATGAAGCAGACCGTGATCATATTACCCTTTGCATCACGGACGACTTCGAGTTCGAGTTCTTCCCAGCCGGTCACGCACTCCTCGACGAGCACCTGTCCGACCAGAGATGCCTGCAAGCCTCTTGCGCAGACGATTTTCAGCTCTTCGACATTGTACACCATGCCGCCGCCTGCACCGCCCATCGTATACGCGGGGCGCAGCACAACCGGATAGCCAAGCTTCTCAGCGATCGCAACTGCCTCATCGACAGTATAAGCGACTTCGCTGCGTGCCATTTCCACGCCGATGGATTCCATGGTCTCCTTGAACTCAATTCTGTCCTCTCCGCGCTCAATGGCATCGACCTGAACGCCGATGACCTTGACGCCGTACTCTTTGAGCACGCCGGCTTTATCCAGCTCAGAGCAGAGGTTCAGACCGGACTGTCCGCCGAGATTGGGCAGGAGTGCATCCGGGCGTTCCTTTTTGATGATCTCTGTCAGACGGGCGCAGTTCAGCGGCTCGATGTAAGTCACATCAGCAACATCCGGATCTGTCATGATCGTCGCGGGGTTGGAGTTGACGAGTACGATCTCGTATCCGAGCTTGCGCAGAGCCTTGCATGCCTGCGTACCGGAATAGTCGAATTCGCACGCTTGTCCGATGATAATCGGACCGGAACCGATGATGAGAACCTTGTGAATATCATTTCTTTTTGGCATAATGCGAACACCTCACTTCTAACTTGATATTATACCATAAAGCCCCTTCAGATTGCAAGTCTTTTTTCAAACTTTTTGAAAATTCACATTTCCGAGCATTTTATAGGGTGTTTCTGAGTTGTTTCTGTGGGATTCTACAATATGGAAAAACGACAGGCGAAAATCCGTCGCGGATTTGATGCGGAAAGGCTATGGATGCTTGACTTTTCCGGATGGATATGATATACTGTATGATGTATTTATATGCAAATTTTCCAGAGAAAGGATGTCATGACATGGCAAATTATCAGCCGCTTGACAGCCGTCCGAATCTTCCGCAGATTCAGAAAGACGTGCTGGCAAGCTGGAAAGAAGAACATGTTTTTGAGCAATCGGTGCAGAACGGACAGGCGGAGGAAACGGTTTTCTATGACGGTCCTCCGTTCCCGACAGGCATTCCGCATCACGGCACTGTGCTGGTTTCTTTTATTAAGGATCTGATCGCACGTTACTGGACGATGCAGGGCTATTCCGTCCCGCGTGTCTGGGGCTGGGATTGCCACGGTTTGCCGATTGAGACGCAGGCTGAGAAGAAACTGGGCATCGACAGCAAAACAGAAATCGAACGCACCATCGGCATCGGCGCATTCAACGACTGCTGTCATGAGATTGTTTCCAGCAACAATGAGACATGGCGCGAATATGTTGAACAGATGGCGCGCTGGGTGGATTACGACGGTGCCTACAAAACGATGAACCTTGACTATATGGAGTCGGTCATGTGGGCATTCAAGCAGTGCTATGACAAGGGTCTGATCTACCGCGATTACCGTGTTACACCGTACTGCTGCCGCTGCGAAACCTCGCTTTCGATCTCCGATACGCGTGAATCCGATTCCACCCGTCCGCGTCAGGACAGATGGATCATTGCAAAATTCAAGACGGATGAGCAGCTGGACGGCAAGCAGGTTTATTTCCTCGCTTGGACGACAACGCCGTGGACACTGCCCTCGAACCTCTGTCTGGCAGTCGGTGAGAATCTGACATATGCCTATGTAGAGGTAGAGGATGAAGTGTTCATTGCCTGCTCTGCAACCTTGAAGCAGTTCCCGAAGCTCTTTGGCAAGAAGCCTGTCATCCTGAAAGAATGCAAGGGAACGGATCTGGTCGGCAAGACCTATGAGCCGCTGTTCCCGTATTTTGCAGATATGGCAGAACAGGGCGCATTCCGTGTTGTCACGGCAGATTACGTCGGTTCTGATGAGGGTGTCGGTATTGTTCATACCGCGCCTGCATTCGGTGAGGATGACTACTGGACATGCCGCAGAAATCACATTCCGATGGTGAACCCCGTGGATGAGAAGGGACATTTCACCAAAGAGGTCACTGATTTTTACAGCGCAGAGGATGCAAAGACCGTCATCGAGATGAATCCGGCTGTCATCCGTTTCCTGTATGACAACGGCAAGGCAGTCGCAGACGGAACAATCGAGCATAATTATCCGCACTGCTGGCGTTGCCGTGAGCCGCTGATCTATAAGGCAATGGACGCGTGGTATCTTGATATTGAGAAACTCAAACCGCGTCTGATTGAGCTGAACCAGGAAGTCAACTGGGTGCCGGATTCCGTCAAAGAATCCCGCTTCGGCAAATGGCTGGAAAACGCGCGTGACTGGAATATTTCCCGCAACCGTTACTGGTCTACGCCGATTCCGATCTGGGAGTGTCCGGAGTGTCATGAGCGAGTGGTGCTCGGTTCGCTGGATGAAATTGAACAGAAGAGCGGTGTGCGTCTGACCAATCTGCACAGACAGTATGTGGATGAAGTCACGTTCCCGTGCAAGTGCGGACACACGATGCACCGTGTGCCGGAGGTGCTGGACTGCTGGTTCGAGTCGGGCTGCATGCCGGTCGCGCAGAAGCATTATCCTTTTGAGAATAAAGAATGGTTTGAATCTCATTTCCCCTGCGATTTTATTGTAGAGTACACCGGACAGATTCGCTGCTGGTTCTATTATCTGCATGTCATGGCAACGGCACTCTTTGACCGTCCTGCGTTCAAGAACTGCGTGGTACACGGCACAATTCTCGATGAGAACGGCAAGAAGCTTTCAAAGTCCAATCACAATTATACCGACCCGATGCAGCTGATGAAGCAGTTTGGCACGGACGCATTCCGTTTGTACCTCTTCCAGTCGAATGCAATGCTGATCGGTGATCTGCGCTTTAAGGATGCGGGCATTCAGGAGATGCTGCAAACCTTCATTCTTCCGCTGTGGAATGCGTGCAACTTCTTTATTTCCTATGCAAATCTGGACGGTTATCATCCGGAGACACTGCCGCTGCCGAAATCGGATAATCAACTGGATCAGTGGATTCTTGCGATGCTCTATGAAACCGAGCAGAAGATCCGGCAGAACATGCAGCAGTATTATGTCAATCACTATACCGATCATCTGGCAGATCTCATGGACGGCCTGACGAACTGGTTTATCCGCCGTTCGCGCCGCCGTTTCTGGGGCAGCGAGATGACCGCAGACAAGCAGAATGCATATGATACGCTGCTCTATGTGCTGGTCAACACCTGCAAGCTGTTCGCGCCGGCAGCACCGATTCTCTCCGATTATCTCTACCGGAATCTGACAGATGCGGATTCCGTTCATCTGGCAGCATGGCCGCAGATCCCGTCAGAATATGAGAACAAGCCGCTTCTGCACGAGATTGAGCTGACTCGCAGTGTCATTTCGCTGGCACATGCGCTGCGCAATAAGAACAATATCAAGATTCGTCAGCCGCTGAGCAAGCTGCGTGCTGCGATGGCATCGAAAGACGCTGCGGCGATTGTCACACGGTTTACCGATATTATTGCAGAAGAGCTGAATGTCAAGCAGGTTGAGGTTGTGGATGATGTATCTGCGATTGCTGAAATGCAGTACGCACCGAACTTTAATGCGATTCGTGACAACTATCCCGAGCGAATTCCGGTGTTGATCAAGGCGATTAAGACCGGCGCGTTCCGCCTGACGGAGGATGCTGTGATTCTGACGATTGACGGTCAGGAGGAGACTTTCATTCCGGATATTGTGCTTGTCACTTATCAGGCGAAAGACGGCGGACATATCATGAGTGAGCATGGCATTGTCGTCTCGCTGGATCTGACAATCACCGAGGAGCTGAAAGCAGAAGGCATTGCGCGTGACATTGTCCGCAATATTCAGGATGCGAGAAAGCAGAGCGGCTGTGAGATTTCCGACCGCATTGTGATCGAGTTCACCGGTGCATATCCGGAGGCATTTGCGGATTATATCTGCGGAGAAACACTTGCAGAGATCGGCAGTGTTGCAGAGCCGATTGCGACCGCAGAGGTGGAAACCGATGCCGGTACAATTCAAATTGCGATTGCCAAAGCCTGATTCGATTTTCATAAGAATGAAAACGCGCCGCTGCATTAAAATGCAGCGGGGCGTTTTTTTTGCATGGAATCAGCAGCCGCAGTTGTTGTTGTTGCCGCCGCAGCCGCAGCTGTTGAAGCTGCAACCGTTGCAAAATACGAGGAAGAGGATGATCAGGATGATGATCCACCAGAAGCTGTTGCAATCGTTACCGCACATAAGTCAAACACTCCTTTGTTAGATTCAGAGGGAAGCGGTTGATTCCGCTTCCTAGTTTCATCATATGCCGCAGTGCCGGATGTGTGAAAAGTTTTTTCGGATTGAATGCGCGTGGGCTGATCTGTCGATACTATGCGGGTAAAGGATAGATCCGGTGCATATACTATGGTAATCAAATGTACGGAGGGATGAGCTTGTACAAAGACGGTTATACGGAGAAAGCGGCGCAGATCATCTCCAATATGCTGGAACATGCCGAGCGGCTCGGACACAGCTTTGTCGGCAGTGAGCATCTGATTCTTGCGATGCTGGCTGACGGAAAGAATGTCGGCGCGGCGATTTTGCGTGCAAACCGCGTGCATTTGCAGCGGTTTGAGCAGGCGGTGCTGCGGGAGATTGGAAGCGGGGAGCCGGTGGCTCTGACAGATTCGGCATATACGCCGGCACTGCGCCGGATCCTGCGATATGCAGAACAGAAATGCCCCACAGATATGCGTGTCAGCTCGGAACACTTGCTTGCAGCGGTGCTGACGGAGGAGCAGTGCGGAGCGGCAGCAATTTTTCGGGGAATGGGAATCTCTCTGCATACCTTGCGTGCGTCATGCGGGCGGCAGTCCGTGCCGGAACGGATTCTGGATGATGCTGTTCGGTTTGATCCGAAGAGCTGTCCGAATCTTTGTAAATACGCAGCAGATCTGACGGATCCGGCATCTGCGGCGAAGTTCGATCCGCTGATCGGCAGAGAGAGCGAAGTGGAGCAGGTCATGCAGATTCTTCTGCGCAGGACAAAGAATAATCCGGTGCTGATCGGGCAGGCAGGTGTCGGCAAAACGGCGATTGTCGAGGGGATTGCGCAGCGTATTTTATGCGGAGATGTGCCGCCGATGCTTGAAAACCGAATTCTGCTCAGCCTTGACCTTGCTGCATTGCTAGCCGGTGCGCGGTATCGCGGAGATTTTGAAGAACGCCTCAAAGCCTGCATTGACGAGGCGTCCTCCGAGCCGCAGATCATTCTGTTCATTGATGAGCTGCATACGATTGCGGGTGCAGGAGCAGCAGAGGGCGCGATGGACGCAGCAAATGTGTTAAAACCGCGGCTGGCACGCGGAGAGCTGCATCTGATCGGTGCGACGACTGAGGACGAATACCGCAGGCATATTGAAAAGGATGCCGCATTGGAACGCCGGTTTCAGCCTGTGTATATTGCAGAACCGTCACAGGCAGATGCCGTGCGGATGTTGGAGGGGCTGCGCCCGCATTATGAAGCATTCCACCGGCTCAAAATCGGAGCGGATGCAATCGGCGCAGCGGTGCAGTATTCCGTTCGCTATCTGCATGACCGTGCGCTGCCGGATAAGGCACTCGATTTGCTGGATGAAGCATGTGCAGCCAAGAAGCTGCGAGTATCCCGTGCTGCGGATGCAGAGACTGCACAGGAGATGATCGGAATTCATGCTGCGGAAATCGAGCAGCTGATTTCTGTCAAGACGGGCATCCCTGCGCAGACTTTGACAGAATCCGAGTCTGAAAAGCTGCTTCGTCTGGAAGATACCATGCGCACACGCATTGTCGGACAGGACGAAGCGATCACAGCGGTTGCAAATGCAGTGCGCAGAAGCAGAGCCGGACTGCGCGGAAGGGGCAGACCGGTGGGATCCTTTCTGTTTCTCGGCGCGACCGGCGTCGGCAAAACTGCACTGGCGCAGTGTATCGCAGATGTGCTGTTTGACGGAAGCTGTATCCGCACAGATATGAGTGAATACACAGAGAAGCACAATGCAGCGCGTCTGATCGGTGCGCCGCCGGGTTATCTCGGATACGATGACGGCAATTCCCTTGTGGAACGAGTGCGCAAGCATCCGTACAGCCTGATTCTGTTTGATGAGATTGAGAAGGCACATCCGGATATTCTGACTCTGCTTTTGCAGATTTTAGAGGACGGTACGCTCACCGACGGGCAGGGGAGAAAGGCGGATTTTTCGGAAACCATGGTTATCCTGACATCCAATCTCGGCGCGGAGCAGCTGAAAAGCGCGGGCATCGGTTTCAGCGAGGCTGATTCCGATGACGCGGAGCGTCGGGAGCGGCTGCTGACGCATCTGCACACGATCATGCGGCCGGAGCTGCTGAACCGTCTGGATGAGATTACAGTATTCCGTCAGCTTGATGAGCCCGATCATTTGCGCGTAGCGGAGCAGCAGCTCTGTGCGCTGGCAAATCGCAGTGCAGCAGCTGACTGCGAACTGACATGGACCGAAGAGGCAGTGAAGTGGATTGTGCGGCAGTCGGATACCAAGCATGGCAGTGCGCGTGCGATCCGTACCGCAGTAGCAAAATACGCAGAACCACTGCTTGCCGACCATATTCTCCGCCACGGTGCAGGTGCGTTCCGGCTTGGTGTCCGGACAGGAAAACTCATCGCAGAATCCTCAGCCGATACGCCGGCAGCCTTATAAGATAATCAGAAAAAAGCAGCGTCTCTCCGGTGTTTCGGAAAGACGCTGTTTCATTGTCATCAGAGCATTTCTGCGATTTCATAGATCAGGCGTTCGGATTTTTCCCATCCGAGGCAGGGGTCGGTAATGGACTTGCCGTAGCATCCGCCGTTGATCGGCTGTGCGCCGTCCTCGATGTAGCTTTCAATCATAAAGCCCTTGACGAGCTTTTTGATTTCATTGTTGTATCGGCACTGGTTCAGCACATCCTTGACGATGCGCGGCTGTTGCAGCGGATCTTTTCCGGAGTTTGCGTGGTTGGTATCGACGATGCAGGCAGGATTTGCAAATTCAGCCTTTGCATAGAGGGAAGCAAGCAGCGCGAGATCCTCATAATGATAGTTCGGCAGAGACTGTCCGTGCTTGTTCATATATCCGCGCATGATCGCATGTGCAAGCGGGTTGCCCTGAGAATGGACTTCCCAGCCGCGATAGATAAAGGTGTGCTTATGTTGTGCGGCTGTGATTGCATTCATCATAACAGAAAGATCGCCGCTGGTCGGGTTCTTCATACCGACCGGAACGGAGATGCCGCTGGAAACCAAACGGTGCTCCTGATTTTCCACGGAACGCGCACCGACTGCAACATAAGCGAGAATGTCATCGAGATACTTATAGTTATCCGGATAGAGCATTTCGTCGGCGCAGGAGAAGCCGGTCTCTTTGAGCGCGCGCATATGCAGCTCTCTGGTCGCGATAATGCCCTTGAACATGTCGGGTTTTGCCTGCGGATCGGGCTGGTGCATCAGACCTTTATAGCCTGCACCGGTCGTACGCGGCTTTCCGGTATAGATGCGCGGTATGATAAAGATTTCATCCTTGACCTGTTCGTTGACCTTTTTCAGGCGGGTGATGTAGTCAATGACACTGTCGGGGTTATCCGCAGAGCAAGGACCGATAATCAGGATCAAACGGTTGTCTTTTCCCGTGAAAATATCTTCTATTTCCTTTGCGCGCTGCGCGACGGTCTGTTCCATCTCAGAGGAGACCGGATACATTTCCTTGACCTCCATCGGGATGGTCAGCTTGCGTTCAAATTCGAGGTTCATCATGGTAACTGTTTAACTCCTTTTGCAGGTGATTTGACAATCACTATTATACAATACATGTTTGTTTCTGTCAACCCTTTAACGCACAAAAGCGTTAAATTGCTAAAATTCAAGGAGGGGTGAGGGGATTTTCAATACAAAATGCCGTCATAATATTGCAGCAGCAGCAAGACAACGCCGTCATAGTTATGCTCCTGCAAAATGACATCCTGTGTTTCCCATCCGATGTTTGCTGCCTCTTCGATGACTTCATTGACGGCAGGCAGCTCGTCCAGCGGGTGATCGTCTGCCATATAGACCTCGGTGCTGATGTTTAAAGATTGGTTTATGACTTCATCGACGGCACGGTTTGTCAACGGATTAAGGTTGTCATTCTGAAAGATCGGATAGAAGATCGGTTTCATTGCTTCATAATATCCCCAAAAATCTTCGCTCGGGCTGGGAATCTGTCCGCTTGCAATCATCGAATCTACATATTCCGAATAAGCAGCATCGAAATCCGGGATCAAGTAATCATACATATTGAGCAGCCCGGAGAAGCGCAGGAAGGGATCATCGGATTCTGCGAGCGCGACCTGTGCGATGAGATTTGCGTCCGATTCCAGATAGAATCCCTTGTGATGCGCAAGCTCATGCGCATCGAGCACCGGCTGATAATAAGGCGCCAGGGAATATTTGTTGTGCAGCGTTTCCATCGTCAGCGGTACGGTAAACCCGCCGATGCCAATGCGTTCGAGAATATCGGAGCTGAATGCCGTTTTGACAGGGAAGTAGCTGCCCCAGAGCCGCGGGTAGCGGTCTGCGCAAGCCTGCATGGCAGCCACGATCTTCGGGAAATTCTCCTCGGTTGTCGGAAAATCAATCACGCCGTTCTCTGCGTTTGCGAGTATTTCATCTGCGGTCGCGTTCAGCTCGGCTGTGACCCAAACAGTGAGTGTGCATATTTCTTCAAAGCTGTACTCTTTTGCCTCAATTTTTCCCTCTCCGAGCACGGAGCCGCGCATCGGGATAATATATTCAAAGGTTTGACATACCAGCAGGACGCAGAGAAGCATGAGAATGGATTTGTACCAATGCTTTGCGAATTTGCGGTATCCCGTTTTTTTGCGAAGAAAGATCAGTATGACCGCAAGGATCAGTGAGAGAAGCAGCAGTCCGATGCCGGTGTACATCAGCACCTCTCCGACAGAGAACGGAACCGGCGCAAAGAATTTTCCAAGAGCATCTGCGATATGCCGGTAGATATGGATTGCATACCAGTCGCAGAACGGCTTGGAAAATGCGATCAGATTAAATATAAGAGCAATGCCTGTCAATAGTAAGATGATTTTCCAATATGCTGTCAGGCTTTTCTTCATTTTTGTTACCATATGATTGCTTCTTTCATTGCTTTGACATATTCTCCGACGATCGGTGCTGCTTCTTTTCCGTGCGCTGCAATCAGCTTTACGATTGCCGAGCCGACGATGACGCCGTCAGCATTTGCAGACATGGTTTTTGCCTGCTCCGGTGTGGAGATGCCAAAGCCGATTGCACACGGAACATTAGAATTTTCGCGTATTTTCTCTGTGATCGTGTGAATGTCCGTGCGTATTTCAGAGCGCACGCCGGTCACACCGAGACTGGATACGACATAGATAAAGCCGGCTGCATCTTTTGCAATCTGTGCGATGCGGTTTTCCGAGGTCGGCGCAATCAGGGAGATGAAGTCCACGCCGTACTGCTTGCAGACCGGCGCGAAATCTGCTTTTTCTTCATAGGGAACATCCGGCAGAATGATGCCGTCGATGCCGATTTCGGAACAGGTTTTCACAAATCGCTCTGTGCCGTAGGAAAATACGACATTTGCGTAGGTCATGAAAACCAGCGGGATTTTGACATCCTTTCGCAGTTCACGAACGAAATCAAAGATCTTGTCTGTGGTCACTCCGCCGCTGAGTGCTCGGATATTTGCCTCCTGAATCACAGGTCCCTCAGCCGTCGGGTCGGAAAAGGGGATACCGAGTTCGATAAGATCTGCACCGTTTTCCGCCATTGCACGGACAATTTTGCTGGTCGTTTCGAGATCGGGAGCGCCGCAGGTAATAAACGGAATAAAAGCCTTGCCGTTTTCAAAGGCACTTCTGATGTTACTCATGAATATCCTCCCCTCTGTACCGGGCAATCGCCGCACAGTCCTTGTCGCCTCTGCCGGAAACCGTGATGACGATGATCTGATCCTTGTTCATTTTCGGTGCGATTTTCATTGCGTGCGCGACAGCATGCGAAGATTCAATCGCAGGGATAATGCCCTCAGTGCGCGAGAGATATTCAAAGGCATTGACCGCTTCCTCATCCGTGATTGCAACATATTCTGCTCTGCCGGTGTCGTGGAGCCATGCATGCTCCGGACCGATGCCGGGATAATCCAGACCGGCAGAAATGGAGTAAACCGGAGCAATCTGACCGTATTCATCCTGACAGAAATAGGACTTCATGCCGTGGAAAATGCCGAGCTTTCCGGTTGCAATCGTAGCTGCGGTCTCGAAGGTATCAACGCCTCTGCCTGCCGCTTCGCAGCCGATCAGCCGAACATCCTGATCTTCAATGAAATGATAGAAGGTGCCGATTGCATTTGAGCCGCCGCCGACGCATGCCATGACGACATTGGGCAGTCTGCCTTCTTTTTCAAGAATCTGCTGCTTGATTTCCTTGGAGATAATTGCCTGAAAATCCCGCACAATGGTCGGGAACGGATGCGGGCCCATGACTGAACCGAGACAGTAATGGGTGTCTGCGATACGGGTTGTCCACTCACGCATTGCTTCGGAAACGGCATCTTTCAGCGTTGCCGTGCCGGTTGTCACGGGAATCACCTCTGCACCGAGCAGCCGCATTCTGTACACATTGAGTGCCTGCCGGATGGTATCCTCTTTGCCCATGAAGACCACGCATTCCATGCCCATCAGTGCAGCAGCGGTCGCCGTCGCAACACCGTGCTGTCCGGCACCGGTTTCGGCAATGAGGCGCGTCTTGCCCATTTTCTTAGCCAGCAACGCCTGACCGAGCACATTGTTGATCTTATGTGCGCCCGTGTGGTTCAGATCCTCACGTTTGAGATAAATCTTTGCGCCGCCGAGTTCCTCTGTCAGCTTTCTTGCAAAGTAGAGCCTTGACGGTCTGTTTGCATATTCGTTGAACAGTTCGGTCAGCTCCGCATTGAACTGCGGGTCATTTTTATAATGATTGTACGCTTCTTCCAGCTCGATGACGGCGTTCATCAGCGTTTCGGGGATGTACTGCCCGCCGTGGATGCCAAAGCGTCCTGCTTCATTGGTCATGTGAATACCTCCGTTAAAATTCCGGATATGACCGGATTTGATGCTGTCAGCGATTTCGCACGGCATTGACAAATGCCTGCATTTTTTCCAGATCCTTTTTTCCGTCTGTCTCGATGCCTGAACTGACATCGACACCGTACGGCTCATGCAGCGCGATGGCGTGTTTGACGCGAATCGGATTCAGACCGCCCGCAAGGAAAAACGGGCGTGTGAAGTAGCGCAGATGTTTCCAGTTGAATTCTTTTCCGTCACCTGCACCGCCGTCGAGCAGAACGATGTCTGCGTCCGAACGCTCTGCGCTGTGCATCTCCGTTGTGCTTTGGACACGAAATGCCTGAATGATGGGAACGCCGATCTGCTTGCGCAGGTCAGAGATATACGCATTGTCCTCATCGCCGTGGAGCTGCACAAACTGAATGATCTTCCGCTCAACCAGTTCAGTGATTTCCGCGATCTGTGCATTCATGAATACACCGACCATCGGAATAGAATCGTCCAGAGCCTTGCGGATTTTTACCGCCTGTTCGGCAGTGACTGTGCGGCGTCTGTTCGGAGCGAAGACCATGCCTGCGAGATCAGGCTTTACGATATTGCAGTATTGCGCATCCTGTTCCGTCATCAGACCGCAGAGCTTGATTTTTGCCATTTAGTTATACCCCTTTCAAAGTGCGCATCATTTCCGCCTTATCCGGCGCGCGCATCAGTGTTTCACCGACCAGAACGGCGTCTGCGCCCGCATCGCGTGCTGCCTGAATATCGGAAGCGTTTTGAATTCCGCTCTCGACTACGAACAGTGCATCGTCAGGGCAGAGGCTGCGCAGCGTCAGGGCATGGCTCGTGTCAACGGTAAAATCTTTGAGATTGCGGTTGTTGACGCCGATGATCCGTGCGCCGACGTTTGCTGCGGCTTCAATTTCCGCGGCATTATGCGCTTCAACCAGTGCGGAAAGACCGAGTTCATCGGCAGCTGCATGGAATTCACGCAGCTGTCCGGCATCGAGCATTGCACAGATGAGCAGGATTGCGGAGGCACCGAGCAGCTTTGCCTCATAGATCATGTAGGGATCCACCGTAAAATCCTTGCGAAGACAGGGGATCTGTACCGATGCTGCGATTTCCTGCAAATAGCGGTCGCTGCCGAGAAATCTGCTCGGCTCAGTGAGTACGCTAATACAGTCCGCACCGGCAGCTTCGTATTCTCTTGCAATTTGCAGATACGGAAAATCCGGTGCGATCAGTCCTTTGGAGGGAGAGGCTTTTTTGCATTCGCAGATGAAAGCAAGATCGCCGTCATTTGTATTGCGTCGGGCAATCGCCTCTGCGAAACGAAAGCTGCCTTTCGGCATTGCTTCTGCATCCGCACGCAGAGAAGCGAGAGACCGATGCTTCTTTGCCTTTTCTGTCCGTTCTCTGGCATATTCCGCCAGTTCATCGAGGATGGTCGCCATATCGGTTTACCGGTTGGAAGCGGCTGCAAATGCTTCCAGTGTCTGCATTGCCTTGCCGCTGTCAATCAGGCTGCCGGCGAGCTGAATGCCCTCTGCCATGGAATTTGCCTTGCCGGATACATAAAGTGCCGCGCCGGCGTTCAAAAGAACGGCATTGCGCTTGTGGCCGGTGATTTTACCGCTGAGAATGCCGCGGGTAATTTCGGCGTTTTCCGCGGGTGTACCGCCGACAAGATCGTCTTTTGTGCAGCGTGCAAACCCAAAATCCTCCGGCTGAATGACATAGGATTTGGTCTGTCCTGCCCCAAATTCGCAAACACTGGTCGGTGCGCTCAGAGAAATCTCATCGAGCACGTCTGTGCCGAACACAACCATGCCCTTCTTGACGCCGAGGTTCATCAGAACATGCGCAACCGGCTCTACCAGCGAGGAATCATAGACACCGAGCAGCGCATACGAGGGATTTGCAGGATTGGTCAGCGGACCGAGGATGTTGAAGACCGTGCGGATACCGAGTTCCTTGCGGATCGCGCCGACAAATTTCATAGAGCTGTGATATTTCTGCGCAAAGAGGAAGCACATGCCGACTTCATTGAGCAGTTTGCAGGCAAGCTCCGGATCCTGCTGGATGTTGACACCGAGTGCTTCGAGGCAGTCCGCAGTGCCGCACTGAGAGGAAGCTGCACGGTTGCCGTGCTTTGCGACCTTTGCGCCGCCAGCCGCTGCGATCAGTGCAGAGGTTGTGGAGATGTTGAAGCTGTTGGCGTGATCGCCGCCCGTGCCGACGATTTCCAGCACATCGAGTCCGTGCTTGACCGGTGTTGCGTGCTCGCGCATGGCAGCAGCACAGCCGGAGATCTCGTCAATCGTTTCCGATTTTGTGCTTTTGGTGGAGAGCGCGGCGAGGAATGCAGCGTTCTGTGTCTGTGAGGTTTCGCCGTTCATGATCTTATTCATGACGGTATATGCCTGATCGTATGTCAGATCCTGTTTGGCAACGATAATTTTGATTGCTTCGGAAATCATTTTGGGTTCCTCCTTTGTGGTATATTTCAAAAAATTACGGAGCATTTGTTTTCCGTCCGGTGTGAGAATGGATTCCGGATGGAATTGCAGACCGAAAACCGGCATGGTTTTGTGCATGACAGCCATGATCTCACCGTCGGCTGTACAGGCTGTAATTCTGAGGCAGTCCGGCAGCGTGGATTCATCTGCCGCAAGGGAGTGGTAGCGTGCGATTTTTGCAGGCTGTTTGACATCTCTGAAAATCGGGCATTCGGCTTCGAGTGTGACTTCTGACTGTTGATTTCCAGCTTCGGGTCGAAGCCGAGGAACGTATATCTGCCGCTGGTACCGTGTTCAGAGACAGATTCCAGCAGATAAGTGTGTGTTGATACATGTTTGAGGATGCGCAGCACCTCGATCGGTGTATAGGCATCAGAAA
>JAZQNP010000093.1:0-77543 GCA_045627405.1 Oscillospiraceae bacterium | reverse complement strand
CCGGTCGTTGTTGTGGTTGTACCGGTCGTTGTTGTGGTTGTACCGGTCGTTGTTGTGGTTGTACCGGACTCGGTCGTACCGGACTCGGTTGTAGAAGTGGTCGTCGTGGTCGTACCGGACTCGGTCGTAGAAGTGGTGGTTGTCGTCGAGTCAGACTCAGTCGCAGAAGTCGTGGTCGTGGTTGTACCGGACTCTGTGGTGGTTGTGGTTGTTGTCGAAGTAGTTGTTGTTTCTTCAACAATCACCATACCGTTTTCCTGATAGATCGTGAGATCGTTTCCATCGGTATTCACGATGGTCAGCTCTCCGAAGTTCACAGGATACTCGCCGGCTGCATCCGGTGCAGTGAACACGAGGTACAGAACGACGGTATCGTCTGCAACAACCTGGTTCTCACCGTTGTCATCAGACCAGACAACATAGAGCTGATCCTTGTTGATGACGACTTCGCCTGTGTAACCTGCTGCCCACTCGATGCCCTCCAATGTGAGTGCCTCATCGTAGGTGAAGTTCACAACAAAGCCTGCGGTACCCGGGTCATTCTTGACTGTTACCGGAACCTTGACACCGGTCTCGCCTGCTGCTGCAACTGTCGTTGCGATGTACCAGCCGACTTCACCGGGAGCCAGGGTAGTGGTAGTGGTCGTTGTGGTAGACTCAGTTGTCGTAGTTGTAGTCGTCGTGGACGCAGTGGTAGAAGTGGTTGTCGTGGTCGTATCGGACTCGGTCGTAGAAGTGGTGGTTGAGGTCGAGTCAGACTCGGTTGTAGATGTTGTCGTTGTGGTTGTGTCGGACTCGGTGGTGGTCGTCGTCGATGTAGTCGTTGTCGCCTCAACGATGACCATACCGTCGGTCTTTGCAACCGTCAGCTCATTGCCGTCAGTGTTGACCACTGTCAGCTCGCCGAAGTTGACAGGATATTCGCCTGCTGCATCCGGTGCTGTGAAGATCAGGTTCAGGATGACAGTTTCTTCTGTCAGCGTCTGATCTGCGCCGTTGTCATCGGACCAGACAACACGAACGCTGTTCTGGTTCACAACAACTTCACCGGTGTAGCCGCCGACCCACTCGATGCCCTCATAAATGAGGCTCGGGTCGTAAGTGAAGTCTACAACGAAGCCGGAAGTTCCCTCGTCATTCTTGACGGATACCGGAACCTTCACGCCGGTCTCGCCTGCTGCTGCAACTGTCGTTGCGATCATCCACTCGGAATCGCCCGCCGGAACGGTCGCACTCGTCGTGGTGGTGGTTGTGCTGGACTCGGTGGTGCTGGTCGTTGTGGTAGTAGATGTCTGCTCAACAATGACCATACCGTCGGTCTTTGCAACCGTCAGCTCGTTGCCGTCAGTGTTGACCACTGTCAGCTCGCTGAATGTGACAGGATATTCGCCTGCTGCATCGGGTGCATCGAAGATCAGGTTCAGGATGACAGTTTCATTTGTCAGTGCCTGATCCGCGCCGTTGTCGTCAGACCAAACAACAAGAATCTGGTCGTTGTTGATGACAACTTCGCCGGTATAACCGCCGACCCACTCGACACCCTGGAATGTCAGTGCGCTGTCGTGTGCAAAGCCTACGACGAAGCCGGAAGTTCCTTCGTCATTCTTGACGGATACCGGAACCTTGACACCGGTCTCGCCTGCTGCTGCAACTGTCGTTGCAATCATCCACTCGGAATCGCCCGCCGGAACGGTTGCGCTCGTCGTGGTAGTGGTTGTGGTAGTTGTTGTGGTAGTCGTAGTTGTCGTGGTGGTCGTGGTGGTTGTGCTTGTGGTGGTCACATCCTCCTCAACAACGATCTGCAAGCCATAGAAGACATACGGAATCGGGTTGATGTCGATGTCAAGGACCTCAGTGCGACGGGTCACATAAGTGGTGTTGCCCTGTGCATCCTCAGTCTCTGCCTGGAATGTGGTCTCACCGATGGTGTAGATGCCGTCTTCTGCCGGAGCTTCGATGACGAAGACGCAGAGCGGCTGGGTCGGATCAGCAGTCTTGGATGCCGATGCTGCCCAGGTAATGCTCAGGTACTGATCGCCCGTTGCTGCATCCGGTGTGCTGACATAATCGTCATTGACCTGTACGCCAACACCTGCATATGCTGCGGAAGAACCTGCATCTGTTTCGAGGTAGATGACCTCAGAGAAGTCCATGATGATCAGCTGACCGCCGCATCCGGGATCGTTGGACACATACAGTGCCATGACGATCTCGTCGCCGCCGTTTGCATGAATCACATTGTAGCCGCCGGAATAGGTGACATCATAGTCAACCGGATTCTCGCCCGGCATCGGGAGCAGATCGAACTGGATCGTGCCAGCCGGTGTGCTCGGCTTCACTTCTGTCTCACCCTGCTGCGGCTTCGTGGTGGAAGTCGTCGTGACAGAAGTCCGTGTGGTCGTTGTGGTTGTGGTTGTGGAAGTAGAAGTAGAGGTAGAAGTTGTTGTCGTGTTGTTCTCACCCTCAACAACGATTGTCAGCTTGTTCTGGGTAATGTTATTCTTGCTGTTATCCGGAGCAGTTGCTTCGGTCTGTGCCCATGTGATTGCGCTCGGGTTGAAGTACTCCTCATTTTCGAGCAGCTGCAAGGTGTAAGTACCTGCTTCTGCATCAGCCGGAACCTCAACATAGAAACGGTTCAGAACATAGTCCTTCACCCACGATTCAGTGTTGTCCCAGGTGTTGATCGGAGTGCCGTTGTTTCTCCACTGTCTGCCGGACAGACCGGATGCAACATAGCCATAATATGCGTCTGCATAAACAGTCTCAGTACCCGTGTAAACGTTTGCGCCGTTCGTGATGTAGAACATCGAGAACTTATCGGCTGCGAACGTAGAGAAGCCGCCGCTGGTGCCCGCAGAGGCATCGTTGGAGAAGTAACCGGAATCGAGGCAGAGCTTTTCACCGGTAACGAAGCCGCTCTCGCTGTCCGCATTATCCCAGTTGGAAAGCTCAAAGCCATAGCTGCCGTATACCCAGTGATTGTTGTTCTTGCTCAGATCATCAATCTCTTTGCTCGGATCATAGCCTTCGCTTTCTCTCATCTTCTGATTAACTTCTGCGATGTCGCTCTGGATCTTTGCGAGAGCGGAAGCAGTTTCCTTGCCCCACTCCTCAAAGCTGACGCCCTCACGGCCGTCCTCACCGAGAACGATCTTGCCGTCTTTTGCGATAACCATTTTGAGGTTCAGGGAGTAGAAGCCCTGAGACTGGGTCACATACATTGCGACCGGAATCTTTGCAGCAGTACCCTGCTGCACAGTCACTGTGCTCTGATCTTCGGAGAGGAACGTGATCTCTGTGGAGCTCACAGAGCCGTTCGTAGCAGCATCCGTGCTGACCGCGAAGGTGCCGCCCATTGCCGTCGCCGCGATCGACAACGACATAAGTGCAGAGATGAATTTCTTCATGACAACTTGTTCCTTTCTGGCTTGAATCCGCGACAGCCGCCCTTTCACGGTTCAAACACATGTTTGTTTTTTTGAGGTTTTGTTGGCTTGTTCGGCGTTTCTCCGTCGGCACGCTCCCGACGGAGCTTGCGGCTATTTGCCGACCATGAACGTTGCAGTTGATATGCCAAAGGCGCATATTGCGCCGCATATCACGGAACCTGAGTATGCACTACCCGTGCGATGCATAACTCCGTGGGCGAGTCTCAGTGGGCTCCGAGTGCCGAGACCTCCTGTTCTCCTTTGAGAACACGAAGCATCAGCGTCACATCAGCAATCGAAAACACCCTGTCAAACTCACAGTCTGCGTTTGCATAGCTGGCGGCGCACAAAGCATCCTGCTCTGACAAAGCGCGGTGCATAAACACTGCATCCGACGTCGTGATCTGTCCGTCCAGATTGATGTCCCCGTACATGGTTGCACCTGTTTCATCAAGCGGATTCCAGACCGCACCGTCTTTGAGCCTTGTTTCGCAGTTGTGGGAATTGCCCTCGTCATCGAGATACCCCGCGACAATCACGGTGTTGATTTCACCGGAGCCGGTATAGGTCTCCCGCGTGGCAGGAACGATACGAAGCGTCTCACAGCATCCGGGTTCAGCTTGTTCGCTGAATGTCCCGCTGACTGTAAAGAACGCCTGCTCCTCGCAGAGCCAGTAGTCACGGTTGCGCAGCCCCGTTGCCCAGCGGATCCGCAGCTCGCCGCCGATGTCTTCATAGGTGAAGACCGTGCCGGCGAAATCCGGATTCACAAGAATCTCCGCAGCCTCCGCGCCCGTGTCATAGAGCAGTTCCACGTCGCTGATTGTCAGAACGGCCGAATCGTATGCAATCGCAAAGTCCAGTGCGCAAAGCCCCGTGTCAGGCAGCTCGTCCAGATAGACCGTCGCAGTGAAAGCTCCGTTTGTATCCGCAGCAACTGTATTCACAGTTATCGCTGCCGTTTCAGTATCCGGATTTTCCGCCGCACGGCTGATCACGCCGAGTGCTGCCGCAGAGCTGATCGCTGCCACACCTGCAATCGCGCCGAGAACGGTATTCCGCATTTGCAAAATACCGCCGACCGCTTTCTGCGCCTTCATTCCTTTCCTCCTTCTTTCATCATTTTGATATACGGCAGGAAATGCGCTGATACACTCCTTTTTCCGTATATTTCGGTGCGAGCGGAGTTTCCGCGTCCGGCACTTGCGCACCGTGCGCTTCACTCCTTGCGGCCACACGAAAGAAGTCGGTAGCAGGTCTGTGTTAACCGCAGAGTTCGCCCATCTGTTCCGCATCATATTGCCCGATTTGTTTCACATCCGGAGACATGCGCCGAACACGCTCCATCTGCAAAAGGGTATACCTATTCCGGACAATACGGCTTATTACCATTATAATAAACCTGAACCGTAAAGTCAATAGTCCGATACCGTTTTTGTGATTATTGATAAAACGGGTGGCAAAAACTTATGCAATCCGCCAAATACTGGTTTACAGATTGCGCAGATTTACATGAGAAAATGATTGCAACTGCGACCGATTCCGCATGTACTGAATGAGATGCCGTCGATCACCCGCAGCGAACGCCGCCTCTGCCCCGCAAAGCCGGAAAACAAAAGGGAGAAAGCCGCTCCGCTCTCTCCCTTTTCATACGATTTATGATGATGCTGTTTCGTCTGCCGCACCGTCCCATTCCAGTTTGAGGAATTCTTCTGGGATGTTCGCGTTCACGATGCGGTCGATCACATCCATGCTGAAACTCTTTGCGGTGCCGAGCGGCGCATAGGGAAGACCGTGGCTGTTTGCCAGTTCGCTGGTGTACATATAATACGGATACAGCCGCAGATTCGCAAACGAGCCGTTGTCGTAATGCGTGATGACCGGCATACAGGTCACATTTTCGACAACCACCTCTCCGGTCGCGCCGTCCATGTGCAGATCAAATTCGCCCATCTCTCCGACCACATTGAAGTTATCGGTCTGGGCGGAGACGAAATTGCCGAGCGAATAATACACAAAGCCCTGTGTGCCGTCCTCCCGCTCGATAAACTCCATCGTCTGCGCCGTGTGCGGATGGGAACCGAGAATGACATCTGCGCCCCATTCGATCATCTTCGCCGCAAGCTCCTTGACATCCTGACGCACGGTATGGGTATCCTCATTGCCCCAGTGCGCTGCGACGATCACTGCATCCGCAAGCTCGCGCGCCTCTTTGATCTGACGTTCGATCAGAGCCTCGTCAGAGGTCAGCCCGACTTTGAGCGTGGAGCTTTCCGGAATGGTATAGCCGTTCATATGCTCCGTGTAGGCAAGGTAGGCAATCTTCATGCCGTTGACTTCCTGCACGCGGATCTCATTCTGGTCATCTTCATCGCGGTAGACACCGACTGCGAGAATCGGATATTCTTCCATCAGTCCGTCCCAGTAATCCAAGCAGGATTCCAGACCGTCAATCTGCTTATCCCGCACATGGTTATTTGCCAGCGTAAAGACATCAAAGCCTGCGTCGATCATCGCATAGCCAAGCTCTGTCGGAGAATTGAAATTGAAATTGGAACCGGAAATCTCATAATCTCCGCCGCAGATCAGCGTCTCCTGATTGATGATCGCAACATCTGCCGCCTGCACAATCGGTACGATATTCTCATACGTCTTGGTGAAGTCATAGGAATTGGGATCCGACGACCAGTTCTTCGCCGCATTGTACACGCCGGTCTGCACCAGATTGTCACCGACCGCGAGCATATGCACAATCGTATCCTCCGGAATCGGCGGCATTGTGGTCTCAGTCGTTGTCGAGGTTGCAAGCGTAACCGGCGGAACGGTGGTCACGGCACCGCCGCTGCTCTGCCCGTCCGCGCTCTGAGAATTTTCTGCTGTTATGTCCACAAACATGCCGCAGCTCAGCAGGCTCATGCTCATGCCCAGCACCAGCAGACCTGCGGCAGCTTTTTTGATTCTTCTCATTCGTACTTCTCCCTGTATCCGGTATTCCGGGCGCACGGATCTGCGCCGTCTTTTCTGCATCCTTATTATATCACACGGCGCAAAAAAATGCAATCACTTTTTTGGTTTTTGCATTTGCGGTATTTTTCTCCCGAATGCGGATAAGATAGAGAAGAACAAAACCGTATACAGGCAAAAAGGGAGGATGATCACATGCTTTCGCCGCATATTGAAGATACGGTATCCTCCTTGGAACGCGTCACACAAAGCGCAGCCGATCTGCTCGTCAACCGCGTGACGGTCTGCGGCGTTTCCTGCTGTCTGCTCGTCTGTGAGGGGATGCTCTCGACCGATCTGCTCGGCAAACTCGTCCTGAATCCGCTCTGCAATCTGCAACAGCACTTCACAAGCGGCACGGCACTGCTCGATGAGATCCGCCGCTGCCGCCTGTTCTCCACAGACCGTCCGGTCATCGAAGACACCGACACGCTGCTGACACTGCTGTTCTCCGGCTTTGCAATTCTGCTCGCAGAGGGCGCGGAGACCGCACTCGGCTTCGGCATTCAGGGCTATGCTGCACGCAGCATCACAGAGCCGTCGGGAGAACTGAACATCTACGGCGCAAAGGAGGGCTTCACCGAGCCGGTGCGCACGAACATGTCTCTTGTGCGCCGGAGAATGAAATCCCCGAAGCTGACCTTTGAGCTGCATACTGCCGGTACCGTCTCGCACACAGACATCTGTCTGTGCTGGCTTCATGACCGTGTGCCGGAGGATCTGCTCAACCGGATCCGCACAAGGCTCGACACCCTGCCGCTGGAAACGATCCTCTCAGCCGGATATGTCCGCCCGTTTCTCGAAGAGAACGACACCAAGCTCATTCACAGCATCGGCACCACAGAGCGGCCGGATGTTTTCTGCGCAAAGCTCCTCGAAGGCAGAGTCGGCATTCTCATCGACGGTACACCCTTTGCGTTGGTCATCCCGCAGCTCTTCTGCGAAACATTCCAGACGCTCGATGACTACAACTATCCGCCGGCTTATGCAACGCTGCTGCGCTGGCTGAAATATGCCGCGGGACTGATCGCGCTGCTGCTGCCGGCTCTTTATCTTGCAGCGGCACTCTGGCATCCGGCACTGATGAACGAAACGCTGCTCCGGCTGCTGACCGATTCCGAGGAAAATGCCCCCTTTTCTCTGGCATCAGAAATGCTCGGCATTCTGTTTATGTATGAGATTGTGCGCGAGGCGGGTCTGCGGCTGCCGAAAGCCGTCGGCGGTGCGGTCGGCATCATCGGCGGTCTGCTGATCGGAGATGCCGCAGTCGAATCCGGACTGATCAGCACACCCGTACTGACCGTTGCCGCCCTCTCTGCGACCGCCGGATTTGTCATACCGGAGCATCATGCTGCACTGACGGTCATGCGCCCGCTGATGATTCTGGCTGCGGCAGCATTCGGCATGTCCGGCATCGCACTGCTCGGCACGGCACTTCTTTACCACATCTGCGCGACAGAGGTGTTCGGCTTCCCTGTTTCCGCGCCGATTGCGCCGCTCATGCCGCACCGTCTGCACGATCTGCTCGCGCGCGTCGGATTCCGCAGACTCTCACAGGGGAATTTCCGCGTCGAGGAGACGCGCCGCCGGTGAGAACAGCCCTGATCGAATTTGCATAACCCGGGAGGTGAAGAAACCGTGCCGCAAAAGCTCTCCGCGATGCAGGCTGCCGCGATCCTGCTGCTGTGCCGTCTCGCGGCATTCTTCTGCTGCGGTGCTGCCTACACCTCGGCATATGCATTCGGCATGGCTGCCGCTGCCGCACTGCAAACGGTTCTGGTTCTTCCGCTGCTGCGTCTGCGGCAAGCGCGCACGCTGCCAAAAGCCCTGCATCTTCTTTGCCGCATCTACGCTTTTGCTGCTGCCGCATATCTCTTTTCGCAGTGCTTTGATCTCCTGAAAGGACTGCATATGCCCTATCCTTTGCTGACGGCAGGCTTTCTGCTCGCCGCGCTCGGTTATACACTGCTGCTGCCCGCTGAGGCAACCCCGCGCACGGCGGTGCTGCTGCTGATTCTTGCCGCTGCCGGATTTCTGCTGCTGCCGATCAGCGGCGTCGGCACGGCGCGGCTCCTGCATCTCTATCTGCCCGACCGCTTCTCTGACGCATTTCTGCGGGAGTTTCGCAGCAGCAGCGAATTCGCACTGCTTCCGCTGATGCTCTCCAAAGAATCCGATGCCAAGGCACCGCGGCATACGCTGCTGATCTATGGCATCGGGCGCATCATCGTACTGCCCCTTGCCGTGCTGCTTGGTGCGATGCAAAACGGCAGACTGACACAGTGGCAGGGAAATCCGTTCTTCCTGCTGCTTGCGCGCACACCGCTTTCGGACGCGGTGCGCACGGACGGCTTCTGGATGCTGCTTGCGGTTTCCTGCGGACTGCTCGCCGTGACATGGTTCTCGCAGAATACACTGCCGCTCACGCAGAAAAAGAAGAAAGCTGTCTGCATTCTGCTGCCGCTGCTTGCGATTGCCGCCGCGCTGATGTACCGATTCCGGTACGAGGGGGAGGGCATCGGCATCGCTGCCGCCATACTCAGTCTGCTCTGCACAATCCGGCTTTGCCGCCGTCCGATGCGAGGTGCTTATCATGCAGCATAGATTTTTCCCTATTATAAATAGTATACTACCCTGTCTGCCCTGTCTGCTTTGTCTGCCGCTCCTCGGCTGCACGGATGTCCGCAATCGCCTTTCGCCCGATGTGCTGGCAATCTCACAGCAGACAGACGGTTCTGTCCGCCTTGCCGTGCGATGCAGCCAGACCCCGCAGGTCGTCACTGCGGAAACGGATGATCCGCTACTGCTCTGCGATGTCCTGCAAGCCGCATCCGGAAAGGAGATCGACGCGGGACACATCTCCCTGCTGCTGCTGAACGGCAATCCGGCTGACATCATTCCGGACTGCCTGCATGCACAAATCATCATGCCGACCGGAGCCGTACTGTACTGCACGGAAGACGCCTGTGCCGCTGCGGAAACCGATGTGGACGAATCGCAGCTTCGTGCCGCAGTCGATGCGGGACTGCTGCCCGCCCGCACCGCCGATCTTTTCGTCGGGGATCTGCAAAACGGCTCCGGTGTCTCCGCGCTGCCCTGCATTGAAAACGGTCAGCTCACGCTCGCGCTCTGTGATGCCGACGGCATCTGCGCAACGCTGACAGAAGATGCCTGCCGCGGGCTGGCTCTGCTCGGCACCCGCAGAAAACAGTTTTCTCTGGCGGCAGGGGACGCCGCAGCAGTGAACCTCGATCGGGCGTATTTTCGCATCCGCGCAGAGGAAACAGACGGCGCACTGCACTTTGCGGTTACCGGCACGGTATGCTGCACGCCGCTGGGCAGCACCGCCCCGAACTGGATTGCCGATGTAAAAGCGAAACTCGAAGCAATGCTCTCCGCCGCATGCACGGAGACGGCACATGCCGAGGGTGCCGATCTGCTGCTGCTGCACGAGACTGCCGTGCGCGACGGCATCTCCGGTGCGGCGGAATGCTCCCCCGCAGACTGGCGGGAACGGCTCAAAACTGCCGCCTTTTTCGTGGATGTCACGGTTCGCAGCGGCGAAATTGGATAATATCGCCAAATTCCATGCCGGTACACCGCCTTATTTTTTACGCAGGTTTTTGACAAATCCGCTGAAAAGATATTGACGTTTCGCGCTCAACAAGCTATACTATAAACAATGCAGAGCGTGCAGATTAACATACGGAAGGAGCAGATTTATGGTCTTTGAAAAGCTGAAAGAAATTATCCTCGACCAACTGGATGTCGATGAGGATGAGGTCACGATGGAAGCCGATTTCGTGGACGATTTACAGGCGGATTCGCTGGACATCACCCTGCTGATGAAAACCATCTCCGAGGAATTTGACATCGCCGTCGAAGACGATGCGGTGGACAGCATCAGCACTGTCGGTGACGCAGTGGAGTTCATCGAGAGTTATATCAATGATTGAAAATGAAACAGGAAGGCACCGGATCCCAATGCGGAATCCGGTGCCTTTTTTATGATTCGTCTGTGCGCGTATAGGTCACGCCGGCAATCTCAACTGCTGTGATGTCGGAAATATCCGAGAAGCCGATATATGTTTCCGGATTCTTTCCGCTGTATTTGACACCGTCGATCATTTCGATCAACTGCGCCGACGGCATTGTCGAATCGGTATCTGTTACCGGCGACCTGCCGTTTACGCGCGGGAGCCATGCCGCCGCGCTGCTGTCGTCCCCGCGGTATAATGTGATCCTGCCGCCTTCCGTTATCAGCTGCGCCTCACTGTCGGCAATCAGTTCAAAGCCGGACATCCGGAGTGTATCGCCCGAATCCGAACGCAGTGTCAGAACCGGAATGTTGACCGTCAGCGGTATTTCAATCTCCAAGCCGTCTGTCATCTCTCCGAGACAGACAAATTCCTTGCCGATCAGGGTCGGATCGGCATAGAGATCACTGATGTTTTCGCCGGACTTGCGATATGCCTCGATTTCCTCCTCGGTCGGAAACTCCGCTGCGGATTTTTCAAACACCATCGTCATCGTATCGCCGGCAGGCTCCTCCGCCAGCGCGATCTGCCATGTCACCCAGCACTGTCCGTCAAATTCCTGCTTGGTCTCGGACATCGGAAACGCACTCCGGAAGCTGTCATCCGGACAGCCTTTTTCATGCATGCTGTAAATCTGAATATCCCAATCCACATCCGGCTCCGGATCAACCGCCTCAAAGGTCGCCAGAACCAGCGCGTTGTAGCCGTCACACAGCACCGCCTCGACCGTGGCATTGACGATACCGTTGGTGTAGGTCACCGGCTCTGCGATTTCCAGCGATTCCAGCCGCGTTGTACCCAGCACGCCGAAGTGTTTTTCCATCAGTCGCTTGTTATACCGCTGATAGCCCGATACGCCGGCTGCCAGCACCGTCACCGCCAGCACTGCCGCGATCATCGACCCGATGAGCTTTGTGCGTTTTTTGTGCCGGATCACAGATTTCTGCTCCGGCTGCGCAAGTCCCGCCTTTTCCAGCGAACGTGCCGTAATGCGGGCGGTCTGCATCTCAGAAAGCTGCTCCGTCTCCGCAATGTGTGAAAGCGCGGCATATGCAAGCTGCATTGCCTGCACATCCATCCGATCAAATTGCTCTGTCATAGGAATCCCTCCTCACTCCATCATTTCGCGCAGTTTTTTCAGGCTGCGCGAAAGCTTCTGATCGACCGTATTCGGCTTGATGCCGAGTGCCGCGCCGATCTGCTTGCTCGATTGCCCGAAATAATACCGCCGCAGCACAATCTCGCTGTCCGGCTCACCGAGCTGCTGCACTGCCTGCATCAGGAGAACCTGTGTATCAGGCGGCGTTTCGCTGCTGCGCGGTTCTGTCAGCAGGGTCTCAAAGGATTCTGCCGCCGGATGCTTCATCAGCGCATAGTAGCGATTGATGCAGTGCCGCTTCGCAATGACTGCAAGCACCGCCCGCAAACAGATGCTGTCGGTTTCATGCGTCTGCATCCACTTGTAAAACAGCACAAATACGTCACTGACTGCTTCTTCGATGTCCTCCACCGTACCGGTGCCGCTGAGCTTGCTCGCTGCGATGGTATACACATATCCGCCGTACTGCCGGACAATCGCAGCAAATCCCTGCTCCGGTGTCTCGCGCAGCATCGCAAGCAAGACGTCGTCTGTCATGCGTTCACGGTTCATAGGCATTCTCCTTTCGCAAAGTTTTGAAAGCTTTCTATTCATTACAATCAGAAAAACATCGGAAAATCTGACAGTTCCCTCAAAAAAATCCGGCTGCCCGTATTCTGGGCAGTCGGATCTTGTTTCATTCTTCCGGTTGCGCTGTACCTGTATCCGCGGGCAAGCCGCCCGTTTATACGGTAATTGCGGAAATATGCCAGCACTCCTCTGCATACTGCCGGATGGTGCGGTCGGAGCTGAATTTTCCGGCAGCGCAGGCATTGCGCCACTGCTTTGCCGCAAATGTCAGTGTGTCGGCAGAATCTGCAATCGCCCGCAGCTTGGTCTCCGCATAGGACGGCAGATCCAGCAGCAGATAATAATGATCCGGCTGATGCCAGCTCGCGCCGTCCAGCAGTGCGAAATACAGCTCACGGAATTCACCGGTTCCGCCGTCGGAAACCGTGCCGTCGATCAGCGTCTTCACCACACGGGCAATGCGCGGATCCTTTGCCAGCACCGCACGGCTGCAATAATCTTCCAGCTTTTCCAGTTCCTCGACCGTCGCGCCGAAGATATAATTGTTCTCTGCGCCTGCCTCCTCTGCGATCTCAATGTTCGCGCCGTCGAGCGTGCCGAGTGTGACCGCGCCGTTGAGCATCATCTTCATGTTGCCCGTGCCGGACGCCTCTGTGCCGGCAGTGGAAATCTGCTCGGAGATGTCACATGCCGCAACCAGCTTCTCTGCATAGGAGACATTGTAATTCTGCACGAACACCACCTTGATCTGATCCCGCACATCGGGGTCGCTGTCAATCAGTGCCGCGATCTCGTTGATATACTTGATGATCGATTTCGCACGGCGGTAGCCCGGTGCGGACTTCGCACCGAACAGGAATGTCGTCGGACGGAAATTCTGAATGCTGCCGTCCTTGATCCCGAAATAAATCCACAGAATCGAAAACGCATTCAGAAGCTGCCGCTTGTATTCATGCAGTCGCTTGATCTGAATGTCAAAGCAGGACGCAGGGTCAATCGAAATACCCTCTGCTTTTTTGATATATGCTGCAAGCTGCTGCTTTTTCTCCTGCTTGACGGCATAAAAACGCCGCATCACATCTGCATCATCGGCATATTTTGTCAGCGATTGCAGCTGCGTCAGATCGGTCAGGAAATCCGCAGAACCGCGCAGCTCCGCAAAGAGTGCCATCAGCTCCGGATTGCAGACGCCGAGCCACCGACGCTGCGTAATGCCGTTGGTCTTATTCTGAAATTTCTCCGGCGAAAGCGCGTACCATTCTTTCAGCACGGTTGTTTTCAGCAGCTCTGTATGAATCGCCGCGACACCGTTGACATATGTGCCGGCGTACATCGCAAGATCCGCCATGTGAACCTGTCCGTTTTTGATGATGCGCACGGCTGCAATCTGCGCCTTTGGAACATCCTTTGCGTACAGTTCCTCCAAAAGCTGCTCCGAGATTTGCAGAATGATCGCATAGATCTCCGGCAGCAGCTCCTCCACGAGATCGCAGTCCCATTTTTCCAGTGCTTCCTGCATGATCGTGTGGTTTGTGTAGGAGAAAATCCTCTTTGCCATGCCGAGTGCGTCCGCAAAGGAATAGCCCTCTGCTTCAAGCAGGCGGATCAGCTCCGGAATCGAAATGACCGGATGCGTGTCGTTGAGCTGCACGGCAAGATGCTCCGGCAGCGTATCCAGCGTTCCGAACTGCGCTTTGTGCTTTTTCAGGCAGTCCGCAAGCGATGCCGCACAGAAGAAATACTGCTGCTTCAAGCGCAGTGCCTTGCCCGCGCGGGTATCGTCATTGGGATAAAGGCAGCGGGAAATATCCGCTGCGGCAATTGTTTCTGCCGATGCCGCCGTATAATTCTGCGCATTGAACAGATCAAAATCAAATGCCTGCACCGGTTCCGCCTGCCACAGACGCAGCGTCCCGATGTGCGGCTTTGCATCCGCAGACTGCGGATAGCCGATGATCGGCATGTCGTACGGCACGGCGCGCACCGTCTGTCCGCGGAACCGGACGGTCACGGCGTCTGCCTCACAGCGGATGCTCCACGGATCTCCGAACCGCTGCCAGTCGTCACCGGTTTCGGTCTGTCTTCCGTCCTCGATGCGCTGCTTGAACAAACCGTATTGATAGCGGATGCCGTAGCCGTCAACCGGCAGTGCCAGTGTCGCAGCACTGTCAAGGAAGCAGGCGGCAAGTCTGCCAAGACCGCCGTTTCCGAGCGCGGCATCCTCAATATCCTCGAACACAGTCAGCGATGTGCCCGCATTCTGCATCGCCTGCTCCATATCATTCAGCAGACCGAGACAGTAGAGATTGTTGTAGACCGCTCTGCCCATCAGAAATTCCATCGAAAAATAGCAGACGCGGCGGTTTGCGAGATGCGCCGCGCGGCAGGCATTCCAGTGCGGAAGAATGTCCGCACAGACAGCCGCGCCGAGTGCATTGTGCAGCGCATGCACCTCCGCCTCTGCCGCAGGAACGCCCAGTGCCGCTTCCGCACTGCGCAGGATGGTTTCTGCCTGATTCATATACATGTCCTCCGAAATCAAATTGATCTGTACCATAGAGTATACCACATTTTTGCGGATTTTGCAACTGTTTCCGCGCATCTGCGTCTGTTTTCGCCGTGCGTCGGACAGCTTCCAATCGATTATTTTCGATTTTCGGAAAAATTATATTGTTTTTCGATAAAAAACTATTGACAAACAGAATTTTATGTGCTATACTGGATGCAGAAACAAACAACAAAGGAGTGCATCACCCATGAAACAGAAATGGACCTCTGACAAATCTCTGCTGCTCTCGCGCACGCTGACTGTCGTCGTGCTGGTGCTGGCGGCGGCAATGCTCTTCTGCATCCCGATCATAACCGAATGGTATGATGCCGTATCCGGACAGGAGCCGATCCGGCTCGTGCTGAACATCGCGCTCTATCTCTCCGATCTGATCGGCATTGCAGCGGTCTTTATGCTGTACAAAATGCTCCGGAACATCGCAAGGGAGCAGGTGTTTGTCGAAGCGAATGTACACTGCTTTCGCATAATCTCGTGGTGCTGCTTTGCAATCGCCGTGATCTGGCTGGTGCTGACCTACTGGCGGCTGCTGGCATTTTTCGTCGCATTCATCGCGGCGTTTGCCGGTCTGATTCTGCGTGTAATGAAAAACCTGCTCGCGTCTGCCGTGGAGCTGCGCGAAGAACATGACTATACCATCTGAAAGGAGCGGAGATACCATGCCGATTGTAGTCAATCTCGATGTCATGATGGCAAAGCGGAAGATCTCCGCAGGGGATCTTGCAGAGCGTGTGGACATCACGCCGGCAAATCTGTCCATCCTCAAAAACAACAAGGCGAAAGCCGTCCGCTTCTCCACACTGGAAGCTATCTGCCGTGAGCTGGACTGTCAGCCGGGGGATGTGCTCGAATATGTAAAGGACGACTGACCGCGAAAGGAGCCGGAAATGGATTTTTTGCTGTTCCTCCTCATCTATGCCGGCATCGCTGCGGCAATATGGTACGGTGTGTATCGCCTGCATATACACCTGAAAAATGAGCGATGGGCGCACGGAACGGACGATACAATGCCCGATCCTGCAAAGCTGCGCACGCGCTATCTCATCAGCTATTTGGCGGTGCAGGTAATCTTTGCATGGCTCCTCTCAGGTCTTGCAGATTTCCCCGCGCAACGATAAAACGATAAAAAGAAAGGGAGCGTATTTTATGGTCAATCCTGAGCTGAATCAAAATCCGACACCCGTAATTCCGCCGGTGCAGACATTTCCTCCGCCGGCAGATCCCCCGTTCTACTCTCCGTATGCACAGCCTGTCGTCAAGCCGCGGCGCACATTCCGCAAGCACGACAGTGTATTTGCATGGCTTTCTATACTTCTCGGTTTTCTGTTCATGCGCTATGTCACGGTCTATGCCGACGGCTTTGTCACAACCGGCGTGTTCCTGCTGGTGTTCTGCGTCTGCGCGGTATACGTCCGCAAATGCGGCTGCAAGCCGACTGTTTCACACTGGATACTCGGCGCGATGATCTGCGCATTCAGCGCGGTGTTTTCCCTGACGGCAAGCGCGCTGCTGCACGGGCTTTGCTTTGTCTTTCTCGTCACAGCGCAGGTCTGGTGGGTACACGCAGTATGCAACGGCACAGCATTCGTCACACGGTTCTTCCCGCTTGATCTCACTGATACCTTTGCCGTAGAATCCTTTGCCGAATTTCCGGCTGCACCTGCGGCAATCTCCGCGTCCGTCAAAAAATCAGAGTCCGCCAAAACCGCGCGCACGGTTCTCCTCGGATTGCTCATTACCGTGCCGCTGACAGTCATTGTTGGCATTCTGCTCGCAAGTGCCGATTCCGCAGTGGAAGAAATCTTTCGGAAAATCGGCAGGCTGCTCTCAGACGATGTCATCGCGATTGCCGCAGAGCTGCTCTTCGGCATTCCGATCGGGTTCTGGTTTTTCGGCATGCTCTTTTCCGGCGGAAAACGCAAAGACAATCCGCTGCGCTCCGACGAAACACATGCAGCTCATCTTCAAATGCTGCGCATCATCCCGAATGTCGGTCTGTACGCCGGTGTCACGCCGATCTGCCTGCTCTATCTCCTCTACGTCTGCACACAGACCAACTATTTCCTCTCCGCATTCGCCGGAAGACTGCCCGACAACAATATGATCTATTCCGACTACGCAAGACGCGGCTTCTTTGAGCTGTGTGCCATCGCAGTCATCAATCTGCTGGTGCTGCTGGTGCTGAACGGCTGTGCTGCAAAGGGCGGAAAAGAACGCCCGAAAGCTCTGACATTCTATGTCACGCTGCTCTGCGGCTTCACGCTGTTTATCATCGCAACCGCACTCGCAAAAATGGTACTTTATATCGACGCCTACGGTCTGACACGCCTGCGCCTTTACACAGCATGGTTCATGGTGCTGCTGGCGGTGGTGTTCACCGTGCTGATCGTGCGGCAGTTTGTGCAAAAGCTCCCGACTGCCGCCGTACTGACCGCCGTGTTCATCGTGATGTTCGGCGCACTGTGCTTCTCGCGTCCGGATGCGCTGATTGCAGAGTACAACATCTCGCGCTATGAAAACGGCACGCTCAAAGAGCTGGATGTTCCGATGCTCTGTCAGCTTTCCGACGATGCGTATGCTGTACTGCTGGCACATCCGGAGGCGGTCGCAAGCGCGGACAAAACGGAATATTTCGCTGATAAAACAGCGAAGCGGCTTGCCGATCTGGATGCACATCCCGATCAGAGCTGGAATCTCTCCTCACAAATCCTTCTGAAAACAGGGGCATCCAAATGAAAAAAACGTACTGCATTCCTGCACTCTGCTGCCTGCTTCTGACCGGCTGCGGCAGTTCAAAACTCTATGACAAGCCGGAGGATTTTCCGGAACTGCAAACAGGAACCTATGTCAACCCGAACGATCCGGAGGATACCTACAAAACGGTGCTGTACGGCGACAGAGAGTATGTGTTCTACGGCACACAGGGTAAGACGGTCAGGGACAGCATGATCGCTGCCTGCGCCGGCTATCTCGGCGGCGACACCGATGATCGCGTGTATACGCTGACCGATACAGAAGATTATATCGCGGAATATTATGTATCCGGCATCATGGAGCAGGTCGGTTTCTTTCGCGCATCCGATACAATCGGACAAAATATTGATACGCCGGATTATATCGACAGTTTTGACTATGACATCTGGAAATAAGAGGAGGTGCCGCCATGCGTGAACCGAGCAAAAAGCGGGGGATGACAAAAACGCGTTGTCATCTGACGAAAGGAGCACCTATGGCTCAGCGAAACCGCATCCGGCTCTGCATGGGAATCGCTTCCCTGCTGCTGCTTAGCATTGAAATTCTCATCGGAATGTTTGCACACGGCTTTGTGCGCAATTCACTCGGAGATGTACTGGTCGTCATGCTGCTCTATACGCTCTTTCGCACGGTATCGCCGGAAAAGCCCCGTGCGGGATGGCTGCTCCCGACGGGGCTTTTGCTGTTTGCATGTTGTGTGGAATGCTTGCAGCTCTGGGGCTTTTGTGACCGGTTTCACATCACAAACCGGCTGCTGCGCATCATCATCGGCACCGGCTTTTCGTTCAGCGATCTGCTCTGCTATGCCGCGGGCATCCTGCCCTGCTTCCTTGCAGAACTGCATCTGCGCCGCATCCTCAGCGGCGGTCTTTCAGCTTCAAAAGCGACACCGCCGCAAACACCGCAAGATTCATGAGGATGACACTCGCACCGACTGCCGCATCCATCCAAAGAGAGAGCAGCAGTCCGAGCAGAAAACAGCTCACCGAAATGATGACCGATGCCAGCACCACACCACGGAAGCGTTTGCAGAGGCGCATCGCAGTGACCGCCGGAAAAATCATCAGGCTGGAAATCAGCAGCGCGCCCATCATCATCATGCCCAGCACAACCGTGACCGCCGTCAGCACCGCAATCAGCAGATTGTAAAAGCGCACATTCAGTCCCGTTGCACGCGCAAAATTCTCATCGAAGGTCACGGCAAAGATCTTGTCATAAAACAGCAGGTATGTGAGCAGCACGCAGATGCTCAGAATCACGCTGAAAATCACATCACTCTTGGTCATCGCAAGAATGCTGCCGAACATGTAATGGCTGACATCCGTGGTGAGATTCGCCTTCGACGAAACCAGAATGCCGAGTGCCAGCGCAGAGGTCGAAAACAGTGCAATGGCAGTGTCACCGCCGAGGCGGCTGTTCTCGGAGAGCCGCAGCAGAATGTAAGCACACAGGATCACAACCGGAATCGTCACCTGCATCGGTGCCCAGCCCATCGCAACCGCGATGCAGAGCGTACCGTAGCCGACATGCGACAAGCCGTCCCCGATCATAGAGCAGCGTTTCAGCACAAGGCTCACGCCGAGCAGACTCGCGCACAGACTGACGGCAATGCCGGCGATCAGCGCAGGCAGCAGAATCACCGAGATGTATTCCGGCGTCAGAATCACAGAAAGATCATTCATGACGCGCACACCTCCTCCTTGGCATGCCGGTGCGCTTCGCAGTCACACGCCTCGGTATGATAATGCACACAACCCGCACAGTGCTCCGGTGTGATGCTCTCACCGAGGAACCGCCGTCCGACTGCGCTCTGCGCATAGGCGGCACTGCTCCCGAAGAAGCTCTCTTCTTTGCCGATGTGCAGAATCGTTTTGGCATGACGCACCGCACATTCGACATCATGCGTCACCATGATCACCGTAATGCCGTGTTCATCGTGAATATGCTGCAAGATGCTGTACAATTCCGTCGCAACCAGCGGGTCCAGACCCGTCAGCGGCTCGTCCAGCAGAAGCAGCTTTTTTGTTGCGCAGAGCGCGCGGGCAAGCAGCACTCTCTGCTGCTGTCCGCCCGATAATTCTCTGTAACTGCGGTCGGCAAGCTGCGTGATGTTCATACATGACATCTGCTCCTCGGCGCGGGCTTTGTCCGCCTTTGTGTAAAACGGGTGGATGGTATGCCCGTTGAGGCAGCCCGAAAGCACAACCTCGCGCACCGATGCCGGAAAGCTCCGCTGAATCTGGCTCTGCTGCGGCAGATACCCGATCTCATTGCGCTTCAATCCGTCACCGAAGGTCAGCGTGCCGGAATCCACCGCTTTCAGACCGAGCAGACATTTCATCAGTGTGGATTTGCCGGATCCGTTTTCTCCGACAATACAGAGATAATCGCCCTGTTCGACCGTAAAGCTCAGATGCTCCTGCACAATCAGCGATTCATACCGCAGCGTAATATTGTCACAGGTGATATATGCCATAGCTCAGCTCACTGCCTCTCTGATCGCGGACAGATTCTCCGCGATGATTTCCTGATAATGCTTCTCCGCCGCAAAATCCTCTGCGGAGACATTGTTGCCCGATTGCAGCATGACCGCTTCCGCACCCGTCGCCGTACACACGGCATCCGAGATTTTCTGCGAGGAATTTTCCAGATAGAACACCGTGCCGATCTGCAAATCCTGCACCTTGGTGATGAGAAACGACAGCGTTGCCGCGGACGCATCCGTATCGCTGCTGCATCCGGAAAAGGCTGCATAATAATTCCAGTCATAGCACGCGGTGAAATACCGGAACGGGAACCGGTCGGCAAAGATCAGCGTGTCTGTCTTTGCGTTCTGCCGGATCTCTCTTGCCTCAGCATCCAGCGAGAGCAGCGTTTCATGCAGCTCCGCATAGGCAGCGTCGCAGGCTGCGGCTTCCTCCGGCTCCGCACTGCCGATCGCCGCACGCATCGCATCCGCCATCGCATCGGCATTCAGCGGAGAAGTCCAGATATGTTCATCATATTCGTCCTCTTCCTCTTCTTCCTCCGCCTGCATCCCCTCGACCTCCTCTTCGCTGAGCAGATCGACCGCGTCAAACAGGCGCAGATTTGCCTTATCCGTGCGGGAAGATGCAATCATCTTCTCCGCCCACTGCTCCGAAGTGCCGCCGATATATACAAACAGGTCGCAGGACTGAATCGCCGCTGCATCCGAGGGCGTCGGCTCATAGGAATGGCTCTCGCCGCCGGGCGTCAGAAGGAGCTTTATATCGACCGGCGTATCAAATTCCGCCGTCAGCTGCTTTGCAAGATCATAGGTCGCATACACCGTTGTCACAATCGTCAGCTTCTCGTCGCCGGAAGCTGTGCCGCATGCTGTCAGCATCGGCATACTCAGCGTCAGTGCCGCACCAATTGCGGCAATTTTTTTTGCAAGTTTTCTGTTCATGTGATTCCTTTCTTTGCACAAGGCGCACAGATGCCGTAAAACACCGTGCGCGAGGGATCAATGGAAAAGCCGTGGTCGGACTGCACATGCGATGCGATCTCCTGCAAATGGTCGCAGTCGAGATGAAACAGCTCTCCGCAGCAGGTGCATTTCAGATGAAAGTGCGCATGACAGTTTGCATCGGGTGCATCCGGATCTGCATACTGCCAGCAGGCACTCCCGCGGTCATCGAGCGTAAAGCGGCGGACAAGCCCCTGCGCTTCCAGCTTTTCCAGTCTGCGATAGACCGTCGCCGCACCCATCGGCGTGCCGTTCTCAGCAAGCGCGTGCAGCAGCTCCGACGCAGTGATGTGCCGCTCCGCATGACATTTCAGATATTCCAGCAGCTGTGCTCCCTGCTTTGTCTGATATTCTCCCCTTGCGGACATGACGGACACGCTCCTTTCAAATCGAAACTGAAAATCAATATCATATTGCAGTGCTATTATACCACAGATCAGCACATTTGTCAAATCAGGGCTGCGCCCGTGAATTGCAAAAGGGGTATTGCGGCAGCCGTTCCCTCTGCACTCCTTCGCGCTGCACCGGAAAGCCGACACAGGAGACAGCCCTCGATCTCACGCACCGTGCGCGTGGTGATCGAGGGCTTGGGAGACGCGCCTCATTGCCGGACTGAATAAATAAAAAGGACGGGGTTGCCCTCGTCCTTTTCGTTCAGTCGGTATTGGTTCTACCGCTGTCTGCTGCGGCAATGTCCTCTGGATCAGAGCCAGCACAGATGGTGTACGGAACTAATATCTAATATTTACAGTTCGCCACCGTAAGAACCCCAGATATTATCGCCAGTAGCAGAAAATGTTATCGCATAAGGTCCGGGGTTATACACAGTTTGTATAATTCCGTATCCAACATATTTTTGTCGATAATAATAGATTGTCATTTCTTGCGCAGAATTTAATAACGTGGTGGAATTTATGCCAGTTACAACATATTCTGGATAATGGGCGTTTGATAATTGAGACCCATACCCTAAAAGAGTGATATAATGATATTGACCGCTTACGTAAATTCGATTGAATGTGAAACATATATATTGGTTTGAATATCCGTGATAGTAATAATATTGAGTGATTGCTGTTGGAGTATCAAGAACGCTGTTGATAGATGTATCAGTCATGCTAGTAGAAGCGTATATTTCTTCTGAAATAGACAACTCTTCAGTATCTTGATCATTCTGATAGGCTGCATACAACTCATCCCAAAACTCATCTGCATCCAAATCGCAAATATGATTGTATACTTCATCGACATCCAGCTTAGCAGCGTTGAGTTCCTCTTCTGAAGCAATTTTATATTGAGTTCCATATTGGCTGTTGAATTCCGCAATTATTCTCTCATAAAAATCAAGATCTAAATTGGATGACGCTTCGACTTGAAACATTGAGGCGTGTGATGCGAACATTAAAAGCGACGAAAGCAGCAAAGCAAATGCTCTTTTGAATCTAAATCTTTTCCTGTTTAACCTCCTGTCATAGTTCATATTTCATCATCTTCTAAGCTAAAACTTTCACTATCTTCATACGCTTTCTCAAGCGTATTCCAATATTCTTCTTGAGTCATATTTAGCATATTTTGATAAACTTGCTGTGCATCGTTCCCACTAATTTCAAGGTCATTTGGGGTCGCAATTGCAAATTGTGTTCCGTGTTCATTGTTGAATTTTTCGATAGTATTGATGAATTTTTCTTGAACTTGAGAGTATAAAACAGAAATATCCATTTGGTTATTCTTAGTGTTGTCTGTGGTTGAAGAAGAGAATCCAACGCTTTCAATTTCTGCGCCAGATGAGACAGTCCTAGCATATTTTCCAGCGCATACAAATGCAATAGCAATTCCAATGCAAGCAATCGGAAAGATAAGATGGCGTATTTTCATAAAGCATCCCTCCATTATCTAATACATTTAATACATTGTTGAAATGGCGCAGAAAACTCACCCACCTTTATTGTATAATATATAGGACTTCGGAAAAATTGTCAATAGTCTCCGACGATTTTTCACTAAAACTTCACAATATCCGAGTATGTGGAGCAACATGTTAGTCGTATATCAAAAAGCGTGTTACATTGCTGATGTGATGTAATCAGACAGACCGACAATGTTCGACAGCTTGAACATTCGCACGAAAGTCCACATCTGATCGTCCATTTTTCTTTTCAGTATAGCACAGAGTGCATCGACTGTCAAGCTATCGGCGTTTGAAAGTGCAATACACGCTTTCGCAAGCGGCAAAAAACGGTTTTCCCTGCCGCCCGTCGGTTGACAAGGTACCGAGAATGTGCTATAATACTATAATAGAGAATTATGCCCGCAATCAAAAAGAAAAGGAGTCGTTTTTCATGTCATGTTCCGAAACAGCACCCCGCTCGGCAGGCTACCGCAGACTGCACGGTTTCCTCTGCGTCATCGCAGCACTGATCCTGCTCTGCTGCATCAACACCACATTCTGCATGCGGAGATACATCCAGACCAATCAGCCTGCGGCGGCAATGAGTACGTCGCAGCTTTCCGACACAAAAATCCCGTTCACCGGCAAAACGGTCGCAGCCCTCATCAAAGCGGACTACGTCACCGATGAAAAGGTCACAGGGGAGGACGTCTCCGCGGCAGTCGATGAAATGGGCATTCCGTCCTTCATCGCGGAGAAGCTCGACCGGTACGGAAGTCTGCTGCGCGGCGACACCGATGAGGTCGTCAGCATCACAGCGGATGAAATCGTTGGGCTGCTCGAATACAGCGAGGACGCGCTCTACGACAAATGTCTGCTGGTCATCGAGGACTCGGACAAGGAAGAGCTCCGCACTTCGGCTGAAAAGCCGCTCAGCACGTTCAATAAAATCATGAGCGCGGTGTACGGCAGCAAATTCGGCAGAGGACTTGCCCGGTTTCGCATGAGCCGCTGGCACTATGTGCTGGATGTCGTGCTGCTGATTCTCTTGCTGCTGCGCTGGATGAACATCCATGAAGTCAGCGGCAGCAAGAAAACCAATGCCCTGCGCGGCATGGGCAAAACGCTCCTCATCCCGATGGCGATTACGCTGATTCTGCTGGCTGTCTTCGGCATTGCCTCGCTCTTTGTCAAGGACGGCATTGTCGGCATGTACGCATTCACAAAGGCTCTGCGCGCTCCGATGTGGATTCTCTGCATTTTTGAGATCGCACTCGGCTGTTTCCTGATTTCGCTCGCAGGCTATCAGGAGGCGCGTGCGGAATACAAGGAAACCGCGGCATCGCTGCCGGTCAGAAACAGAACCGGCAGAGCGAAAATGGACACAGTCAATGTCCCGCACAGCCCCGCCCCTGCACGCAGCACGCTCGAAAAACGCTTCTGCATCTACTGTGGCAGAGAAATCGCAAAGGACGCAGGCTTTTGCAGCTACTGCGGCAAGAATCTGAATGCCGCTCCGTCAAAGCCCGTGCCGCAGGCTGCTCCGGCTGAAACCGCTGTACCGGAAGTACCGGAAGTACCGGACGTGCCGGAGGTTCCGGAAGTGCCGTCTGTTCCCACGATTCCGTCCGTTCCCGAAACGCCGGAAACGACGGATCCGGTCATTTCCGACGAAAACAGTCTCTTCTGAAACTGTGACGTTTGAAAAACAGGCAAGAAAAGGAGGATTTTCTCATGGCAAAGTCCAAAGAAGTACGCTGTCAGTGCGGCGGTACATATGACGACAAGGGCATCTGCGGCACATGCGGCAAAAAGCGGCTGCGCTCCGCCGGATACCGCGTCTGGCACGGTTTTCTCTGTGCAGTCGCTGTGCTGATCCTGATCGGCTGCATCAACGCAAACCTCTGTGTGCGCGACTATATGCGCAACACCCGCCTGAGCAACGGCATCGAAGACTCCCGCATCTCAGATTTCACCATTCCGACCGTCGGGAAAACCGTCGCGGCATATGTCAATGAGCAGTACCTCAAAGATTATCAGCTCTCGGATGACAGCGTCGAAAAGATCATCAATGCAATGGACATCGAGGATCTGATCTCCGAAAAGCTCACCGATAACCGCAAGCTGCTCGAAGGCAGCTCGGACACCGTTGTGAAGATCTCGGACGACGAACTCACCGATCTGCTGGACAATGCAGAGGACACCATCTACAAGCAGGCAAAGCTCCATATCACCGATTCCGACAAAGAGGATCTGCGTGATGAGTCGGCAGCGTCCATCCGGAAATTCAACAACCTCATGTCATCTGTCTACGGCAGCACATTCGGCAAACTGCTCGCACGGTTCGGTGTCAGCATCTGGCGGCTGATCCTCGATGCAGTCCTGCTGATTCTCGTGTGCTGGCGGTGGATGGTCGTCCGCAGGAACAGCGGCGCACCCAAGCGCGGTGTTCTGCACAGCGTCGGTCTTCTGCTTCTGATTCCGGCTGCAATTCTGCTGGTCGGTCTGACTGTCATTGCGATCTACTCGCTGATCCGGCAGAGCAGTGAGATCGGTCTCTACCCGCTGGCAAACGCCATCCGGGTTCCGCTCTGGTTTATTTTCGGTGCAGAGCTTCTGCTCGGCATCATTCTCCTTGTCATTGCAGGCATTATGAAAAATGCTGCGAAGAAAAAATCCGCAGCAGCAGAAACTGCGCCGCAGCCGGTTGCACAGCCGGTTGCACAGCCGGCACCCGCTCCTGCACCTGCACCTGCGCCCACACCGGCACCCGCTCCGGTTCAGACAAAATCATTGCCGGCGGCAGATACCGATCCCGTTCGCCGCTGCGTTTCCTGCGGTCAGCCGATCTCTCCGAAGGCAATGTTCTGTAAGAGCTGCGGCAGCCGTCAGCCGGCTCCGCAAGCGGCTTCCGAGGCTTCCGAAGCTTCTGCGGCACAGAATGCCGAAAAGAACGGGAACAACAACGCACAGTAAAACAGTAAAACAGCACAGTCATTTTTCCGAAAGCAAAGGCGGTGATCGCGTGGCAGAACACAATTCCGAACAAAAGCGGCGCAAGCGCAGTCCGGTTGCAGTTTTTCTGCGCGTCGCGGTGCTGTTCTGCGGAATACTGATGCTCTGCGGCATCGGCTATGCCGTTTATCTGATCGTGGCAGGGCTGCGCAATGCGCCCGATGCCGAGCCGACTGCGGTCATCCCGGAGACAACCACCGAAACCGCCGCAACGACCACTACCACTGTCACGCTGTATCCGCCGGCTGCAACCCGCACGACCAAAACCGTCGCCCTGTCCGCAGATCTGGTCTACGGCAACACCGCGGCACTGATTGCCGTGCAGGAGAACGGCTGCGTTCTGCTCGCGGAGCGCAATGCCGATGCGGTGATTTTTCCCGCATCCATGACGAAAATCATGACGATGCTGACCTATTTCAGGCTCTGCGGCACGGACAATTTGCAGACTGCCGTCACAATGGACAGCGACATTCTGTCGTATGCTTGGCAGAACAGCGCGTCCTGTGCGGGCTTCATGGAATTTGAATCGGTGACGGTCGAGGATCTGCTTTACGGCACGATGCTGCCCTCCGGCGCAGATGCCGCGCTCATGCTGGCAAAGCTCGCAAGCGGCAGTGAAGCGGCGTTCGTCGCTGAGATGAATGCCTACGCCGAGGAAATGGGGCTTTCACACACGCACTTTGTCAACTGCACCGGTCTTTATGATAACATCCATTACAGCACTGCGCAGGATGTCGCAATCATGCTCGGCTATGCAATTCAGGATCCGGTCTGTGCAAAGCTGATGTCCACGGCGGTGTATATCACCGAGCCGAATCCGCATCACACCAACGGTCTGACGCTCAAAAGCACGATGCTCAGCCGCATGACAGGCAATGAACTGCGCGAACGCTACGGGCTGCCGATTACGGTTGTCGGCGGCAAAACCGGCTATACCGATGAAGCAGGACAGTGCCTTGCCTCATGGGCGGAGGATGACAGCGGCAATGTATATCTTGCCGTTGTCGCCGGCTGCAAGCCCAAAGATCCGTATGAAGCGATCGCAGACACACTGACACTCTATATGATGACACAGCTTCCGGCAGATGCGATGCAGCGGTATTCCGATCAGCCGGAGGAAACCACGACCGCAGAAACCACCACAACGACACCGGCTCTGTCTGAGGAGACGACCACCGTGACATCTGCCGTGACATCTGCTCCGGCAGAAACCGCACCGCCGGAACCCACAACCGCCGCCCCGGCAACAGCTTCCGCGGCGGCGTCAACTGCTGCAACTGTGACAACCGCAACAACCGTGACAACTGCAACATCCGCAGCAGAAACCGACGCGGACGAAACCCTGCCGCAGGACAGTGAGGAGTAACTGCTATGCCCGTAAACTATGAAATCACCACGGCAAAATCCGCCGGCTTCTGCTTCGGCGTGGACCGCGCCGTCAAACTGGTATATCAGGCACTCGATGCAGAAAAACATGTCGCAACCCTCGGTCCGATTGTACATAACGATGCCGTGGTCAGCGATCTGCTCTCCCGCGGCGCGCGCATTGTTGAGGATGTCTCCGCGCTCGAACCGGGCGAAACACTGATTATCCGCGCACACGGCGTCCCGCAGGCGGTCTACGATAAGCTCGCGGAGATGGACAATCCCGTGATTGACGCAACCTGCCCCTTCGTCGCGCGCATTCACCGCATCGTCGAGGAGCAGAGTGCTTCCGGCCGCGAAATTCTCATCGCAGGAGACCCAAAGCACCCCGAAGTGCAGGGGATTGTCGGTCATTGTGCTGAAAATTGCACAGTTTTTCGGGACGGGAAAGAACTGAAATGCTTAATTGATAGAAAGTATGAAAAAGGGCTTGCAATCGTAGCCCAAACAACGTATAATAAATTATTATGGGGGGATTGTATAGACCTTTTGCCCTCTGATGATCCCGACGTGCTGATATTCGATACCATCTGCAATGCAACGGCTGCACGGCAATCGGACGCGGATGCGCTCTCACGGCAATCCGACCTGATGATCGTCGCAGGCGGCAGACACAGTTCCAATACCGTCAAGCTCTATGACGTGTGCAGCAGAAACTGCCCGACATGGCATATTGAGCAGCCGGAAGAACTGCGTGCGGAGGCGGCTGCCATCCGCGCCTGTGCAGATGCGATATGGCAGAAGAAAGGCAGAGAGCATGTGCTTTCCGTCGGCATCACGGCAGGAGCAAGTACGCCCGCCTACATCATTAAGGAGGTTCAAACCAATATGTCTGGAATTTTTGACACCGATACCACAATGCCGGAAAATGAGGAGTTCGCTGCTGCGTTTGAAGCGGAACTCGACAAAACCTTTAACAAGAGAATCAGAAAGGGAGACCGGGTTGTCGGTAAGGTTGCGTCCATCAGCGGCAACAACGAAGTGATGGTTGACGTAGGTGCCAAGCAGACCGGTTATATCACCCTCTCCGAACTGACAAGTGACACCTCAAAGAAGCCGTCTGATCTCGTGCAGATCGGTGATGAGCTGGATCTCGTTGTCATTCAGGTGAATGACGCGGAGGGCACAGTTCAGCTTTCCAAGCGCAGAGTTGATGAGATGGTCGGCTTTGAGAACATTCTGAAAGCAAGTGAAGCAGGCGAAGTCCTCGAAGGCACCGTGCTGAACGTCGTCAAGGGCGGTCTGGTCGCAGACTGCGGCGGCGTACATGTGTTTATCCCCGCTTCCCAGTCCGGTCTGGGCAGAGGCGCAGATCTCAATGTTCTGCTCAAACAGCAGATCCGTTTTGTCATCATTGACGTCAACGAGCAGCGGCGCAGAGCTGTCGGCTCCATCCGTCAGGTACAGAAGGCAGAGCGCGATGCCGCAAAGGCAAAGTTCTGGGAATCCGCACAGGTCGGGGATGTCTTTACCGGTGAAGTCAAGTCCCTCACAAGCTACGGCGCATTCGTGGATCTCGGCGGCATCCACGGTATGGTCCATGTCTCTGAGCTGAGTTGGAGCCGCATCCATCAGCCGAGCGATGTGGTCGCTGTCGGTGATACGCTGGAAGTCTATATCAAGGCTCTGAACCCTGAAACCGGCAGGATTTCCCTCGGTCACCGCAGACCGGAGGATAATCCGTGGGTGAAGTTCACCACCGAGTATCAGGTCGGTGATGTTGTCGAAGCAACGATCGTTTCCGTGACCGCATTCGGTGCGTTTGCACGCATCATCAGCGGCATCGACGGTCTGATCCACATTTCCGAGCTGTCCGCTGAGCATGTCTCCAACGTCAAGGATGTCGTCAACATCGGTGACACCGTGACTGTGAAGATCACCGGCATCGACACCGAGAAGAAGCGCATCAGCCTGTCTATCCGCGCAGTCGGTGCAGAGGATGAGGCAGAAGCTGCGGCAGATGCAGACGAGGTCGTCTACTCCGATGAGGCTCCGGCAGCCGAGGAAGCAGCAGATACCGTGGCACCCGTGGCACCCGTGGCACCCGCAGAGGATGCTGAGAACGCTGAACGCACGGAAAGCACTGAGGCATAATAAAAATTCGACCGGATTTACCCGGTGACGATTGGGAAAAGAGGGCGGAGGAGATTCGCTCTCTTTTTTCTTTTTGACCGAAATCCGGCTTTTTCGGCTGAATTTCAAACTTGACAGCTTTTTGAGGATATGGTATCATAAGAACATGCAAATAAACAATACAAAAAGCGGAAAGGAGTGAAGCACCGTGAAAAGAAGCACAAAAATTCTCCTGATTGCACTGGCTTTCGGCGAGGGGCTTTTGGCAGGCATATTGTATAAGCAGCTGTCGCAGCTGCCCTTTACCTTCAGCAAGTATTTCGCGCTGATCGGTGTGATCGCTCTCTCCCTCGGAATCGACTGGATGGTAATGCACGGCAGCAGCGCGGAATCCGTCAGCGATGCCAAGAAGCTGAAAAGCGCAGACGATTATCTCCGCGCTTTCCGCGCATGGCTCAATGAGGATACCCCGTTCGCAGATCAGATCAAAATGGCAATCCGGCAGCTCGAATCGCTCAAACGCAAGCAGGCTGCCCTGCGCGCAGTTCTCGACGACTCCAAAGACAGCCCGTTCCTGTCTGTCGCACAGGATGTGGACACCTATGTTCTCGCGAACAGCAAGCGCATTTTGAACCGCGTGATGATCTACGATTCCAGTGAACCACACAAATATAATATGCACGTTGCTTACTTGCAGGAGGTGCTCGGTGAGAATGCACATGTCCTCTCCGATTTTGAAAACCTCATCCTGGAAGTTTCACAGATCGGGGACGACCAGACCGCCGCGACCCCCTGCCTGAACGAACTGACTGCTGCGCTGCGCAGCGTCCGGAAAAGCAGTGAAGACCTCTGGACAGACGATGACAGCTCCGGCAGTCAGATGATGATGCAGTAAGCACCTCTACCTGTTATCCGCTGCGGCACCCGCGAAAGGAGGGTGTTGTATGTTCAGAAATGATACTGTATATTGCCCCGACTGCGGCGGCATCCTGCAAAGCTGCGGGGATGACAGATTTGTCATCTGCCGCAGATGCGGAGGAAAAGTCAGCGCGCAGATGCTGATGTACAAAACTGTGCAGCAGCCGAAAGAACAGCGCGCACTCATCCCCGTTCTGTGCGGGCTGTCGATGCTCCTGCTGCCCTTCCCGCTCGGCCTGCTCCTCATTCTGCTGATTGTCCCGCTGCTGAGCAGGCTGGAACAGAAAACAATGACAGACAAGATGCAGCAAAAGCTGTCTGCTCCCGTCGGCGCAGGCGACCGCTTCCGGACACCGGATGATCTGCTCGCTGCTTTCCGCCTTCTGCCGCTGACCTATATGCCCCTGCGTGCGGAGGCGGGTGAGGCAATCGCGCAGCTCAATCAGCTCAACAGAAAGCAGCTTGCCATCCGCGCTTTGCTGGAAAAGGATCACCCCTTCCGCAAAAGTGCCGACGATGCCGCTGCTTATATCATGAACAACTGCAAACAGATTCTCTACCGGCTGCAATACTGCGACCAGAACGATCTGTCACTGCGGGAGATGCATCAGACCTATCTGCGCGGACTGCTCGATGAAAATGCCCGTGTATTGCAGGATTTTGAGCGTCTCATCATCGAAATTACACAAATGAATGACAGTTTGCCGGCACCGGTTCCCTCGCTGGATGTTCTCGCAGATACGCTGTACAGCATCCGCACCGGAGAGCCGGAGCCGCCGGCAGACCGCAGAATGATCTCGTAACCAGGAAAGGAGACTGAAAATGAGCAAAAAAACACAATCCAAAAACGCTGTCACACTGATCGTCATTGCAGCCATTATCGTGACCTGTGCGATTGTCGGCATCTCAATCAGCAACCGGATCGGCAAATCCAACTCGCAGCTGTCCCGCGAAAGTGCGATGGCACAGCTCGAAAAGAAACTGAAACATATTGAAATCACACAGACCATGCCGCGCAAGGCAACCGTGGAAATCAGCGGCACAGACCTTGCAGATGAGCTGCCGGATATTACCAAATATCCGCTGAGCGTCGAGGGAAAAGGACAGATCAATCTGGAAATTTTCTCCTCCACCGAAAAGTCCTCCTCCGGCACAGACGGCTGGCTCAACGAGGTCGCAGAGAAGTTCAATGACGAGCATCATGAGATAAACGGCAAATGGGCAACCATTTCCGTGCGCCCGATCGCATCGGGTGCCGCCATTGACTACATCGTTTCCGGCAAGTATGTCCCGGAGCTGTATTCTCCCTCCAACGAACTCTGGGGTGAGATGCTCGCTGCGGAAAATGTCAATATCAAGCTGCTGGAATCCCGCCTCGCCGGCAATACCACCGGCATTCTGCTCACGCAGGATACCTATTCGCAGATCGAAAGTGCCTACGGCAAGGTGGACATCAGCTCTGTCATCGAGGCAACCATCAAGAGCGAAATCGCCATGGGCTACACCAACCCCTACGCCTCCTCGACCGGTCTGAACTTCCTCGTCAGTGCCTTGCAGGAATTTGACTCGGCGGACATTCTCAGCACAACGGCTGTCTCCAAGTTCCAGCAGTTCCAGCAGAATGTCCCGTTCGTCGCCTATACCACGCTGCAAATGCGCGAAGCGGCTGCAAACGGTGTGCTGGATGCGTTCATTCTCGAATATCAGTGCTATTCCAATGTCGCAGAGCTGCGCAACTACAAGTTTGTCCCGTTCGGCGTCCGGCATGACAGCCCGATGTATTCTCTGGTCTCCCTGAGTGATGAACAGAGCAGCCTTGCACGCACCTTCATCGACTACTGCCTGACCGATGAATGCCAGAGAATGGCAACCAATTACGGCTTTAACGCACTGGAAGACTATTCCGGATCGCTCTCTGACAGCATCAACGGCGCGGCAATGCTCAGCGCACAGAAGCTCTGGAAAACCGAAAAAGATGCCGGCAGCCCCGTCATGGCGGTGTTCGTCGCGGATGTCTCCGGCAGCATGAACGGTGAGCGGCTGCAAAATTTGCAGACATCGCTGATCAACGCTTCTCAGTATATCAACACCACAAACTACGTCGGTCTGATCAGTTACAGCGACGATGTCACCGTCAATCTGCCGATCGACGAATTCACACTGAATCAGCGCAGCTACTTCACCGGCGCAGTGGAAGATCTCTCCGCACTCGGCAATACCGCAACCTATGATGCGGTGCTGGTCGGTCTGGATATGCTGATGGATAAACAGGCGGAAATCGAGGCAGAGACCGGTCAGACGGTCAAGCCGATGCTCTTCGTCCTCAGCGACGGCGAGACCAACATGGGCAACTCGCTGAAAGAAATCAGCGGCATCATCGAGGGTCTCGGCGTTCCGTGCTATACCATCGGCTACAACGCAAATCTCGATGCACTCTCGGAGCTGTCTGCAATCAATGAGGCGGCAAGCATCAACGCAGACAACGACGACGTCATCTATACGCTGAAAAGCCTCTTCAACGCACAGATGTAACGGATATACAACATGCGTGCTGCGGTCATCACACCGCAGCGCGCTTTCTTTGCACTGTCCATTTGACAGGCGGAGAAAAATATGCTATGATATAACTACCGATAACAAGGAGGAATGGATATGCAAAAACAGCTGCAACGTCTGATCGCGGCTGCTCTGCTCACCGCAGTGACCCTGACCGGATGCGGCACCGATCCCGTCAGCAGCACGGGGGCTGCCGACCGCACAGAAACAACATCCGCCGCAGAGGAGACTGCTGCAACAGAAAACACCGATCCCCAAGATACAACCGCAGCCGCCGAACATACGACGGAATATGCAGAGACGACAACTGCCGCCGCTGTTACAGATGAGGTCATCACGGATATTTTTGATGTGCGCACGCTCTTTGAAGACGGAACCGAAGCTGCCATTTCATGCAGCGGATTTGTCTGCGGTATTCCGGAGGGACTGGAAATGTATGCCGAAGCAACCGATTCCGGCGAACTGCTCACTACACTTGAAAACCGCAGCGCGGTGGAGGTACTCGGCATCGCTGTCACCGGTGATCTCTGGAATTGGTCCGACCGCTGGCTGCACATTAAAGCAGACGGGCAGGAGGGCTATGTCCTTGCAGACTATATCGCTGCACAGTGCAGCACGCCCGCCTCTGAGCTGAGCGAAGCGGAACGCGGCGCACTCGGCGTCCTGATGTACTATCAGTCTATGAATCTGTACCTGATGTTCCAGCGTGAGGGCGGCACCATCGCAGACGGCACTACCGGAGAGTATGACGAGATCGGCTTTGACCGCCTCGCGCCCGACGGCATCACCTTTGCGCAGCTCATGGACGCGTTTCATGAATATTTCACCGATGATTACGATGACAGATTTGACGAATGCTACCGCGAATCGGACAACGCTCTCTGGGTCATATCCGGATACGGCGACAACATCGCACTGGATTACACCGAAATCTACATGATGACAGAGCAAAAAACAGATCGCCTGCTCTTTGACACACAGGCACACTGGTATCCCGAATTCACCGACACCGAAGTGGAATTCTATCCGTTTGAAATCGTCTATACAGACGGCGTCTGGAAAACCGCGGTCATGACAGAGCTGTACTAACCCGATCAGACAGACCAAAAAAACGCATGCTGTACCAACCGTACAACATGCGTTTTTCTTTTATGAATCAGAATCAGCCGCCGATCACGGAGAGCAGCACACCCGCCGCAACCGCCGAACCGATGACGCCCGCAACATTCGGACCCATTGCATGCATCAGCAGGAAATTGGTCGGATCCGTCTCCGCACCGACCTTCTGCGAAATTCTCGCAGCCATCGGCACTGCGGAAACACCCGCAGAACCGATCAGCGGATTGACCTTTCCGCCGGTGACTTTGTACATGATCTTGCCCAGCACCAGACCGCTTATCGTACCCAGCGAGAATGCCACAACACCAAGGAACATGACACCGAGGAATTTCAGGCTGAAAATCTGATCTGCGGTCGTCGTCGCACCGACAGAAATGCCGAGGAAAATCGTGATAATGTTCATCAGAGCATTCTGCGCTGTGTCGATCAGACGCGCCGCAACGCCGGATTCTTTCAGCAGATTGCCGAACATCAGCATGCCGACCAGCGGTGCAGCCGACGGAACCAGCAGCGAAACGATAATCGTAACGGCAATCGGGAAGATGATGCGCTCGGTCTTGGAAACGGTGCGAAGCTGCTCCATCTTGACCGCGCGTTCCTTTTTGCTTGTCATCAGCCGCATAATCGGCGGCTGGATGATCGGCACCAGTGCCATGTAAGTATACGCCGCAAGCGCGATGTTACCGGTTGTGATCGCACCGCCGCCCGTCAGCAGACGGGTCGAAACATAGATCGCAGTCGGACCGTCCGCGCCGCCGATGATCGCAATGGCTCCCGCCTCGGCTGCCGTAAAGCCCAGCAGACCTGCCACAATGAACGTAAAGAAGATGCCGCCCTGTGCCGCAGCACCCAGCAGAAAGCTCTTGGGATTTGCAATCAGCGGGGAAAAGTCTGTCATACAGCCGATGCCGAGAAAGATCAGCGGCGGATATAATTGCAGCTTGACGCCCAGATATAATATGTCAAGCAAGCCGCCGTCCCGCAGCACGGTTCCATAATCCACATGCCCGTCAACCAGCACCCAGAGATCCGGATGATACAGCTCTGCCATCGGCAGATTCGTCAGCAGCATGCCGAAAGAAATCGGCAGCAGCAGCAGCGGCTCAAAGCCCTTGGCAATCGCCAGATACATGAACACAAACGAAATCAGAATCATGATCAGATTCTTCCAGCCGCCGGAGGTGAACAGCGCATTCAATCCGCTGTCATTCCAGAGACCGCCGACTGTGTTTGTCAGAAAGTCTAACACTCCACCCATATCCGTTTATCCTCAACTCTCGTGATTTGTTTTCTCATTGCACATCAGAACGGTCTTGTCGCATCGGAAAGGCCCGCCTGCGCCCAGACATTCCGTCCGGAGCCGCCGCGCGTGACCTGTTTTACCGAGCGCACGGCATAGGCTGTGCCGTCCGCCTCGCCCATCGCTGCAACTGCTGCCATGATCACCGCAATGATCTCGCTTTCGTCCTCCGCAGATGCCGCAGCCGATGCAGCAGGAGCCGACGGCGCAGCAGGCTTTGCGGCGGGCTTCTGCGCGGGCTTTGCCGGTGCGGGGGTTTTCTTCGGAGCCTCTTTCTTTTTCGCGCCGGGATTCATCTTCTTGAAAATGCTGCCCGAGCAGTAAAGAAACAGCACCAGCAGCAGCAGCGCGCAGAACACAACCAGCAGACCGATAATCGTCATCGAGACGATCTGCGTGACGTTCATCTTCTCGGTACCTTTCAGCACCTTATCCGCAAGTAACAGGATCGGATGCATTGTCATAAAATTTCAGAACCTCCCTCTGTTTTTTACACACACATATTTATTATACTCCTTTTTCCGGAAAAAGGCAAGGGATTTTTGCTGTGAAAACCGTAAAAATGGAATCGGAAAGACGGCAGATTTTTGTCGAACAAGACAAGGTATCCGCGTTGCCTTGCAGCATTCTAAAAAATACCCGCACAGGATATTCTCCCGTGCGGGTATGATTCTTTCGTGCAAAACAGTTCAGACAAAATAGGGATTCGGTTTCAGAAGCAGAATGATGCAGTCGATCGCCCAGCCAAACCCGAACAGTCCGAAGGTAAACAAGTACAAAAGACCCATTCCGGCTTTTCCTTCATAGAATTTGTGCGCGCCGATATACCCGAGGCATAAACACAGCGCGAAGGAGACCCATTTGTTTTTTGCTCTGCCGCCGGCATATCCATTCATATTTTTATTGATATTGGTGTTCATGTTGGTATTCTGAATGGTAATATTCGGCGTTGCCGCCTGCGTCTGCATTGAACTGACTTGACAGCCGCAATGCGTACAGACCACAGCAGCAGCAGGGATTACGGCGGCACAATGCTGACAATACTTTGTGTTCTGTCCGGGCATTGTTTCATTTACCGGATTTTGAATGTTCATTGTTTCGCTCATAGAAAAAGCACCTCCGTTTCTGTTTTAGTACCTAAAAGTACTATCAATGTCATTCTAGCACATAATTATGATAAAGTCAATAGTACCAAACGGTACTACAACGAAATTTGGCATCATTTCACAAAGACGGAGGCATTTTTTTGTGTACTTTCAAAGACTGCGCGACCTGCGGGAGGACAGAGACCTGAATCAAACCCAAGTTGCCGCACTGCTTCATACCAGTCAGACGGTTTATTCCCGCTATGAACGCGGATACCAGACCATTCCGGTCGAACATCTGCTCATTCTTGCCGATTTTTACGGCGTTTCGACCGATTATATCCTCGGCAGAACCAACATCATGCAAGCGGAGGAAAAATAGCTTGCAATTTTCCGGGATATATTGTATAATAGAAGCAGCTTTGTGTGCAGTGCAGCAGCAGTATGCCGCAGCAGAAAGGAAGATGAATCAATATGGACGATATGCTTCGCAAGCAGCTCCAAATCCACGCCTGTCATGTCCGCATGGGCATCATTGAAGGCGTGTATCACGCAAAATCCGGACATCCGGGCGGATCGCTCTCCATCGCAGATCTGCTGACCTATCTCTATTTCACAAGAATGCATGTGTATCCGAACGATCCCGATTTCGCCGAGCGTGACCGCTTTGTGCTTTCCAAGGGTCACACCGCGCCGGCACTCTATGCAGCCCTTGCGGAGCGCGGCTTCTTCCCGATGGAAGAAATGAAAACTCTCCGCCACATCGGCGCGAGATTGCAGGGGCATCCGTGCATCACAATCCCCGGCGTGGATATGAGCAGCGGCTCTCTGGGACAGGGCATCTCTGCGGCGTGCGGCATGGCTCTCGCCGGCAAGCACCGCGCAGATAACTACCGCGTCTACACCGTCCTGGGAGACGGTGAAATCGAGGAGGGACAGGTCTGGGAAGCTGCCATGTTCGCGGCGCATTACGGTCTGGATAACCTCATTGCGGTCGTGGACAACAACGGTCTGCAAATCGACGGCAAAATCACCGAGGTCTGCTCTCCGGAGCCGATCCCCGATAAATTCCGCGCATTCGGCTGGTATGTGATCGAGATGGATGCACATGATTTTGATGACATCGACCGCGCATTCCGTGAGGCGGAGCGCGTCACGATGCAGCCGGTTGCCATCATCCAGCATTCGACAAAGGGCAAGGGCGTTTCCTTCATGGAGAATCAGGTCGGCTGGCACGGCTCTGCACCGAACACCGAGCAGTACGAAAAGGCGATGGCGGAGCTGACCGCTGAGCTGGAAAGATTGGAGGCGTTGGCATGAGCGATGTGATCAAGAAGGCAACACGCGAAAGCTACGGCGAAGCACTTGCCGCACTGGCTGAAAAATATGAAAATCTGGTCGTGCTCGATGCCGACCTCGCTGCCGCAACCAAAACCGGCACGTTCAAAAAGGCATATCCCGACCGCTTCTATGACTGCGGCATCGCAGAAGCCAATATGATGGGCGTTGCAGCCGGACTTGCCGCCGCAGGCATGATTCCGTTTGCATCCTCGTTTGCGATGTTCGCAGCAGGCAGAGCCTACGAAATCGTGCGCAACAGCATCGGTTATCCGCATCTCAATGTGAAAATCGGCGCAACACATGCAGGCATCTCCGTCGGTGAGGACGGTGCAACGCATCAGTGCTGCGAGGATCTCGCGCTCATGCGCACCATTCCCGGCATGGTCGTCATCAATCCCGCGGACGACACCGAGGCAAGAGCCGCCGTGGAAGCTGCCATTCTGCACGACGGTCCGGTTTACTGCCGCTTCGGACGGCTGGCTGTGCCGGTCATCAACGATCCGGCAACCTACAAATTTGAGCTGGGCAAGGGCGTGACGCTGCGCGAGGGCAATGATGTTGCCATCGTCGCCACCGGTCTGCTGGTCAATGAAGCACTGATTGCCGCAGATACGCTGGCACAGGAAGGCATCTCCGCGCGCGTGATCAACATTCACACGATTAAGCCGCTGGATACCGAGCTGATCCGCAAAGCGGCAAAGGAATGCGGTACGATCATCACCGCAGAGGAGCACAACATCATCGGCGGTCTCGCCTCCGCAGTTGCAGAATGCGTCTGCGAGAGCTGCCCGGTACCCGTCCGCAGAATCGGTGTCAATGACACATTCGGCCACTCCGGTCCGGCGGTCGATCTGCTCAGACAGTTCGGTCTTTCTGCCGAGCATATCGCAGAGGTCGCACGCGAGGCAGTCAAAGCAAAATAATTACAGGACAGAGAGTTCGGGGTGCGGATTGCAAACGATTCCGCGCTCCGGATTCCGTGTCTTTTGGAGGCATTTTATGACATTCACCGCGCTGCGGGAGCAGTATCCTGAATTTATTTTTCACGGAGCTTCCGATCGGTATACATCCGGCAAACTGTGCATTACCTATCAGTTTGAAATCACCGGCTTGTGCAGCTTTGCGCCGACATGGGAAATCCCCTGCGAAGAACCTGATCTCAGCGCTCCCGCGCTGCAACGTCTGATCTTCTCGCTCGGCATGACAGAGCTGGTCAGCTACTGGAAGATCACCTGTTCCCCGACCGTGCGCATCCGGCAGCAGATCACACCGGAGCAGGCGGAGTGGTGGAAACGGCTGTATTTCGGGGGACTCGGTGAATTTTTCTACCGCAACGGTATTGAGACCGATTTTGACAGCTTCATGCAGATTGTCTGTGAGGGCGATGCACTGCCCGATGCACAAGCGCAAAAGCCGCTCTCCGGCAAGCTGATTCCGGTCGGCGGCGGCAAGGATTCGATTGTCACGCTGAATCTGCTCAAAGATCAGCTCGGTGATGCGTTTGCGTTTCAGATCAATCACCGCGATTCCTCGGAGCAGGCTGCGCTTTATGCAGGCATCCCGAAGGCGCGCATTCTCGAACCGAAGCGCACACTGGATCCCAATATGCTGGAATGCAACAAGCGCGGCTTTTTGAACGGTCACACGCCGTTTTCCGCGATTGTCGCATTCTCCTCGGTGCTGACGGCATATCTGCACGGCCTGCAATCTGTCATTCTCTCGAACGAATCCTCGGCAAGCGAAGCAACCGTCAGTGAAGCGGAAGTCAATCACCAGTATTCCAAAAGCTATGCGTTTGAGCGCGATTTCGCTGCATATGAGAAAGCCTATCTGAAAACCGGCGTGCGCTATTTCAGTCTGCTGCGCCCGCTGACAGAATTCCAGATTGCGCGGTATTTTGCATCGCTTCCGACTGCGTATCACGAGATCTTCCGGAGCTGCAATGCCGGCGCAAAGGAGGACAAATGGTGCGGACACTGCGCAAAATGCCTGTTCGTCGCGGTGATTTTGTCGCCGTTCCTGCCCTATGCGGAGATTGTGCGGCTGCTGCGTTCGGACATCTTCAATCTGCCGGAAATGGAGCCGGTTCTCAAAGAACTGTGCGGTGCGCTGCCGAATAAGCCGTTTGAATGCGTCGGCAGCCGCAAAGAGGTGAACATCTCCCTCTGCCTTGCGGCTGCACGGGCGGAACAACACGGCGAACCGCTGCCGCTGCTGCTGAAAGCATACAAGGCTTCGCCGCTCTATGCGGAATATCACACGATCGCGCCCACATTCGGAAAAGAATGGGATGACCGGCACAATCTGCCGCCGCAGCTGGCAGAGCTGGTGCGGCACGATTGCGTCACCCAATACTGCAACGCAGAATAAACCGGCGGATATGCCGGATCTCAGAACGGAGTGAAAGATATGTCACATATCGTTGTCACCGGCGGTGCCGGTTTTATCGGCAGCCATACGGTCGTCGAATTGCAGCAGGCGGGCTTTTCGGTCACGGTCATTGATAATTTCTCCAACAGCAAGCCGGATGCGCTGGATCACATCGCCAAGATTACTGGGCAGCGTCCCGCACTCGCAGAGCTGGATCTCTGCGACAGAGACGCCGTTTTCCGCTTCTTTTCGGAGAACAAAGCCGATGCGGTCATTCACTTTGCAGGACTGAAAGCCGTCGGGGAATCCTGTCAGATCCCCCTGCGCTATTATCACAATAATCTCACGGGTACACTCAATCTGCTGGAAGCGATGGCAGCAAACGGCTGCAAGAAAATCGTATTTTCCAGCTCCGCCACCGTCTACGGCATGCACAATCCCGTGCCGTTTACAGAGAATATGCCGACCTCTGCAACCAATCCATACGGCTGGACAAAACAGATGATTGAGCAGATACTCATGGATACGGCAGCCGCAGATCCGGAATGGGCAATCGTCTCCCTGCGCTATTTCAACCCGATCGGCGCGCATCCCTCCGGATATATCGGTGAAAATCCGAACGGCATCCCGAACAATCTCGTGCCGTTTATCGCCAAGGTCGCACTTGGACAGCTCGAACACCTGAACATCTTCGGTGATGACTACGACACACCCGACGGCACCGGCATCCGCGACTATATCCATGTGGTCGATCTCGCAAAGGGACATCTATGCGCACTGCATTACGCGCAGACACTGCGCGGGTTTGAAGCCATCAATCTCGGCACCGGAAACGGCTCTTCCGTCTTTGAGGTGCTGCATGCCTACGAAGCTGCCTGCGGTAAAACGCTGCCCTACGAGGTCGCCCCGCGCAGAGACGGCGACATCGCAGAGTCCTATGCCGATGCCTCAAAAGCAAAGACACTGCTCCGCTGGGAGGCGCATTCCGATCTGCTGACAATGTGCAAAGACAGCTGGAATTTTACGCAGAAAAACCTGTGACCGAAATTGTTTCATTTTCATGAAATCGGACAGTTTTTGCTTGACAAACCGCGAAAACTCTGTTATAATGAAAATGCACAGCGGCGGGCTGTGGAAATTCCCGCCCACTTTTCACATAACATGATCATTACAGGAGGGTTCAGAGATGGGCATTTTCTCACGAATCAGTGATATTTTTAAGGCGAATATCAATGATATGCTCGACAAGGCGGAGGATCCGGAAAAGCTGGTAAAGCAGATCATCGCAGACATGCAGAAGGAACTCACCAAGTCTACACAGGCTCTCGGCAAGGCTGTTGCCAGTGAGCGCATGGTCGAAAAACAGTACCGCAATGCGTGCGCAGTTTCTGCAAGCTGGGAATCCCGCGCAAAAGCTGCTCTGAAAGCAGGCGATACCGAACTCGCAAAGAAAGCCCTCGCAAGCAAGGTCAAGGCGGATGAAGATGTCGCAAATTACCGCGAAATGTATGAGACCATCTCCAACCAGACCGAGGCAATCCGCGCACAGGTCGAAACCCTGAAAGCAAAGATGCAGGAAGCAAAATCCCGCGAGGCAATGCTCATTGCCCGTTCGCAGATGGCGGATACCACCAAAGAGCTGGCACAGTCCATCGGCGGCATCGACACCCACAGCAGCTTCGATAAGCTCTCCAAGATGGAGGAGAAGATCGAGCGCAAAGAGGCTGAGGCTGCTGCATTCAGCGAGATCATCGGTGCCGGCAAGCCCGAAGAGGTCGCAACCTTCGAGGAGCTTGAACGCAATGCAAAGGTCGATACAGAGCTGGAACGCCTCATGACCGAGATGGGCATGATGCCCTCCGAGGCAACGCTCGCAGACGATCTGGCTGCACTCGAAGCAGAGGTCGCAGCGGCTGCGGCAGAGACCCCCGCAGAGGTCTGATCAAAAAATCAAGCATGTGAACATGCGGCACAGTCTCACACCCGCGTGAGACTGTGCTTTTTTCAAAAGAAAAGGAGCAGTCTTTCATGGCTTATCAACAACCCCGCCGCAGGCGTCATATCCGATGGGACCGCGTCACTGTGGCTGCGGTCATTCTTGTAATTTTGATCTTCCTGCTCGGCTCCTGCGTACATAGCTGCGGCAAGCACGGTGACGAGACTTCGGATCCGCAGCAAAGCGGCAGCAGCCAAGCCTCCGGTGTCAATGCCTCCGCAGGCAACGGAAACGGATCTGCTGACAGCGGCGCATCCGGCGAAATGTCCGGAGCAGACCCCGCTGCCGATGCCTCCGGTGCCGATCTGCCGTCGGATTATCAGTATGTCACCACGATGGAAGATGCTGTACACAAGGGAACGCTGATTCTTGTCAACGGTGAGCATCCCTCGGCACTCACCAAGGATGATCCCGACCTCATCAAGGTTTCAACATCTGCTGACCGCCCCTCGACCTATGCAATCTCCTATCCGGGGAAAATCACACTCGACAAAACAGCAGTCGCACAGTTCAACCGCCTGATGCGTGCCTATTATTCCGCGACGGAAAATGCTGAGATCATGTTCAATTACGGCTACCTCGAATCCGGTGTCGATCACAGCAATGCCGAATCTGCAACCGGTCTCGATGTGCAGCTGCATCTGAAACTCAACAGCGGCTCCTATGATTACATCTCCTATATTTCTCCGTATACATGGCTGTTTGACCACATGGCAAGCTACGGCTATATTCTCCGCTATCCGCAGGATAAGACCGAGCAGACCGGCGAGCGCGCAACCTATACCGCAATCCGCTATGTCGGCGTACCGCATGCAGCCTATATCGAGGAGCATAATCTGTGCCTCGAAGAATATCTCCAAATGCTCAAAGACGAATATCAGTTCGGGCAGAGCATGCTCGAATACAGCACATCAGAGCAGACCTATCAGATCTATTATGTCCCCGCAAGTGCATCCGGCGATACCGCGGTTCCGGTGCCGACGAGCGGCACATGGGACATTTCCGGCAACAATGTTGACGGCTTTATCGTGACGGCATACGCCGGCTGATTCCGAAAAGGAGGCAAATCATGCTGCTTTTGACCGGCACGTTTTCTGCGCATCAGCTTCTGATTGCAGTGCTGCTTGCCGCAGCCGCAGGCTTTCTTTGCTGTATGCTCGTGCAGAAAATCCGCGCCAAACGGCATTCTCTGCGTTCTGCCCGTCAGATCGGCGCGGTGACACTGCTGCCGAAACCGGCTGTCTGCTGCAACGGCGCACTGTCCTTTTCCATGCCGCTGGACTTTCATATGGAAAAACAGGCAAACGGCAATGCGGTCTTCGTGGGCAGCGGCGATGTGCGGCTGACTGTCATGCAGCTACCGCTTTCCTCCGTCCGCATCCGCACGCTGACCGGTTCAGAATTGCAGCGGTATTTCTGTGAGGCAATCCCGATGCACAGCACGCCGCAGGTCAGCTACGGGTATCTCGATCATTCCCCGACGCTGACGGCATGGTGGCGGTCGGAGCCGGTCGGCACACTCGCCTGCATGCACCTCATTCAGGTGCGGGACGCCGTCTTCCTGATGCAGTTCACCGGCATCCGCTTGGAGGCGCATCGCTTCGTCGAACCCATGCTCGCCTCCGTATCCGTGCGAAAAGAAACTATCTGATACAAAAAACACCCGCTCCGGAATGCTCGTCCGAAGCGGGTGTTTGCATATGTTTTTACTGTTTTTGCTGCAATTTTGCTGCGGTCAGGGTATTGCGCATCAGAATGGCACGGGTCATGGGACCGACACCGCCCGGCACTGGCGTAATCGCAGACGCTTTCTCCGCGACCGCGTCATAGCACACATCACCGACCAGCTTGCCCTCCGCATTGCGGTTCATGCCGACGTCAATGACAACGGCACCCTCTTTCACCATATCTGCGGTGACAAAATCCGCCTTTCCGACCGCCGCAACCAGAATATCTGCCTGACGGGTCTGCTCTGCAAGATCCGGCGTGCGCGAGTGACAGATCGTGACCGTTCCGTGGCGGTGCAGCAGGAGCATTGCCATCGGCTTGCCGACAATATTGCTTCTGCCGATGACGACACAGTGCTTGCCGGCAATGTCAATCTGCATGGCATCCAGCATCTCAATGACACCCGCGGGCGTACACGGCAGAAAGTTGAAATCTCCGATCATGATATGACCGACATTCTCCGGATGAAATGCGTCCACATCCTTGGCAGGGGAGATCGCGTGCAGAATCGTCTGCTCACAGATCTGCTTCGGCAGCGGAAGCTGCACGAGAATGCCGTTGACTGTGGGATCGCCGTTCAGCTTGTCCACCAGTTCCAGCAGCTCCGCCTCCGTTGTCTCCTCCGGCAGTGCGTACTCATAGGATGCAAAGCCGCACTCCGCACAGTCCTTCTCCTTGTTGGAGACATACACGCGTGATGCGGGGTTATTGCCGACCAGAACAACTGCCAGTCCCGGCTTTGCACCCTGCGCTTTCAGCGTCTCGACCTCTGCGCGCACCTGCGCTTTGACATCTGCTGCAATCTTCTTGCCGTCAATGATTTGTGCCATATGATTTCTCCTCCTGATATATCTTCGCTTTACAGTTTTGCCGTATCAATTTTCTTCTGTGACATCCTCGGCAGCTTCTTCCGCTTCGCTGACCGCCGCATCCGCTGCCTCTTCTGCCGCTTCTTCGACAGCATCCTCTGCCTCCGCAAGCACTTCTGCCTGCTCTTTTGCAAGAGCCTCCGCTTCATCCGCATCCAGCAGGGTATGTGTGACTTCCGCCGCCTCTGCGCTGTCCTTACCGGACTTTTTGCCGTGCTTCTCCGCCCATGTATCTTCACGGGCATCCGCCTCGGCAAGCAGTGCTTTGGATTCTGCGGTTTCAAAGTAGAGCTTGTAATCGGTTCCCATGCGCTTCACACGGCTGAACATGACCAGCAGCAGCACGATACCCGTGACGACCGAAACAAGCGCAAGTGCCTGCGACACCTTGACCGTACCGAGATAGAGACTGTCCGTGCGCAGACCCTCGATAAAGAATCTGCCCGCACCGTACCAGACAATGTACATCAGAAAGATCTGCCCGTCAAATTTGCGCCACTTCTTTGAGACGATGTGCAGCAGGATAAATCCCAGCAGGCACCACATCGACTCATAGAAAAAGCACGGATGCACCGGTTCCGATGCCGCCACACTGCCGTCAGCATAATGAGACGCAATCCACGACTGGATGTGTCCGCTCGACATGCCGAAGATGCTGTCCGTGTTGCCGCCGAACGCCTCATGATTTGTGAAATTGCCCCAGCGTCCGATGCTCTGTCCGATCAGGAAGCCCAGTGCCACAAGATCGTACATCGGCAGCAGGCGAACCTTCCGCAGCCGGCAGACCAGTGAACCGATCAGCAGCGCGCCGATGATGCCGCCGTAGATCGCAAGTCCGCCGTTCCGGATGTTGAAAATCGCTTTCCAGTCTCCGGCATATTCGCTCCAATGAAATGCGATATAATACACTCTCGCGCCGATGATCCCGCCGATGACGCCGCCGATGACGCCGTCGATCGCCCGGTCGGAATCCAGTCCGAAGCTGCGCATCCGCGAAAAGCCGTAGACCATCGCCAGCAGCATGCCGACGGTAATGATGACGCCGTACCATGTCACGGTCGCGCCGAACACGGTAAACGCCTCACTGTTCACATGCAGGTCAATTCCCAGCTTCGGAAATACAATCTCGTTGTCGCTCAGTCCTGTCAGAGACAGTTCCGAGAGCAGTGCCATAATCATCATCACAAGGATCCTTTCTGTTTATTCCGGTTCAATCACCGCAAGACAAACGCGGTCGCCGCGAAAATGAGAAGCAAGATATGCCTGTGCATCCTCTGCGGTCAGCTGCGGCAGAAGCTGCATCCGCAGATCCGGCGATGCCGTCCCGCACAGATGCGCTTGCAGCATTGCCTCTGCCATTGCCGGCGGATTGTTCCGGCTCATCAGCAGATCTCCGAACGCACAGCGTCGGAGTGTCTCAAACCGTCCGGCATCCAGCCCCTCACGGTTTGCCGTTTCGATCTCCTCCAGCAGTGCATCCAGCACCGCCTGCGGATCGTCGGATTCCCCTTCGGCAAACAGCGAAAACCATCCGTCTCCGGCAAAGCTGTCCACCGTCAGCGTGTCATGGATGCAGCCCTCTGCCAGCAGCCGCTGCACCAGAGGGGACGCGCTGCCTGCAATCAGCTCAAACACCAGCGAGCCGAGCAGCAGCTCCCGCTCCCGCATGACATCCGGTACAGGGGGACACTTAAAGCCGATTGCGAACTGCTTTTTGCCGACGGGCATTTTTTTGCACTGATATGCCGATGCGACTGTCTCCGGCTCCTCATCAAACAGCACTTGCGTCTTGAAAGGCGGCAGCGGGCGCAGCAGACGGTCTGCCGTTTCCAGCACAGCCGCCGTATGCAGATTGCCCGCACAGCACAGCACCATATTCTGCGGATGATAAAACGCTTCCCATGCAAGCCGAAGCTGCTCCGGTGTAATCTGCGCAATGCTTTCTGCCGTGCCGAGAACGTCATACCGCACAGGATGATTGTGATACAGTCCGTTCAGCAGCAGGAAAAACAGCTCACTTTCCGCATCGTCCAGCGCGTCGGCATACTCTTGCAGGATGATGCTCCGCTCCTTTTCCACACTTTCTTCCGTGAAATGCGGCTTTTGTACAAAATCCAGCAGCAGCGCGAGTGCCTGCGGAAAATCCCGCGCCGTGCGGAAAAAATACACCGTCTTGTCAAACTCCGTGTAGGCGTTGCTCGCAGCTCCGAGTGCCGCAAACTGATAGTCCACATTGCCGTCTTCATTCTCAAAGAGCTGATGCTCCAAAAAATGTGCCGTGCCCTGCGGAACCGTCCGGATGCTGCCGTTCTGCCGGTAACGGGTATGTACAGAGCCGTATCGCACGCCGATCTGCGCACATGCCGTACCAAAGCCCGGCATCTCCGCAATGCGAATTTCCAGACCGCTTTCATGCCGCACAATCCGGCAGTCGCTCACGTCGCTCATATCGCTCACATCGCTCACGTCGCATCTTCCCCCTCTCCGCCTGTGCCGGACAGGATATATACGGTATCGAGCCGAAGCGTCTGCGCAGTCTGCATGATCTGTTCGCGTGTAATCTTCCAGAAGGCTGCCGTGCGCTCGGCAGAGGTGCGGGTGTCGCCGTACAGCGGCAGCAGCAGACAGCGGTCTGCCGTTCCCTCCGGCGCGTCGCTCTGTACGGCTGTGCCGTATTCCAGATGCAGCAGAGCCTCCCGCATCAGCGCATCAGAGAAGGTTCCGGCTTGCAGCACTGCAATCTGATCGCGGATCGCCGCCTCTGCCGCCTCCGCCTGCTCACTGCCGATGCCGCAGTCGATCACAAGCGTAGATTTCAGCAGCGCGATCTGCGTGCTGCAATAATAGCAAAGCCCCTGCGCCTCCCGCACATGCGCAAACAGCAGCGAATTCGGTGCCGTGCCGAGCAGCGCATTGAGCAGCCGCAGCACATCCGGATCCGACTTGGGATATTTATATACCAAAACCAGCTTGCTCTGCACGCTTCCGATGGTCTCGCGCACACGCCGCACCTCCGCTTTGCACGGACTCGGCGCGTACAGTGCGCCGGGCAGCAGCTGCGCAGTCTGTCTGCGCTGAGAGAAAAGGGTTTCCAGCATCTGCCGGACACGCCTTGTTTTCTGCGGCATGACACACACCGCCTCGACCGGTGCCGTCAGCAGAATCTCCTGCCACACGGCATATGCCTGTGCCGGCGTGACCGCCTCTGCTGCGGCTTTTTCACCGTAGGGCGGCAGCGCGGCAGGTTCTCCCGCATAGGCAATTTCCGCCGTTCTTTGCAGCGCGTAGCTGCGTTTGTCATTGCGTTCACAGTCAATATCATCCAGCAGATTCTGCCTGCATATGCGAAACTCCTCCGCATCAAATGCGCCGTCGTCCGCATTCGGCTCGCGCAGACAGCCGTACACCAGCGAGAGCATCGCATCCGTCAGGGCGGCTTCCCCGCTGCCCTGCGGCAAGAGGGCATCATCCAGCCATTCCGCAGAGAAGGTCAGCACGGTACTGTCGCCGCAGGATGTGAGCTTGCCGGAAAAATCCGCCGCATAAAGCGAATCCAGCCGCTCTGTAAACGCGGCACGCGCCGGATAGGCACGCGATGTCGCGGTCAGCAAATCGGCAAGCAGCGCGTAAACCGGCGCGGTCTGCGCGTTGCGCGGCACAAAAAAGTGCAGTTCCAGCAGACAGCTGCGAAATTTCGCATCCGAGATCTCCGTGCAGCGGATTCCCGCTTCGGCAAGCTGCTCGTGCATTCTGACTGCACTCCTTTCCGTCCGCAATTTGCAATACAATGGTATTATAACATATTCGCGAAAAAAAAGCGATAGTTTTCTGACATTTTTTTGCCGCCTCAAAAAATATATTTCCGGCGCGGCTGCCCGGACCGTTCGAATGCCGATCGCCGCCGGACAAAACACCGATCGCCGCCTGCAAGTCGCAAGCGGCGATGCTTCTGATGCACTGAAATGCACCTTACTTCCGATAGATCATATCCTTGCGGTCCGGACCGGTGGAAATCATCGTAATCGGGCATTCGATCAGCTTTTCGATGTAATCCACATAATCCTTTGCTGCCTGCGGAAGTGCATCATAGTCCGTGATGCCCATGATGTTGCTCTTCCAGCCCGGCACGGTCTCATAGACCGGCTTTGCACGGTCGAGACGGTCGCCGCTCGGGAATTCCGTCGTGCGCACGCCGTCAACCTCATACGCCACACACACCGGAATCTCATCGAGATACCCCAGCACATCAATCAGCGAGAGTGCCACATCGGTCGTACCCTGCAAGGCGACGCCGTAACGGGTTGCAACCGCATCAAACCAGCCCATTCTGCGCGGTCTGCCGGTTGTCGCGCCGAACTCACCGTCACTGCCGCCGCGTCTGCGGAGCTCATCTGCTTCCGCACCGAAGATCTCGGTTGTGAACGGACCTGCGCCGACACAGGAGGAATATGCCTTCACCACTGTGATGACACGCTTGATCGCATGCGGCGGGAGGCAGGCACCGACTGCGCCGTAGCCTGCAAGAGTCGAAGAGGACGTCGTCATCGGATAGATGCCGTTTGTGATGTCGCGCAGTGCGCCGAGCTGTCCTTCCAGCACGATGTTCTTATCCGCCTTGACCGCTTCATGCATCAGCTCCGCCATGTTGCAGAGATACGGTTTCAGATATGCGCCGCACTCCTGCAAATACGCCAGAACCTCCTCCGGTTTCAGCAGCTCTGCATCCGGATACAGACCGGAGATCGTCGCATTCTTGATGATGCAGACGCGCTCGACCTTTTCCGCAAGATTCTCATTATACAGCTCGGCAAGCTGGAATCCGATTTTCATCGCCTTGTCCGCATAGTGCGGGGCGATGCCGGACTGCGTGGAGCCGAAGCTGTGCTTGCCCAGACGCTGCTCCTCCAATTTATCAAACAGCACATGATATGGCATGACAAGCTGTGCGCGGTCAGAAATGCGGATGTCCGGTGCCGGAACGCCGCCCTTTTTCAGATCTTCCAGCTCACGCTTGAACGCTTCGCAGTTGAATGCAACACCCGGTCCGATGACATTGACCGTGTTCGGCTGGAACGCACCCGACGGCATAATATGCAGAACGAACTTGCCATATTCATTGATGATGGTATGGCCTGCATTGGCACCGCCCTGATACCGGATGACATAATCGGCATCGGCTGCGCAGACATCCGTCAGCTTGCCTTTGCCCTCGTCGCCCCAGTTTCCGCCTACAATCGCTGTAACCATAATTGTGCCCAATCCTTCCTTTTGCAAAAAGTTAAAAGAGAAAAGCGGGGAAAATCCCGCCTATTATCATACCATAGATCGGTCAAATTGTCAAGCGCGAATCTGCGGTTTTGCGGCACAAAAAAGGGAACCGGCATTTTTGCCGGTTCCCTTCTGCACATCATTCTGCATACGCCGATGTAATGCCGAAATACTCTTCCAGTGTCAGTCCGCTGTCATAGATCTTCTTTGCCCACTCTTTGCCGAGATAGCGCACATGCCACGACTCATACATATAGCCCGTGACGCTCTCCTTGCCCTCGGGATAGCGGAGAATAAAGCCGTATTTCCAGCAGTTTTCTGCGAGCCACTTCGCCTCCGGGGTATTGGTGAACGCGCTGCTTGCATTGTTGATGTCGAATGCAAGACCGGTCTGATGCTCGGAATGTCCGGCGCGTGCGGAATAGCGGTCGGCGGCTGCCTTGCCGTCACGCGCCACATATTTGTTATAAAGTGTCTGCTGCGTGCTGTAAGAACGAAAGCCCGACACGATCGTCATGCTCAGACCCTCCGCGGCTGCCGCTGCCTGCATTTCATTGAACGCAGACTGCGCCTCCGGCTGCACGCCGGGATTGTAGGTCGAAGGCAGAGAATAGGTCTTGTTTGCGATCATCACGCCCTGCACGTAGGTGATGCCGTTGATGACCTGAATATCGCTGCGGTCCGATGTGCTGTTATTTGCGGTGTTATCCGCAGAGGCAGAGGAGGAAGTCGAAGTTGTGGTTCCCGTGCCGTCCGCCGTACTGTCCGCAGCAGATGTCGCCGTCTCCTCGGCAACGACCGTGACCGCGATCTCCGCAAACACATTCGGATTGTTCACCGATGCCACGCGCACTGTGCATTCACCGGCAGAAACACCGGTGATATAGCCGTACTGATCCACCGTCGCAACGGATTCGTCATCCGACGACCAATCCTCGCCCTTGTCCGTCGCATCCGGCGGCGACATCGTGACAAGCGAGTAAATATACCGCTCGCCGACCTTGACCGTCGCAGAATAATAGCTCAGGGAAATGCCGGTGACGGAGCCGGGCGGCAATGTGGTCTCCTCCGTCGAAGTTGTTTCTGTTTCCGTAGTCGTCACCTCTGTTGCAGAAGTTGTGGTTGTGTCCTGTGTGCTGCCGGTATTTTCGTTTGCAACAACCGTAATCAGATACAGCTCGCTTTTGCTGCCGCTGCTGCTCTTGGCAACCAGTGTCGCCTGACCTGCCGCGTTGGCGGTCAGAAGATTTGTTTCCGGATCAAAGGAAACAATCTTTTCATCGGAGCTGGTGCAGGTGAAATCATCCGCAAACGGAACTTCCAGTGTTTTTTGCTCACCGAGCTGCATGGTGATCGTATGCTGTCTGTCATCCTGACCGCCCCCGAAAACGTCCGACTGGGCGAGCAGCAGCCATGCGCCTGCTGCCAGACCCGCAACCGCCACCAGAATCAAAATGATCGGTATGACCGGTGCGGCAGCTTTTTTCTTTTGCTGCTGTGCATTTGCCATAAATTTATTCATCCTTTCCGTTTCAGTTCCAAAACAAGGTTTTCTATATTATAGCACATTTTCTCCGGTTTGTCACTAGGGGAAGCAAAAATTCTGCATGTTTTTCTTCATGATACCAAGGGCATCATTTCAAAAGCAGATAAAGCAGCCCGTAAAGCGAAGCTGCGGCAGTGCCGTAAAGCAGCACGGGGCCTGCAATCGTAAAAATTTTCGCGCCGACGCCGAGAATCAGTCCTTCCGTCTGCGATTCCACTGCGGCAGATGCCACTGCATTGGCAAACCCCGTGATCGGCACAAGCGTCCCCGCGCCGCCGTGCTTTGCGAGCTTTTCATACGCTCCGAGTCCGGTCAGCAGGGCGGAGCAGAACACAAGAATCACCGAGGTCCATGTCGCGGCACTGTTCTCGGAAACGCCGCTGTGTATCAGAATCTGCCGGATACACTCTCCGAGCAGACAGATCGCTCCGCCGATGACAAATGCCTTTGTGACTGTCAGAACGACATTGGTTTTTCGTGAGGTGCTGCGCACCATTTTCTGATACTGCGCAGGATCGGGCAGATGCGCCCCGCGCGACGGTACCTGCTGCGGCTGCATAGTTTGCGGCATAATATTGCTCCTTTCGGTTTCGTTTGCCCATAGTCTGCGCAGCTTCCGGCAAAATATGCAAAACAGCCCGAAACGGCATCGTCTGCATCCGCGGAGAATCTTGCAGATGCCGTACAGCAGCGCGGGCAGAAGCATTGCATCGCTGCAATATGCCGCATCGTCCGTCAGCAGGCGGCACACTTTTGCGCTTCTCATTTTCGCAGCGCAAAAGTGATAGATTTCAAAACAGAAGCATCTTGCGATTGTGAAATTATATTGCGCAATGACAAAGCGTTGAAATCCGGAGCATTCTCCGGATTTATGGGAAATCTGCACAAAAATCAGCCTGAAAATTTGGATGGAGAAAATTGCCCGTTTTGCCTCAAATTGCTTGACTTTCCGGCGCAGATATGTTAAATTGAAAGTATCTAAATCTTTGAAAGGAGATGCATTTCCTATGAAACTGTTTAAGCAGCTGGTCTCCAGCGTCCTCGCACTCTCCATGGCGTTCGGCGCGGCGACCTTCACCACCAACGATGCCTCCGTTGAGGCGGCATCCAGCGCAGTCTCGCTGGTCGAAAGCATGGGCATGGGCTGGAACCTCGGCAACACCTTCGATTCCGCGCCCGTCAAATCGTGGGTCAGCAACGATCCGTATGTCGATACCGAGGTCGGCTGGGGCAACCCCAAGACCACCAAGGCAATGATCGCGGCGATCAAGAATGCCGGCTTCGACACCGTCCGTATTCCTGTCACCTGGTTCGAGAACATGGATTCTTCCGGCAACGTTGACACGGATTACCTCGCGCGCGTCAAAGAGGTCGTTGACTACTGTATCGACCTCGACATGTATGCCATCATCAACGTCCACCACGACGGTGCTTCGGCGGCAAACGGCAACAGCGCGACTGCCGGTGCAACCAACGCGACCATCAACGGCGCATGGCTCTGGCAGGGTACCTCCCAGATGACCAAGTTCAAGACGCTCTGGACACAGATCGCAAATTACTTCAAGTCCTATGACAACCACCTCGCATTCGCAGGCTGGAACGAAATCAGCCTTTCCTATGCAGACGAGCTGACTTACGGTCAGACCTTCGTGGACGCCGTCCGCGCAACCGGCGGCAACAACGCTTCCCGTCTGCTGATCATCCCGGCGAACAACACCAATCTGGAAGCAGCTCTGAGCAGCAGCTTCAAGATGCCGACTGACAGTGCGAACATGACCGCAGTCGAGATTCACTACTACTCTCCGGCTCCGTTCTCGATCGCAGAGGCGAATGTCAGCTGGTGTACACCGGCAACCACATGGGGCACCACCGCTGAGGTCAATGAGATGAAAAACGATCTCAACAACCTCTACAAGACATTTGCTGCAAACGGCACGCCGGTCATCATCGGTGAGTGCGGCGTTCTGACGAACGAGGGCAAGCAGGTCGCATCCATCGAGAAGTGGATCCAGACACTGTTTGAGACCTCTCTGGGTCTGGACGGTATCTGCCCGGTTCTGTGGGATTCCGGCAACTGCGGCGACATGCAGTATTTCGACCGCAACAACATGAAGTGGTTCGACAGCAATCTGGAAACCATCTTCAAGAACATGACCGGTGTTGCACTCAACACCACAACGACCTACACCTTCGATGCTTCCAAGTATCAGGCAGAGGACGGCTCTTTTGATTATCTCTTTGATCTGAAACAGTTCAAGGATGTTGCAACCATCATCGGCTTCAACATTCAGGCGCACGGCACTTCCACCGGTTCGGATTCCTGCTTCGGTATTGCTGTTCAGTTCAACGGCTACTACACCGATGAGGAAACCGGTCTTGCAGACGACTATCACTGGCTCGTGAACCAGATCAGCTACGGCTACAACGCTGAGAGCTATGCGTTCATGCTCGATGAAGTGGTCATGAGCGACGGCGAGAACGACATCGGCACACTGGACAACGGCTACCATCTCGCATATGATTACTTGAAGCTCAACAGCTGGTGGAACAACAACTGCTCCGACTATGTCGTGGATGCAGTCACCGTCATGTTCGAGAGCCCGGTCGTTCTCGACAGCAACGGCGAGATCGTGACCACAGGTACGACAACCTCTACTACTACGACTACAACAACAACTACTACCACTACGACGACTTCCCAGGACAACAGTACCGTCTGGGGCGACGCTGACGGCAGCGGCGACTGCGGTCTGACGGATGCCGTTATTCTTGCAAAAGCAGTCGCAGGCGTGACCGAACTGTCCGTCGAGGGCAAGGTCAACTGTGACGTCTACGCAGACGGCAAGACCGACGGCTCCGACCTGAGAATCGTGCTGCAACTGGTTGCGGGTAACATGAAGCAGGCTGACATGCCGATCAATCCGTAATTTCAGCATCAGATGATCACACATAAAAAACCGCACCGTGTGCATTTCGCATACGGTGCGGTTTTTTCGTCCCTCTTCCTGCAACAGCCGGCAATGCTTTTCGTGCCTTTCCTTTGCGGTAAAAACAGCACAGGCTCCGCGCAAATTCCGGTCTGTCGCAGGAAGATCGGAAAAAGGGCTTTTCACATATACATCGCAAGGATTTCTCCGATATAAAGGCGGTGCATCGCATCGCCGGCATAAAAGCCCGCTGCGACTTCCTGCGGGAGATCTTTCGGGTTCATATCCGCTGCAAACTGCTTGCGGCATGTCAGAACCATCCTGGCTTCTTCAAAGCTCACGCCGCATCCGGCTGCAACCGGATGCAGTCCGGCTTCCGCAATCTTATCGCAGTCTCTGCCGGAATGTGACCCGCAGAATGACAGTGTTTTCCGGCATTCCTGCCCGAAAAAGCTCAGCGTGAAGATCTCCTGCCGCTCCATAAAGCCGAATGTGTGGCGCGAATGCCGCACATAACAGGTGACAGACGGCTTATTCCACAGCACGCCCATCTGCCCCCACGAACAGGTCATCGTGTTGAAGCCTGTCTGCTCTGTGCCGGCTGTCAGCAGAAACCAGTCCTTGCCAATCGCCTCAAACGGGTTCCCGACCCACGCCTCCGGCGAAATTTCAATCCACTTCATCTTTTCGTCCTCCTTTTTGATTTTCCTTTCTCTGCATGGATCGCAGAAACGCCGTCACTGCTGATTCTGCAATCTCAGCTTATCGGTAATCAGTGCGATGAATTCAGAGTTTGTCGGCTTGCCCTTGCTGGTATTCACCGTATAGCCGAAAAAGGAATTCAATGTATCCAGATTCCCTCTGTCCCATGCAATTTCAATCGCGTGACGGATGGCACGCTCAACCCGCGAGGGCGTTGTCGAAAACTGCGCTGCCACCCGCGGATACAGCTGCTTGGTCACACTGTCCAGCAGATCCGGCTCGTGATATGCACTCACAATCGCACAGCGCAGATAATGATAACCCTTGATATGTGCAGGTACGCCGAGCTGATGGATAATATCCGTAATCGTGATCGCAAGATCCTGTCCGGCGCGGTTTGCAAATGCACCGAGCGGCTGCTTGTTCGTCAGCAGGGCAATGCGCTCTCCGAGGACATTCAGGTCAAACGGTTTGAGCATGAAATATGCCGCGCCGTTCTCCATCACCTGCTGCTCGACAAAGCTGTTGTCATAAGACGAGGTTACAATAAATGCCGGACGCTTGCCGTTGCCCGCGCCCGCTTTTTTCATCAGTTCAATTGCATCCATATGCGGCAGTGCCGCATCGACGACTACGACATCCGGTGTGTCCGTCCGAATGGATTCCAGAACGGTATTCCCGTTTTTCGGTCTTGTGTATGCATACATCCCCTGTGCGCGCAGCACGCTGGCACACGAAACACCGTACTCTGCGGTGTCATCGCCAATCAGAACCTTGACTTGCTTTTGCATGGTTCTACCTCCTTTTGCTTTCTGTTTCCATTTTATCATGCGAACCGCAGAAAAGCAAGAGCGAAGAACCACGAAGAAAAGCCGTTTCTGTCGAAGTGCCGCAGATTCCCGCACATTGCGCCAAACTTACGAATCTGCTTGCTTTTTGGAAGTTTCCGAGCGTAAAATCCGGCGGCTTTTGCCGCATCGGGTCGAATCTCCGCAGTGTACAGCGAACCCTGCCGCAGGACCGTTCAGTCGTCTTCGAGGATGCTCGGTGCCGGTGCATTGTCCTTTGCGGCTTTGGCATCGCGCTTTCTCTGCCGCCGCACCGCCGCATCATAGGAAAAATAGCGTGTGAGCGTGAGCAAAAGCAGAAGAATCAGCGTCAGAACATTCGGCAGACCGCCGTTTCGCCAGACCTCCGAGGCGTTGACGCCGAAATTCCGCTCGGTCTGTCCGCTCCATCCGTTCGTCTCCGCAATGTCCATCGCCCGCAGCAGAATGCCCAGCATCGGCACATAGCATATGACACCGAGAATTGCAGCAATCAGATCCTGCCGGCAAAAATACAGAATGACCGCAAGCGTCATCCCGCCTGCCAGCCCCAGCATCCAGCAGCCGTATGTGCGGAACGCGTCCCCGTAGTGATCGGCGTGCGCAATCCAGCCGGACGAGATCGTTCCCGTGAGCAGCCATGTGCAGACGAGCAGACTGAGAACCAGCGCGATGCTGCCCGGAATGCGCAGGAGCTTCCGTGCAGCGGAGATCTCCCTGTCCTTGCGCACCGGCTTTTTTCCTTCGGGTATTTTCATAGTGCAACATGCCTTTCTATTGATCTATTTTCCGTGTGCCGGATGTTTGCGCCGCGGCTTTTTGCGGACGGAAAAGCCAAAGTCTCCGAGTTTTCTGCCGAGCGTGAAGTATTCGCCGTGTGCATATGCCAGCAAGCCGCTCCGCTGCAAATCCAGTCTGCCCTTGCTGTCGATATACTGCGCATCGACTGCCGCGCCGATGATCTCCGCGAGAAACATATCATGCGAGCCGAGCGGGATAATCTGCGTCACTTTGCAGGATAAGCTGACCGGCGACTCGGCAAGAATCGGCACATCACTGTTCTCTGCCTCTGTGAGGTGCAGCCCGCAGACGGCGAGCTTGTCCGTATCCCTGCCGGAACGCACGCCGCAGAAATCCACGGCTTTCACCATGTCCGCAGTTGCAAGGTTGACGGCAAATTCGCCGGATTCTTTGATCATACCGTAAGAATGCCGCGTCGGGCGCACGGAAATATATGTCATCGGCGGGTGCGTGGCACAGATGCCCGTCCAGCCGATTGTCAGCACATTGCACTGTTCTGCAGTCCCGCAGGTCACAAGAACCGGCGGCACCGGTGCAAGCAGTGCGCCGCCTTTCCAGAAAATCTTTTCCATCGCGTCTCCGTCAGTTTCCGTAATAGGCATTTTCGCCGTGTTTGCGCAGATAATGCTTATCCAGCAACGCCTGCTGCATGGGTTTCAGCTCCGGATTGAGCATCATTGCATGAAAATTCATAAACGCCGCCTCTTCGAGTACGACGGCATGATACACTGCTTCCGCCGCATCCTTTCCCCATGTAAACGGACCGTGGCTGTTTACCAGCACGGCGGGAACCGTCATCGGGTCGATGCCGCGAAATGTCTCAATGATGACATGACCGGTTTCCTTTTCGTATTCACCGTCGATCTCCGCATCCGTCATCGGGCGGGTACACGGCACTTCGCCGTAGAAATAGTCACCGTGGGTCGTACCGAGCGGTGCAACGCCGACGCCTGCCTGTGCAAAGGATGCCGCCCATTTGCTGTGTGTATGCACGATGCCGCCGATCTGCGGAAATGCACGGTACAGTGCGAGATGCGTCGGCGTATCGCTGGACGGCTTATAATGCCCTTCCACAATCTGCCCGTCCAAATCAACGATCACCATATCGTCTGCCGTCATGCCCTCGTACCCGATGCCGGAGGGCTTGATGACGACAAGACCGGTTTCTCTGTCGATTTCCGAGGCATTGCCCCATGTGAATCTGACCAGTCCGTGCTGCGGCAATGCAAGATTTGCATCCAGCACCTTTTTCTTCAATGCTTCAAGCATATGATGTCTCCTTTTCACTGCGGCGATCTGACGATGCCGCTTTGCCAGCGTGTCATGTAGCTTTCCCAGCCGGCAGCACCGTCCGGATCAGGGTACAGCGTGGTCTGCGCCATGCCGGAGAACACCGCGCTGTCAAGCCAGTCTGCAAGCGTTCTGCCGTCTTTCTGCATCGCGTATGCCGCGAGCAGCGACATGCCCCATGCGCCGCCCTCTCCCGCAGTCTCCATGACGGAGACCGGACAGCCGAGCGCGTCGGCAAGCACCTGCTGTGCCGTACCTGCAATCTTGAAGAAGCCGCCGTGTCCCGTGACCTTCGCCGGCACCGCGCCCTCTTTCTCCGTGAGAATATCATTGCCGGATTTCAGCGCGGCAACCGCCGCATACAGCTCCGCACGCATAAAATGTGCCAGATCCATTGTGCCGTCCGGTGTACGGAAATATGCCGGTCTGCCTTCCGCTGCGCCCACAACCGGTTCACCGGAGAGGAAATTATATGCTGTCACACCGCCGCAGTCGGGTGCTGCCGTCATCGCATGACGGTAAAGTGCGGCATATGCCTCCGATACATCTACCGGATGTCCTGTCAGCGCGGAGAACTCTGCAAACATGCGCACCCACACATCCAGTTCACCGCAGCAGTTGTTGCAGTGAACCATTGCGACATCTGCGCCGTCGGGTGTCGTGACAATGTCAATTTCCGGATAATACCCGCGCATCGGTTTTTCCAGCACCAGCATCGAAAAAACAGAGGTTCCGGCAGAGACATTGCCCGTGTTCTGCCGCACGGAATTGGTCGCGGTCATACCGGTTCCCGCATCGCCCTCCGGCGGACAGAAGGGGATGCCCGGCAGCAGATCGCCCTCCGGATCGAGCAGCTTCGCGCCGGCAGCCGTCAGCTTGCCGCACTGCTCTCCTGCGGGCGCAATCAGCGGCAGGATCCTGCCGATCTGCCAGCTGTAACGCGAAACCTCCGGCAGTGCCGAAAACCGCCGCATCATGTCCGGATCAAATCCGCAGTCCGTGATCGGAAACATGCCTGACGCGTCCCCGATGCCGAGCACACGCTCGCCGGTCAGCAGAAAATGCACCCATCCCGCCAGTGTGTTGAGATGTGCAATCTTCTGCACATGCGGTTCCCGATTCAAAATCGCCTGGTACAGATGCGCAATGCTCCACCGCTGCGGAATATTAAATGAAAATAAGGCAGACAGCTTTTCGGCAGCTGCTCCGGTGATCGTATTGCGCCATGTGCGGAACGGCACCAGCAGCTCGTCCGATTTGTCAAACGCAAGATAGCCGTGCATCATCGCGGAAATGCCCATCGCGCCGACCGAGGTCAGCGTGATGCCGTACTGCGCCTGCACATTGCGTTTGAGATCGGCATAACATCCTTGCAGTCCGCACAGAATATCTGCCTGCGAATACGTCCAGATTCCGTTTTCCAGCCGGTTTTCCCATGTATACGCGCCGTTTGCAATGGGCGTAAAGCTGCTGCTGTCGATGAGACATGCCTTGATGCGCGTGGAGCCGAATTCGATGCCAAGACAGGTGTTTGCCTGTGCAATGGCATCTGCTGCCGTCATTGTCATTGTGCGTTTCCCTCCCGATGGGTATCAATTCTGCTTTGATTATAGCACATTCAGAACGAGAAAGCAAGTCTCCGCCCCCTGTTCTGCCGATCCGCCGGCGTTCGCCGGAGATCCCTCTCCATACGGATTTTCGGGAACATTGCACGGTATATCCGGCTGCCTCTGCGATTTCAACAAAAAGCTCCTCTCATTTCCCTTGACATACAGCCAAAATCATGATATAATGAAACCGCAGCTTTCCTGATAAGGCTGACAGAAATGGAAAAAGGAGCGTGACCCCAATGAGCGAAATCCCCTACAAGATCTATTTAGATGAATCCGAAATTCCGAAGGCATGGTATAATCTTCGTGCGGATATGACAGAAAAACCTGCCCCGCTGCTCAATCCGGCAACCCATGAGCCGGCAACCGTTGAGGAGCTGTCTGCGGTGTTCTGCCGCGAATTGGCAGAGCAGGAGCTGAACAATACCGATGCATATATTCCGATTCCGGAGGAGATTCAGTCGTTTTACAAGATGTACCGTCCGTCTCCGGTCGTGCGTGCATACTGCCTCGAAAAAAAGCTCGGTACGCCCGCACATATCTACTACAAGTTCGAGGGCAACAACACCTCCGGCAGCCATAAGCTGAATTCTGCAATCGCACAGGCTTACTACGCGAAAAAGCAGGGTCTGAAAGGCGTAACAACCGAAACCGGTGCCGGACAGTGGGGTACCGCGCTCTCCATGGCATGCTCTTATTTTGATCTCGACTGCAAGGTCTACATGGTCAAGGTGAGCTATGAGCAGAAGCCCTTCCGCCGCGAGGTCATGCGTACCTACGGTGCAGCCATCACGCCTTCTCCTTCCGACACAACAGAAGTCGGCAAGAAGATTCTCGCCGAGCACCCCGGCACGGGCGGAAGCCTCGGCTGCGCAATCTCCGAAGCGGTCGAATATGCCGTCACACACGAGGGCTACCGCTATGTGCTCGGCTCTGTGCTGAATCAGGTGCTGCTGCACCAGTCCGTGATCGGTCTGGAAGCAAAGACCGCACTCGATAAATACGGCATCAAGCCGGATGTCATCATCGGCTGCGCAGGCGGCGGCTCCAATCTCGGCGGTCTGATCTCGCCGTTCATGGGCGAAAAGCTGCGCGGAGAAGCGGATTACCGCTTTATTGCGGTCGAACCGGCATCCTGCCCGTCGCTGACACGCGGCACCTATGCCTACGATTTCGCGGATACCGGCATGATCTGCCCGCTCGCAAAGATGTATACCATCGGCGCAAATTACATTCCGGCACCGAACCACGCAGGCGGCCTGCGCTATCACGGCATGAGCACGATCCTTTCCGAGCTGCGTCATCAGGGGCTGCTGGATGCGGTTTCCTATAAGCAGTCCGATGTTTTTGCGGCTGCCGTGGAATTTGCCCGCGCAGAGGGTATTCTCCCCGCACCGGAAAGCTCTCACGCCATCAAGGGTGCCATCGAAGAAGCACTCAGATGCAAGGAAACAGGCGAGGAGAAGAACATCCTCTTCGGTCTGACCGGCACCGGCTACTTCGACCTCTACGGCTATCAGAGCTTCAACGACGGCAAGATGGAGGACTACATTCCGACAGATGCCGAAATCGCAGAATCGCTTTCTCATCTCCCGAAATTCTGATTCCATCGCGTGAATCGACATGACAAACAATGCCCCCGACACCAAGCGGTATCGGGGGCTGTTTCTTTGCATATTCTCTTGACATTCTGATAAAATTATGATAAAATAAAGATAGCGAAAGGAGGCGTTTGCTATGATTGATATTCGACCTGTTTCCGATCTGCGCAATCATTTTTCGGATATTGAAGCAGCCGTCAGCGAAGGTCACCCGATTTACCTGACGAAGAACGGCTATGGCACAATGGTTTTGATGAGTCTTGCGCAGTATGCAGCACTGACAGAGGGGATTGAGCAGAAGCTGGATGAAGCGGATCGGCTTGCAGAAGAAAATACAGCGCGAATGACACATGAGGAAGTTTTTGGAAAGGTGCGAAACGCAGTTGGAAGATAAATCCTATCATTTGCGGTATCTCCCTGTTTTTTATAAGGATTTAGAGGAAGCTGTCTGCTATATTGCCGATGAACTGAAAAACCCGCAGGCTGCAAATAAGCTGATTGACGATATTGAGCAAGCCATTTTAGAACGCGCAAATGCACCGTGCGCTTTTCAGCCGTATTCTCCGGATAAACCCAGAAAGCATCCCTATTATCGAATCAGAGTTCGCAATTTCTCTGTGTTTTATGTTGTGATAGACGATGTGATGGAAATTCGCAGGTTTATTTACAGTCAACGGGATTTCACCAATCTCTTATAAAGAAACACCCCCGACACCAAGCGGTATCGGGGGCTGTTTCATATTTTTATCTTTATGCAGTATAATCCGCGCCGAGCTGCAAGGCACGCATATTGTTATCAATGGTATGCGCACGCTTTGCGGGGGTATTTTTTTCGAGTGCCTTGCGGACGGTCTCGAAGGTGAAAATACCGGTCTCATGGAGCAGCTTGCCGAGCAGAATGATATTCGCGCCCTTGGCAAGATCATGCTCATCGGAGAGCTGTGTCGCGGGGATATAGAACATATCAATATCGGTGCGGTCTGTCTTCGCATCAATCATAGAGCTGTCGGCAAACACCTTGCCGCCCGGCTTGACATTCGGCACGAATGCGTCAAAGGACGGACCGTTCAGCACGACCAGCAGATCCGGCTCCAATACCTGCGGCGAACCGATCGGCTCATCGGAGATTGTCACGGAGCAGTTGCACTTGCCTCCGCGCATTTCCGGACCGTAGCTCGGCAGCCACGAAATCTCCTTGCCCTCAAACAGTGCGCAGTATGCGAGCAGCTTGCCGGCAAACAGGATGCCCTGTCCGCCGAAGCCTGCGAGCAGAATTTCATAGGTCATTTTGCTGCACCTCCCATCGCAAGCAGATCGGCATTTGCCTCTTCGATGTTGACATCCTTATACACGCCCAGCGGGTAGTAGGGGATGCACTCCTCCTGCAAACGCTTGATGGACTCCTTCGGCGTCAGACCCCAGTTCGACGGACATGTGGACAGCACCTCAACGATGGAGAAGCCGTTGCCCTTCTGCTGGTTCTCGAACGCCTTGCGGATCATCTTTTTCGTTTCGCGGATATGCGGCACGGAATCGACCGCTGTTCTGACGGCAAGTGCCGTGCCGGAGAGGGTCGAGAGCATCTCGCAGACGCGGATCGGATAACCTGCCTTATGCGGATCTCTGCCGTACGGAGAGGTTGTGGTCACCTGACCGGGCAGCGTGGTCGGTGCCATCTGACCGCCGGTCATACCGTAGGTACCGTTGTTGACGAAGATCACAACGATATTCTCGCCTCTGGTTGCGGCATGCACCGTCTCGGCAGTACCGATGGCGGCGAGGTCGCCGTCGCCCTGATAGGTAAACACATTGAGGTCGGGTCTTGCACGCTTGACGCCGGTTGCGACAGCCGGTGCTCTGCCGTGCGGAGCCTCGATCATATCACAGTTGAAATAATTATATGCAAACACCGAGCAGCCGACCGGGCATACGCCGACGGTATCGCCCTCGATGCCCATCTCGTCGATCACCTCTGCGACAAGACGGTGAATGATGCCGTGTGTACAGCCCGCGCAATAGTGCAGACGGACATCGCACAGAGCATGGGGTCTTTCAAATACAACAGCCATTACTGCGCACCTCCGTTCAGCTTTCTGATCTGATCCAGCACTTCATTCGGTGACGGGATCATTCCGCCGGTTCTTCCGTAGAACGAAACCGGAATCTTGCAGTCCAGCGCGAGCTTGACGTCATCGACCATCTGACCCATGTTCATCTCAACAGACAGCACTGCCTTTGCAGATTTCGTTGCCTCAACGAGCTGTGTCTTCGGGAACGGCCAGAGTGTAACCGGACGGAACAGACCCGCCTTGATGCCCTCTGCTCTTGCCTTATTGACGGCAGATTTTGCAATACGGGAGGTCGCGCCGAATGCGGTGATCACGATGTCGGCATCCTCGCAGAGATAGGTCTCTGCCTCAGATTCATTTGCCTCAATCTGCGCATAGCGTTCATACCGCGCTTTGACCTGTGCTTCGAGGTCAACCGCCTCGATGTACAGGGAATTGACAATGTGATGATCGCGCTGCATCTTGGTGCCGGAAGCTGCCCATGCAGAATTATCTGCCTGTGTGGCTTCAATCTCCGGAAACGCGACCGGCTCCATCATCTGACCGAGCAGACCGTCGGAGAGCAGCATAACCGGAACACGGTATTTCTCGCCCAGGTCAAACGCCTTCGTCACGAGGTTGACAACCTCCTGCACGGAGTTCGGCGCGAGGATGATCAGGCGGAAATCGCCGTGACCGAGTCCTTTCGTTGCCTGCCAGTAATCCTGCTGAGACGGCTGGATCGAGCCGAGACCCGGACCGCCGCGCTCCACATTGACGATCAGACACGGGACATCGGAGCCTGCGATGTAAGAGATGCCCTCGGATTTCAGAGAAATTCCGGGCGAAGAAGAAGAGGTCATGACGCGCGTGCCGGTACCGGCAGCACCGAGCACCATATTGATTGCAGCGACCTCAGATTCTGCTTGCAGGAACACACCGCCGCGCTTCGGCATCTGCTTTGCAAGATATTCCGAAAGCTCCGTCTGCGGTGTAATGGGGTAACCGAAGAAGCATTTGCAGCCTGCACGGATTGCAGCCTCGGCAAGTGCTTCATTGCCTTTCATCAGTACTTTTTCCAATTGAAGCACATCCTTTCCTTATTTTTCGATGATGATGGCACAATCCGGACACATCATAGCGCACATCGCACAGCCGATACATGCACTGTCATCCGTACAGTAGGCGGTGAATACGCCTTCCTTGTTGCGTTTCTCGTGCTGGATCGAGACGATTTGCTTGGGACATGCCGTGGTACAAAGTTCACAGCCCTTACAGCGGTCGAAGATGACGCTCATTTTCGCCATAGTCCATATCATTCCTTTCTCTTAGAGTACGCGCATCCGGCAGAATGCCGCCGCGGTATCTATTATTATAGCACATTTCCCGACAAAAAGCAAGAGCGGAACGCCGCATTCGGCTTTGAAAAAATCCAGTTGTAAAAATGCACAAATCGGAGGGCTGTTTTTCGGTATTATGTAGAAAATGATTTGGATACTTGAAAGGATTTTTAACATATGGTATAATAGGTGTATCGTTTGCGAATGTGTGAGGTGCAGGTTGGTTCTCAGCACCTGCTTCCGAAATTTTGGCATCGGTTCCGCACCCGCACATGCAGCAGTTAGGAGAGTTTCACACATGAAAAATTTAGACACTTCCAAGATCAAAAACATCGTGCTTTCCGGCAACAGCGGATGCGGCAAGACCGCGCTTGCGGAGGCTCTGCTGTACCGTGCAGGCGTTCTCGACCGTCTCGGCAAGGCTGCGGACGGCAACACCGTCTGCGACTATGACGCAGAAGAAATCAAGCGTCAGTTTTCGATCAATCTCGCGCTGGCATCCTTTGAGTACAGCGATTTTAAAATCAATCTGCTGGATACACCGGGTCTGTTTGACTTTGCGGCAGCGACCAATGAGGGCATTTCTGCCGGCGATACCGTCATCATCTGCGTCTCGGCAAAATCCGGTATTCACACCGGTACGATCAAGGCGTTCCAGGCAGCGCAGAAGCTCAATAAGCATATTCTCTTTGTCGTCACCAAGATCGACGATCCGAACCAGGATTTCTATTCCGTGCTGAATTCGCTGAAAGAAAAATTCGGCGCGAAGGTCTGCCCGGTCATCGTGCCGGAGATTGCAGGCGGACAGTTCAAGTCGCTTGTGCATCTCAGCAGAATGAAGTCTTATGTGTATGACAAGAAGGGCGTTTCGGTCGCATCGGATGCAACCGGCATCGTCCTCAACGATAAGGAAGGCGTCACGGCAGATTCCCTGACGGAGGGTCTGACCGAGGCAGTCGCAGAAACCGATGACGCACTGATGGAGAAGTTCTTTGAGGGAACGCCGTTCACGCAGGAGGAGATCTCCCACGGCATCCACGAAGCAATGCGCAACGGTTCTGCATATCCGGTATTTACCGTTTCCTGCACCAATCCCGCAGGCTGCGATCTGCTGCTCGAATTCCTGAAATACATGCCCGATCCGACCACTGCCGCTCCGCTCAATGCACTGGATGCAAACGGCAAGGAAATCGCAGTCAAGGTCGATCCGGCAGCACCGGTCTCCGCTTTCATCTTCCGCACGGTCGCAGATCCGTTCGGCAAGATGAGCTTTATCAAGGTCATTTCCGGTACGCTCAAACCCGACAGTGATCTGGTCAACGCGACAACCGGCGCGGCAGAACATATCGGCAAGCTCTACACCATGCTCGGCAAGAAGCAGATTGAAGTCTCCGAGGCAGTCGCCGGCGATATTGTCATCGCCACAAAGCTCAATGCCGGTACCGGCGATTCCCTCTGTGCCGCTGGGAACACCGTGCAGTTTGCACAGACCAAATATCCGAACCCGACCTACCGTATGGCTGTCACATCCAGCGCGCAGGGCGATGAGGCGAAGATCGGCACCAGCCTGCAAAAATTGCTCGAAGAGGACAAATCCCTCTCGTATAACGTCGATACCACGACGAAAGAGCGTGTGCTGGCAGGCTTGGGCGACCAGCATCTCGATGTGCTGAAAGCAAAGCTGAAATCCAAATTCAATGTCGATGTCGTGCTTTCCGAGCCGCGCATCGCATATAAGGAAACCATCCGCAAGAAGACCGATAAGGTGCAGGGCAGACATAAAAAGCAGTCCGGCGGTCACGGTCAGTTCGGTGATGTGTGGATCGAGTTTGAGCCGTGCGACAGCGATACGCTGATCTTTGAAGAAAAGATTTTCGGCGGCTCCGTTCCGAAGAATTTCTTCCCGGCAATTGAAAAGGGCTTGCAGGAAAGCACCGAGCACGGTATTCTCGCAGGCTGCCCGGTGGTCGGCATCAAGGCAACCCTGCTCGACGGTTCTTATCATCCGGTCGATTCCTCTGAAATGGCGTTCAAGATTGCAGCCTCGCTCGCCTTCAAGGAGGGCATGAAGCAGGCACAGGCGGTCATGCTCGAACCGATCGGCACACTCGCCGTCACGGTTCCGGATGACAAAACCGGCGACATTATGGGCGATCTGAACAAACGCCGCGGCAGAGTGCTGGGCATGGAGCCGACAGCAGACGCTGAGGGTATGACAACCATCTCCGCAGAAGTGCCGATGCGCGAAATGCACGACTTTACAATGTATCTGCGTCAGGTTGCAAAGGGCATGGGTGAATTCACATTCGATTTCCTGCGCTATGAGGCATTGCCGGCAAACCTGCTGGACGAAGTCGTCGCAAGCGTGAAGAGCAGTGAAGCAGAAGAATAAGCTGCATACAGATTCTGCTGAATGAAACAAAAACAACGCCTGAGAACCGCAAAGGTTTTCAGGCGTGTTTTCTTGCATTTTTCTGCCGTATCTGCTATAATGGAAGCAACAATCATCTACGGGAGGTACACACAGCTTATGAAAAAACGGGTATTTCTCATTGTGCTGGACAGCTTCGGCTGCGGCGAACTGCCGGATGCGGCTTCGTTCGGGGACTGCGGCAGTCATACGCTGCGGTCGCTGGTGCAGTCGGGCAGACTGCATGCGCCGAACTTGCAGCGGCTGGGGCTTTTCAATATCGAGAATGTCGGCTGCGGCACACCCGCCGACGCGCCGACAGGTGCATACGGCAAATGCGCCGAGCGTTCCCGCGGCAAGGATACCACAACCGGACACTGGGAAATCGCAGGGCTGATCTCGGATACACCGATGCAGACCTTTCCAAACGGCTTTCCGGAGGAAGTCCTGTCGCAGCTTCGCGCCGCAACCGGCAGAGACATCCTCTGCAATCTGCCGTATTCCGGCACGCAGGTTATTCATGATTACGGACAAAAGCATCTGGAAACCGGCGCGCTGATTGTCTATACCTCGGCAGACAGCGTATTGCAGATTGCCGCACACGAGGATCTGATTCCGCCTGCCGAGCTGTATCAAATCTGCGAAAAAGCACGCGAAATCATGCAGGGCGATTTTGCCGTCGGACGCATCATTGCAAGGCCGTTCGTCGGGGAATACCCGAACTTTGTGCGCACGCCGAACCGCCACGATTATTCCGTTTCGCCGTTTGCACCGACCATGCTCGATCTGATCCAAAACGCAGGCAAAGAGGTGATCTCCGTCGGAAAGATTTCGGACATTTTCGCAGGGCAGGGCATCAGCGAGGGCATGCGCACCGTGTCGAATGACGACGGCATGGGCAAGACAATCGGGCTTTGCTGCGCAAGAGAAGAAAAAGCTTTCGAGGGGCTGTGCTTCGTCAATCTCGTCGAATTTGACAGCGCGTACGGACATCGCCGCGACATCGCCGGCTATACGCAGGCGATCACTGATTTTGATGCGCAGCTCGGCGCACTGCTGCCGCAGCTTCGTGAAGAGGATCTGCTCATTCTCACCGCAGATCACGGCTGCGATCCGGCGTTCTCCGGCACAGACCACACCCGCGAATATATCCCTGTGCTGATGTACGGCGCAGGCGTGAAACCGGTCAATCTCGGCGTCCGCAGCGGCTATTGCGACATCGGGCAGACCGTGCTGGAAGCACTCGGCATCGACGGCAGCACGCTGGCAGGCGAGAGCTTCTGGCAGGAGGCTTTTGCGGAATAAACAAACAGCAGCGGAGGCATTTGCGCAGCTCGTTACTGCGTGAAGATGCCTCCGCTTTTTTACATGAAAAAGCACTCTGCGCCGGCAAAACAAACCGGACACAGAGTGCTTATGATTTGATATTCTGAGATGAAAAATCGCTGCCCTTACTGCGTTCCTCTGCGGCGATGCGTTCAAAGTCACAAACGACCTTATACTTTGCACGATCGGGAACACTGCGGTACAGCGAGACGAGATATTGTTCTTCTTCTGTCAATCCGGTTCGGTATTCGCCGGAGACAATAAAGTCAATCGAGGTGTCCAGATATACAGCGATTTTTTGCAGCACATCCCCTTTCGGGAGCTGACCGCGCTTCCAGTTTCCGGTGCTTCCGGTGCTGAGTCCCAATTCTTTCAGCATAGAGGAAACAGAGGTGTTGCGTTCTCGGCATAGCTGTTGTATGCGTTCATAAAACATACAAAAAACACCTCCTGAATTTGTTGAAATCATAGAATCTCATAAAAATGAGTCGATTCTCTTGACATGCTCATAAAAATGAGTATAATGATATTATAGGCAAATATAAATTGCAGAATTCTCGCCGGAATACTTTATTATACCACTTTTTTCAGCATTTTGCAAGAGTTTTGCCGAAAAATATTGAAACGGAGAACAAAAAATGAAAAAAAATCTGCTTTCTGCTGTTTTGACAGCGGGATTTGTCGGCTTTTCTCTTCCGGCAATGGCGGTTCCGGTTTCGGCGGAAATAGAGATCATTGATTATACCACTGTTGAACCCGAAAAGGAAACAGCTTGGGAAACAAGTGGCTATTGCGGAAGGCGAAATAACGACCACAGTGGTGAATTCGGGGATAATATATCTTGGGTTTTGGATGAAAATGGCACACTTACTATTTCGGGCAGCGGCTTTATGTACGATTTTGAGTTTCAAACATACACTGGCGGAGGCGGTGGGGGTAATCCCAGTCCATGGATTCGTAATCCCGCTATCAAAGAACTTGTTATCGAAGATGGGGTTCTTTCGATTGGTACCTGTGCCTTTTCCATGTGTGAAAATCTTGCATCTATAAGTATTCCGGAAAGTGTAGTTGTAATTGGTGCCGAAGCGTTTTTGGGAACAGAATGGTTGAATAATCAACCAGACGGCATGGTATATATCAATAATTGTGCATATGAATTAAAGGGCGAAACAACGGAGGACAGCGATGTAACGATTGTAGACGATACAACTTATATTTCTGATTTGTGCTTTGAAAGTTACTATGACACTGGTGAAGATTATGGATGGTATGTTTATAACGACATAGATAAAATACTTCCCATTATTCCAGATACAATATACGACTTGTCTTTTTTAGAATATTGTGATGGCTTCTATGATTGGTGGGAACAATTATCTGATGGATTTATTATCATCAACCACTGCATTCTGGGATACAAAGGTGACACATCCGGTGTGACCGAACTGATTATCCCGAATGACATTATCGGAATCAGCGAGTATGCTCTCGCCGGATTTGAAAGCGTTGAAAGTGTTATTATTCCTGAGAGCGTAAAATATATTGGATGCAATTCCTTTGCAAATTGGTCAAGTTTATCCTCTGTTACAATTGAAAATCCGGACTGTATTATCTGTGATCTGGATAGCAGTCCAATCTATAATAATTCTGACGAAGGCGAATATGCACCATGGGACTGTATGCATTTCTATGACGGTACGATTTACGGATATGACAATTCCACAGCTCGCGCGTATGCTGCAAAATTCGGCTATACATTCGTCGCCCTAGACGCAGAGGAAACGGAATCTTCCGCGACAGAAACTTCATCCGATTCATCCGATTCTGCATCAACCGCTGTCACTCCGCCGCAAACCGGCGACACCGGCATTGCCCTCGCGCTCGCCGGACTGCTCACCGCAGCAGGCGCAGCCTTTGTGCTTCGCAAAAAGGATTAACCGCCTAATACATTTCTATGTCTCCTTTTTATCACAGACCGCCGGTGCTGCCGTTTTGCGCCGGCGGTCATTTCCGCTTTAAGTCATAATGCACAGAAAAAGCCTTTCGGAATATCCGCAAAATCGGCTTGCATTTCTGCATAAAACATGCTATAATAACATATATCTCAGCCGCACCGTTCTGCTGCGGCTTTCTGCTTTTTGCAAAGGAGGAGTCATATGGCAAATCAGCTCTGTATCGTGCTTGATTTCGGCGGACAGTATAACCAGCTCATCGCAAGGCGCGTCCGCGAATGCGGCGTATACTGCGAGATCAAGCGGTACGACACGCCGATCGACGAGATCCGCGCACTTAACCCGATGGGCATTATTTTCACCGGCGGCCCCAACAGCGTCTACGACGAAAGCTCGCCGCACATCGGAAAAGAGATTTTTTCGCTGGGCATTCCGATTCTCGGCATCTGCTACGGCTGCCAGCTCGTCGCCTATACGCTCGGCGGCACGGTCTCGGCATGCGAAAAAAGTGAATACGGAAAAATCGAGATCACGCAGAATCAAAGCAGCGTCCTCTTCAAGGATGTGCCGGAAACCAGCGTCGTGTGGATGAGCCACACCGATTTTGTCAGTGCGCTGCCGGAGGGCTTCTCCGTCACGGCAAGCTCCGCAGACTGCCCCTCTGCCGCCTTTGAAAATCCCGCGCAGAAGGTCTATGCTGTGCAGTTCCATCCGGAGGTCACGCACAGCCAGTTCGGTAAGCAGATTCTGCACAATTTTCTTTATGAGGTCTGCGGTTTTGCCGGCGACTGGGTCATGGATGACTTTATCGGCACAACCGTTGCAAAGCTGCGGGAACAAATCGGCAGCAAAAAGGTCATTCTCGGCTTGTCCGGCGGTGTCGATTCGTCGGTTGCAGCGGCACTGCTCAGCAGAGCCGTCGGGAAACAGCTCACCTGCGTCTTTGTCGATCAGGGACTCATGCGCAAGGACGAAGGCGATTTTGTTGAGGAGACGTTCACAAGGCTGTTCGATATGAATTTTGTCCGCGTGAACTGCCAGAAGCAGTTTCTTGCCAAGCTCAAAGGCGTGACCGATCCCGAACAGAAACGGAATATCATCGGCACAGAGTTTTATAACGTATTCTGGAATAAAATCCGCGAGGAGGGCGCAGACGGCTTCTTCGCACAGGGTACGATCTATCCTGACCGCATCGAGAGCGGCAAGGGCAATGCCGCCGGTCAGGGCAGCACCGCCGTCATCAAAACGCATCACAATATGGTGAAAATGCCCGAGGATATTCAGTTCGACGGCACGATCGAGCCGCTGAAAGACCTTTTTAAGGATGAAGTGCGCGCGGTCGGAGAAAAGCTGGGCATCCCGCATGAACTTGTTTGGCGGCAGCCGTTCCCCGGCCCGGGACTTGGCGTGCGCATCATCGGTGAGCTTACCGAGGAGAAAATCAAGATCTTGCAGGAAGCCGATGCGGTCTTCCGCGATGAAATCGAAAAAAGCGGCATCGCAGAGGAATTGAAACAGTATTTTGCCGTGCTTCCCGATGTACATACGGTCGGCGTCATGGGCGACCACAGAACCTATGATCACCTGATCGCAATCCGCGCCGTCACGACCGATGATTTCATGACCGCAGACTGGGCGCGCATCCCGTATGACGTCCTTGCCCGCGTCTCCAATCGCCTTTGCAATGAGGTTGCTCACGTCAACCGCGTTGTCTATGATATTACCTCTAAGCCGCCCGGAACGGTGGAGTGGGAATAATAAACGTCCCGAAAAATAGGGCGTAAACACGCCAAAAGCCGTTATCAAATCGTTATCATGGCAACGATTTGGCAACAATTCTCGATTATCGGCAACAGTATAAATATATTTGTCTGAAAAGATAAGAGCTATCTGATTCGTATTTGGATCGGATAGCTCTTTTTGTTTTACAGTTTCATGAAGTACCAAAGGAATGTGTAATCGTCAAAGTAGTATCTGTCACCGTTGTCATCTATCACACAGATACCGTCAATGATATAGGAATCCTTTTTATGTGATTGTCCTATGAATCTATATGCAGGCAACGCCGCCCTTTTTCATCCCGGTCAAGGAGACAATCCCGACCGATCATATCAAAAGAGGGGACTCATTTCCGGAATCCGCGGTCATTCGGCAAAAAATTCAGAAGAAACCCGTAGTCTGTGTGCTTTCCTCTTGCAATCCTGCGGCAAAAGTAGTATAATAGGAGAGGTACCGTGAATCCCATAATCTTCCGGTACAGCATCAGGAGGCAAAATACTATGTGTGGTATCATCGGCTTTACCAACCACATCGGCAATGCAGAATCGGTCTTAGAGGACATGATGGAGCGCATTCGCCACCGCGGTCCGGATGCCGGCGGCAAGTATCTCAATGGGGAGATCGCACTTGGACACCGCAGGCTTTCGATCATCGACATCACAGAACAGGGCAATCAACCGATCTTCAATGATGACCGATCCATGGTACTGGTCTTCAACGGAGAAATTTATAACTATATGGAGCTGCGCGCGGAGCTGGAACAAAGGGGTTATCATTTCCGCACACAGACCGATTCCGAGGTGCTGATCCACGGCTATGCCGCGTACGGCACCGAGCTTCTGAACAAGCTGCGCGGCATGTTTTCCTTCGTCATCTGGGATGACCGGAAAAAGCAGCTCTTCGGCGCGCGCGATTTCTTCGGCATCAAGCCCATGTACTATGCACAGATGGGCGAGACCTTCATGTTCGGCAGCGAGATCAAGGCATTTCTTGCACACCCGCACTTCCGAAAGGAGCTGAACACCGATGTGCTGGAACAGTATCTCACGTTCCAGTATTCTCCGACGGAGGACACCTTTTTCAGGGGCGTCAAAAAGCTCCCGCCTGCGCACTATTTTCTGTATGAAAACGGCAGCCTTACGGTCCGGCGTTACTGGGACGTGCAGTTTTCGCCCGACGAGCATCCGCTGCTGGGTGACTGGGTGAAGGCAATCTCAGATACGTTCAAGGATTCCGTGCGCGCACACAAGATTGCGGACGTTGAGGTCGGCAGCTTTTTGTCGTCAGGCGTCGATTCCAGCTATGTTGCCGCCGCAGCAAATGTCGATAAGACATTCACTGTCGGCTTCGGCAGCGATGAGAAATACAATGAAATCGGCTGGGCAAAGCGGTTTTCCCGCGCAATCGGCAAGGAGAATTACAGTCATGTGATCACGCAGGCAGAATACTGGGAAATGCTGCCGAAGATTCAGTATCACATGGACGAACCGCTTGCCGATCCGTCCTGTATCGCGCTGTATTTTGTGTGCAGACTGGCTGCGGAGCAGGTCAAGGTTGTGCTTTCGGGCGAGGGTGCCGATGAGATTTTCGGCGGATATAACGTATACAGCGAGCCGAACGCCACATGGTACGACAAAGTCCCGATGGGACTGCGGCGCGGCATCGGCAAAGCGGCAGGCGTGCTGCCTGCAAAGCGCGGTCTGAACTTCCTTGTGCGAAAGGGCAAGACGCTGGAAGAACGGTTTATCGGCAATGCGTATATGTTTACGCCGCAGGAGCGCAAAGCACTGCTGAAAATCAAAACAGACGCACCCGATCCGACGGCGGTCACAAAGCCGTACTACGACAAGGTGCAGGACGCCGATCCTGTGACAAAAATGCAGTATCTCGATCTGCATCTCTGGATGGCAGGCGATATTCTGCTCAAAGCGGATAAGATGAGCATGGCAAACTCTCTCGAACTGCGGGTACCGTTTCTGGACAAAGAGGTCATGGCACTGGCAGAAAAAATTCCGCACCGTTTCCGCGTGACACGCGAAACAACAACGGACAGCGATACGCCGTATGTGACAAAATATGCGATGCGGCTGGCTGCAAAGCGCGATACGCCGAAGGAAACTGCCGATACAGCTGCGAAAAAGAAACTGGGATTCCCTGTTCCGATCCGCGTCTGGCTCAAAGAGGACGGCTGCTATGAAACGGTGAAACAGAGCTTCACCTCAAAAGCAGCGGAGCAGTTCTTCCATACGCAGCAGCTCGTGAAGCTGCTCGACGACCACAGAGCCGGCAAGGCGGACAATTCACGCAAAATCTGGACGGTGTATATGTTCCTTGTGTGGTACGATGTGTATTTTAATGCAGAATGCGGAGATGCGGCACGTTTGCCATAGGCAAACTGCTCAGCTTTGCAGAGCGAAACGTGGGAATGCGGAATGATTTTGTACATCTCCGCTTTTGCATCCTGCTTGCGCTGATTCCCGCTTGCGCGGTCATCTTCTCGCAGCTTTCATGATGATTTCAAAACCTTGTCTGCGGTTTTCCGAAATGCGAGGAATACGGAATAATTCCGCATTCCGCATTCCGCATTCCGCATTCCGCATTCTAAAAAAAACGCCGGAGGTATAAGAATGAGCGAGCAGAAATATTCTCACCTGATCGACCTGAATGATTATCCCGTGGAATGGTGGAACAAGGTGATCAACCTCGGTGCGTCGATTTACGCGCACCCGCAGCGTTATGTGCAGGCGTGCGCCGGCAAGATCATGGCAACGCTGTTCTATGAGCCGTCTACCCGCACGCAGATGAGCTTTCAGTCTGCGATGATCCGTCTGGGCGGCAGCATCATCGGCTTCGACAACCCGATGAGCAGCTCGGTCTCCAAGGGAGAAAATCTCAAAGATACGACCAAGGTCGTCAGCTCTTATTCGGACATTCTCATTATCCGGCATCCGATGGCGGGCAGCGCGAAGGCGGCGGCTATGACCGCAGACTGCTGTGTGGTCAATGCCGGAGACGGCGGACATCTGCACCCGACGCAGACGCTGACCGATCTGCTGACACTGAAAATGGAAAAAGGACGCCTCGACAATCTGACGGTCGGACTGTGCGGCGATCTGCTCTACGGCAGAACCGTGCATTCGCTCTGCAAGGCACTTTCCTGCTATCCGGGCAACAAATTTGTGCTGATTTCCACACCGGAGCTTCGTATGCCGGAATATATCCGGAAGCTGCTGACCGATTCCGGCTGTGAATACCGCGAGGAACCGTCACTCGATGCGGCAATCGGTTCGCTGGACGTGCTGTATATGACGCGTATTCAACGGGAACGGTTTGCTTCTGAGGCGGAATATCTCGCACAAAAAGACACCTATTGTCTCACGCCGGAGAAAATGGCACATGCAAAATCCGATCTTGCGGTATTGCACCCGCTGCCGCGTGTGGACGAAATCGCGGTGCCGGTCGATGCCGACCCGCGCGCACTCTATTTCAAGCAGGCGGAATACGGCATGTATGTCCGCATGGCACTGGTCTTAAAGCTGCTGGAAAGTGAAACGCATCTGCCTGTGCTGCGCGGCGAGGAGAACCGTACCCATCGCTGCGTCAATCCAAAGTGCATTTTGTCGCAGGAGCATTATCTGCCGGAACGCTATTTGCAGGAGGGCGGGCACACCGTCTGCGAATTCTGCGAGGAACGCGCACTCAAAATATAACAGCAAAAAACCGGCGCACGGGGTTCATTCTCCTGTGCGCCGGTTTTCATGTTTCCGGCTGTGCTGCTATTTCCAGTTCTTTATAATAGGTTCGGACTTCTGTCAGCCCAAGCAAATAATCGACATTTGTTTTGTGAAATTCCGCAAGTGCGATCAGAATTTCCGTCGGAATATCCCGCTGACCGAGCTCATAATTGCTGTACACCTGCTGAGAACAGTGCAGATATTCTGCGACATCCTTTTGTTTTAAGTCGGCATCCTCCCTCAAATCGCGGATCCTCTGGTATATCATTCCGAATCCCCCTTCCGGTGAATTCAATATACCACACTGCAAAATGTTGTATTCATTTATACTGCATATTGCAGTAAATTCGATTGGCCGCTTTGTTGTTATTTCACAAATATTCTGATTTTCATGTGCAGTTTTCGGCTTTTATATTGACATATGCCGCAATTTGCGGTATAATGTGATTGTTAATACGATAGAATGCCACACGGCAGAAAAGCGGTTTGATTATGAAGCGATTTCATCATATTCTTGTAAGCATCATTTTATTATTTGCAGGAGCAGTCGTTTATCTATTCTATAATCAAAACGCGCACATCATCAGAGCAATCCCTGCGTTTATGAAGCCGCAGCCGGTTCATATCCAGATTTCGCTGATAGATGATTTTATGCATTGTTATTGTGCTGATCTGTTGTGGGCAATGTCATTTACATTTCTATTACAGTCGATCTTTATGCTGAAAGGGAACCGGATTTTTCTACTCATTGCATCCGCGCTGCTCGGCATTGTAACGGAATTCCTGCAACTGTTCAGTGTATTTAACGGCGTATTTGATGTGTATGACATAATCGTATATATAATAGGCGCAGTCGTTGCAACATTCATTATTAGGAGGAAACAATCATGAAAGAAAAAGCCTTGAAAGCAACCGCCGCTCTTCTTGCGTCATTTGTATTTTTGCTTATGGCGGCAGGCAGTGGTTCTGACGAATGTGAAACAAGCTTACAAAACTCAGAGTCTATGGCCACAACAACATCAAGTGAAACAAATCGCGCAGAAACGACTAAAACGACTGCCAAAAGGACTGATGAGAGTGCAACTGCAAACAGTACAACGGTCAGAACGGATTCTGCTGAGCCGCAGACTGTAACAGATTCATCTAATAATGACACGCTGACATTGGGACAGATCAATGCACTCGCTTCTGCAAAAAGCTACATCGAACTTATGGCATTTTCATATGAGGGATTGATTGAACAGCTTGAATACGAAAAGTATTCTCATGAGGAAGCTATTTTCGGCGCGGATAACTGTGGCGCGAAATGGGACGCCGAAGCATTGGAATCAGCTAAAAACTATATAGATATGATGGCTTTTTCATATACAGGTTTAATCAAACAACTCGAATACGAAAAATTCACTCATGAACAAGCCGTTTACGGTGCAGACAACTGCAATGCAGATTGGAATGCGGAAGCAGCGGAATCAGCGAACAGTTATTTAAGCTTTTTAAGCTTTTCAAGAGCAGAGCTGATTGATCAGCTTCTTTTTGAAGGGTTTACTACTGAACAAGCGGAATACGGTGCTAGTGCAGCCGGCTATTGATATGAAAATAAAAACTCCCCGCTCCGAAATAACAATCGGAACGGGGAGTTCTTTACGCTTTCGTTTCCAAATACGCTTTGAGTATCTGCATTGCCTCAACATATCCTGCAAAGCCCTTGCCCTTGACCGTTGCGATGCAAGCCTGCCGGATGTACGAAAT
>JAZQNP010000092.1:0-88742 GCA_045627405.1 Oscillospiraceae bacterium | reverse complement strand
GCACATCGCCGCGTGCGAAGAATGTGCGGCAGAATGGGAGCAGATGCAAAAGGGCATTGAGGGTGACAAGGAAGAATCAAAAGAAACAGAAGGCTATGTCAAAACGGCAAAACGCGTGCGGAAGAAACAGCGCAGGGTGCTGCTGACAGTTGTGCTGTGCACGCTGGTGCTGGTGTTCAGCGGTTTGCTGATTATGAATTATGCGGATGGTGCACGCTTCACGATGCGCGGGGCTGCGAAAGCAGGAGTCAAATCATTTCTTAGCGGAAGTATTTCTAAACCTCAGGTCACGGTTCTCGATGAAATCAAAAGCTCAGACAGTATTTGCGGGCGGGTTTTTTCATTCGTGAAGAGGGGCGAAAACTGCTTTTTGTTTACTGTTGACATGAATCGAGCTAATTTGTTCTGGATGTGGGATTCAACCGGAGGTTCATCTACAATGGTATTCCCGGAAACGATCATTGTCGAAGCTTATGAACTGCACAGCGTTGACAGCGGATATATGACTTACGCTGATATTTATGTGGGCGATGACCGCGTGAAGAATGTGCAGTTTGTAATGCATGACAACATCGTGACGGCAGAAATCAAAGAGAATCATTTTGCGAATATTTTACTGCCATTTTTTGTTGACACATCTGAAACAATCACAGAAGGCACAGCACTAGACAAGGACGGCAATGTGCTTTATCAGATCGAGCCTGTTACGAGAAATATTGACGGTACAGAGTACACCTCTTACGAGTGGGTCAAAGTAGAATAATCACATGCAGCCCGTGCAAATCGCGCGGGCTGCTTCTTTACACTTGACGATTTCTGCAAAATGGGGTATAATAGAATCGACAAATAATCTCTGCCCGAAAGGTGGTCTGTCCGATGAAATACGACTGCTTTGAAAACCGCGAATTATCGTGGCTTCGATTTAATCAGCGCGTGTTGGAGGAATCGCAGGATAAGGCAACTCCCCTGCTGGAACGTCTGGCTTTCACTGCAATTTTTCAGAGCAATCTGGACGAATTCTTCCGCGTGCGTGTCGGGAATCTGATTCGCAAACGTGAGGACAAGCCAAAGCAAAGAGATCCGATCACGAAAATGAAACCGGAATCACAGCTGCGTGCGATTTTTGAGCAGGTTCGTGCATTGACACCTGCCAGGGATGCTTCTTATCACGAGATTATGGACGAACTGCGTGCATTCGGACTGGAACAGGTTACGATCCACACGGCAACCGCAGCAGAACAGCGTATGCTCTCGGAGTGGTTCAAACGTGAAATCCGTCCGCTTTCCATTCCTGTCATCGCAGATAAAGGAAAACCGTTTCCATTTTTGCGTGATCGTACGCTCTATATCGTACTGCGTTTGGAATCGAAATCCGGTATCCGGATGGGATTTCTTCCGATTCCCGATCAGTGTCAGCGCATCATCCGTCTTGGAAACGGCGGAAGATTCATTCTCGCAGAAGATGTTGTGCTTGCTTATGCACATACCGTTTTTGGAAATTCCCGTGTGACCGACCGAACCATTCTGCGCGTCACACGTTCCGCAAGCATCACTCTTTCCGATATTGACGTGCTTTGTACCGGTGATTATCGCACCGATATGGAAACCATGCTGCAAGAGCGTAACCGTTTACCGGTTATTCGTGCGGAGCTTTCGGAAACATTCTATCAGCCCGCTTTGGAATACCTTTGCAAGCGTCTGAAAATCAAGCAGGAGCAGATATTTTTTGCAAAAGCACCGTTGGATTTATCTTTTGTTTATGAGTGCAAGCACCTGGTTCCTGACCCTGTATTGCAGTATACACGCATGGTTCCGCAGAAATCCGCATCCGTGGATGAACACCGTGCGATGTTCACACAACTGCGCAAGCATGATATTCTGCTCCACTATCCTTATGAGAGCATTCGTCCGTTCTTGCGCTTGCTTGATGAAGCCGCAGATGATCCTGCTGTTCTGAGCATTGAAATTACCCTCTACCGAATGGCAAGAGACAGCCGCGTCATTGCTGCACTGTGTGAGGCAGCAGGAAGAGGCAAGGAGGTCACTGCTTTAACCGAGCTGCGGGCGCGTTTTGACGAAGTAGGCAATATTGAATGGTCAAAGACACTGGAACGTGCCGGTGTGCATGTCATCTACGGACCGTCGAATTATAAAGTGCACTCAAAGCTTCTGCGTATCACCCGAAAAAACCGCGGAAAAATCGAATGTTTTACCCAGATCGGCACCGGCAATTACAATGAAAAAACTGCTGCGCTTTACACGGACTACTGCTTGATGACCTCTGACCCTGAAATTGGTGCGGAAGCAGCGGAAGTGTTCGCCGCACTGCGGGAAAACCGTCTGCCGGAACCGCAAAATGCACTTTTGGTAGCTCCGGACGGGCTTCGCAAACCCGTTCTGCAAATGATGGATGACGAGATCGCACGAGCGAAAAGCGGAGAACCCGCCTACATCGGGCTGCGCATGAACGGACTCTGCGATAAAATCATTATGAAAAAGCTGATCGAAGCTTCCTGCGCCGGTGTGACCATAGAACTGTTGATCCGAGGCATTTGCTGCTTGATTCCGGGAATTCCGGAACAAACAGAACATATTTCCGTGCGAAGTGTGGTCGGACGCTATTTAGAACATGCGCGTGTGTATCTGTTTGGTACACCGGACAGGATGAAAGTCTATCTTGGCTCTGCGGATTTCATGCCGCGTAATACCGAAAACCGCATTGAAATCTGTGCGCCGGTGAAAGATGCAGCGTTAAAAATGCGCATATACGAAGAATTCCGCATGCAGTTTGATGATCCGGTCAAAGCACGCTATCGAACGGCAGACGGTGCGTATCACCTGCCGAAATGCGCCGATCCGAAACTAAATTCGCAGGAAGTGCTGCATCGGTTGGCATATCAGCGTGCGGAAAAATCAGAAGACAGCAAACATATTGAATAACAAGAGAAGGAACCGCTATGCGCAAACATGATCGAAAGCCCGGCACAAAAACACTCTTTATTCTGGTGACATACGGCATTTTGCTCTATATGGCGTTGCAGCATTTTTCCGTGCTGCGCAGCATCTTTTCGTGGTTGCTTGCCATTTTAGAGCCTGTGATCTACGGCGTTTGCATTGCATTTGTAATCAATCTGCTCATGAATCTGTTTCGCCAAAAGGTGTTTATCGGTTTGGCGCGCTCAAAAAAGAAATGGGTGCAGAAACTCTGTCCTGTGCTTTGCGGGATCACAACTGCGGCACTTGGTGCAAGCATTCTGGCTCTCATCATCTTTTTGATGATCCCTCAGATTACATCTGCTGTCAATACGCTGATTGAAAAAATGCCAAGCAGCAGCGAGCAGTTGATTTCCATGATTGACAATCGCCTTGCCGCGATGAATGCGCCGGCTTATTTTTCTGAGAAGCTGCATGAATTTGATATGGACTGGGATTCATTTGTAACATTTCTCGGCAATTTGCTTGACGGAAAAGTCGAAACCGTCCTTGGTACTGCATTCAATGCAACTCGTTCGATGCTTTCTGCCGCTACAAATGTAATCCTCGGATTCATTATTGCGATTTATATTCTTGCAAATAAAAAGCGCGTCATCTATGTGTTTCACAAGATTGTTCAGCTGATTGTTCCTGACCCTTACGAGCCGCAGGTTTTTCGTGTTCTGCACATGACAAAAACAGCCTTTGCAAATTTCCTGACGGGACAGTTTGTGGAGGCAATCATCATTGGCACACTGTGTACTGCCGGACTTGCACTCTTCCGCTTTCCCTATGCGGTCACAATCGGAATATTGACCGGTTTTACCGCATTGCTGCCGATCATCGGCGCATGGATCGGAGGCGGCATCGGATTGCTGCTGGTTTGGGTGGAGGCACCGGAAAAAGCCATTTGGTTTATCATATTTATTTTGGTTTTGCAGCAGATTGAAGGACAGTTTATCTATCCAAAGGTTGTCGGAGATTCCATTGGTCTGCCGGGATTACTGGTTCTGATTGCAGTCATTCTCGGAGGCGGCTTCGGCGGTATCCTCGGAATCATTGTTGCGGTACCGCTTTTTGCGATCGGGTACGCGCTGCTGAAAGATGCCATTGATAATATGCCCGCTGCCGAGGACAATCCGGAAGTTTCATGCACTGAAACAGAAACAATAAAGCAAACACAGGATGCTCCTATGCAGGAACCTGATGTAGGAACGAAAACAGATGAATGAAAAAAGAGACTGCACACGTTTGGTGCAGTCTCTCTTTATTATGTATTTGTATCTAGTACAGCCTGGTATAGTACGCGTTTGGGATAACCGGTTTCTGCGGCAAGCTGTCGGCATACATCAGAGGCACGTTCCCCGTCTGCAATCCGCTCCTTCGCAATTTGGACAACGCTTTCCATGCTGGGCTGCGGATCTGTTTCAGATTCCTGCGCACCTGCGATGACCAGAACAAACTCTCCGCGCGGGGGCTGATCTGAATAGAATTTTAGTGCTTGTGAAATGGTCATCTTATTCACTTCTTCATGCAGCTTGGTTAATTCCCGACACACTGTCAGAGAGCGGTCACCAAAAACTTCCAGCATATCCCGCAGTGTATTGACCAGCTTATGCGGAGCTTCGTAAAATACCATAGTACGGGTTTCATGTTTCAAAGATTCTAAATGTGCAGACCGCTGTTTTTTTGTGACGGAGAGAAAGCCTTCAAAACAAAACCGACCGGTGTCCTGCCCGGAGACGGCAAGCGCGGAAATGACAGCACTTGGTCCCGGAACAACCTGCATCGGAATCCCCTCTGCCTGACATCGCTGCACCAAGACAGCACCCGGATCAGATATACAAGGCATGCCTGCATCAGTCACAACAGCACATTGTTCACCGCTGTGCAGACGATCCATGATATGCTGAATCACCGTTTCTGTGCTGTGTTCGTGGTTACTGACAAGCGGCGTATGAAGATCAAAATGAGAAAGAAGCTTTCGTGTGACACGGGTGTCCTCAGCGGCAATAAAGTCAACACGCTCCAAAGTTTCCAGCTGCCTTTCGGTGATGTCACCAAGATTACCGATCGGCGTACCGACAACATATAACATCCCGCTCATATTTTATCATCTCCAAAATGGCAGATTTGTGCAGCTTCCGAGGTCATTCCGTCACCGGAACGCACAAACAGGGTCGGTTCCATACGAAGGAACGGTTTTCCGCCTTTGATCCCCTCCAACAAAAACAGCCACGGCGGACTGTCCGGGGTCTTGCAGACAAAGCGTAACCGTTTGGGTTCAATTCCGCTTTCTCGCATTGCACACATCACGTCAGTCAGTCGCTCCGGACGGCAGCAAAGACATAAGCGACCGTGATAATTCAGCAGCTTTGCAGCAGCTTCACATATATCCGAGATATTGCACATGGTCTCATGCCGCGCAATTTGTTTACAAGGATCGTCAGACAATATGCCCGCCTGATTCGCCTTATACGGCGGGTTGCATACGACCAGTTCCAACTGTCCGAGCGGAGCATCATCCCATAGATTTCGCAAATCCGCACAGATGGGCTGGATTTGCGGTGTAATACGGCACTTGGAAATGCCGGATTGCAGCTGCTGAAGTGCTTCCGGCTGAATATCTACGGCATATATCATTCGCGGCGGACGGTCACGCTGCATCAGCATCGGGATGATGCCGCAGCCGGTGCCAAGATCGCAAACGCGGTCTTTTGCATGATAACGGGAAAATCCTGTCAACAAAAACGCATCTGTGCCAAACGTGTGGATTTCACTTCTGCAAACATACAGTCCCTCTTTAATTTGTTCATACTCATAGGTCATAATGATAGTCCCAATTCGCCGCGTAATTCTTTTGAAGCGACTGCATTTAAGGATTCATCCGCTGTAATTCCGGCAAGATAATTATAAAACCCCTGTGCTGCAATCATAGCTGCATTGTCTCCGCAAAGGGATAACGGCGGCATATAGAGTGTGAATCCGTGCGCATCACACGCATTCTGCAAATAGCTGCGCACACCGGAATTTGCGGAAACACCGCCGGATAATGCGATTTTTGTATAATGCAGTTCTTCTGCTGCACGGATTGTTTTTTCAGTGAGAACCGCTGCGATTTCATGCTGCAATGCCGCAGCAAGATGATCCGTGTTCACTGTCTCGTGACACTGTTCAGCGTGATGAAGCAAATTCACGATATAGGTCTTTAATCCTGAGAAGCTGAAATCATACGGATTTCCGTCCATTTTCGTTTTCGGGAGTTTGAACGCTGCGGGATCTCCGCGCTGCGCCGCCTGATCCACATGTACGCCGCCCGGATACGGAAAGCCCATCGCACGCGCACATTTATCAAAGCATTCCCCTGCTGCATCGTCACGCGTCTTCCCGACGGTACGGAATGTCGTATAATCCAGAATTTCTGCAATACGCGTATGACCGCCGCTCACAATCAAGCCAAGATACGGCGGCTCCAAATCTGAATGTGCGAGATAATTTGCCGCAGCATGTCCTTCTGTATGGTGCACAGGAATCAACGGCTTGTCCGCCATCAATGCAAGACCCTTTGCAAAGCTCACACCGACCAGAAGCGCACCGATCAGACCCGGCGCATACGTCACAGCAATGCCGTCGATCTCATTCAGCGTCATGTTTGCATCCGAAAGAGCTTTCCTGACAACCGGAAGAATATTTTCGCAGTGTCTTCTGGACGCAAGCTCCGGTACAACACCGCCATACTGCATATGCTCCTGTGCCTGTGATGCAATCACATTGGAAAGAATACGTCTGCCATCTTCTACAACAGCAGCAGCCGTTTCGTCACAAGAGCTTTCAATTCCCAGAATCCGCACGTGCATTCTCCTCTCTCTGCTTTTCCAGTAAATGAAAACGCTCAGGTTTGCCGTTGGTTGCCGGATCATCCATTGCGAGATTGCGATAATACGTCTTTCCACCCCATCCGTCTACATTTGCCCGCCGCATGGCACCGAAAACGCGCGCTTTAAAGCCGGGATCCTGATGTTCCCGTTCGTGGATAAAGTTTTTCATGCTTTCACGCGCAGTATGCCCGTCCACAGGACAGTGTGATTTCACAATCTGAGGAACATGTTTCTTTGCCGCACGGATAATATCCGTTTCAGGTGTAAAGCTCAGCGGCCGTATCAATGTCAGATCCTTGCGCGGCAAATAGGATTTTGGGGCATAACAACCGATTCGTCCCTCAATAAACAGGTTCATCAGAAATGTCTCGGTTGCATCGTCGATATGATGTCCCAGCGCGAGCTTGTTGCATCCAAACGATTTTGCGGCATCGTGCAGCGCACCGCGGCGCAGTTTTGCACATAGACTGCACGGATGCTTCTCCTTTCGGAGATCAAAAACGATCTGACCGATATATGTACGAAGCAAGTGATACTCCACGCCGAGATCTTTACAAAAATCTGCTGCTGCGGAATAATCGGTCGGGACACCGCCGAACTGCGGGTCCAGCGTAATCCCGATTAAACGGTAGTCATACAGACCAAACCGCTGAAAGTCATGCAGCGCACGAAGCAGCACAAGACTGTCTTTCCCTCCGGAAATCCCGACTGCAATCACATCGCCGTTTTCAATCAGACCGAATTCCTCGACAGCCCGACGCAGGTACCCAAGAATTTTTTGCATGATTCTTCACATCCCATAAAAAAACGGGATGAACCGATATGCGTCATCCCGTTTCACAGCTTACAAGTTCGGTGCCTTGGAAAAATTACTTTTTCTTTTTGATTGCGTCCTTGACATCATCAATGATGTCTTCTGCTGCATCCCTTGCATCTTTTGCAATATCTTCCGCTGCATCTTTCACATCATCCACGATGTCTTCTGCTGCATCTGCCGCGTTTTCAGCAGCGTCCTTTATAGCCTCCGCAGCTTCATCTGCCTCGCTGGGAATATCCACATCCAGATTTTCCTCATCACAGACGCCGCAGGTTCCGCAATCCTCACAGAAGAATTCATCATCATCCATGTCATCGGAATCATATCGACAGCATGCCTCATCCTGACGGCGTTTCAAAAGCACAATCGCCGCAGCGGCACCGGCAATCGCAGCAGTACCCAGTAAAAGTGCGGTAAATTTCTTCATAATTTTCCTCTTTCTCCGCAAGGCGATTTGGAGTCACACGCTTGACCGACCGTTGCCCATGCGGATGCAACGATCTTAATGGTATTATTATAGCACAGTTCCCCGAAAATTTCAAGCACTTTTTCTGTTTTTCAAGAAAATTTCATTAAAAAATTATGAAAACAGAATGTGATGCGGTTTCGGTTCATAGGAATCACAGGCGAGCCGAAATCTGCCGTTCCCAATGGACTCCATGCCAAAAGACGGATAAAAGTCAGCAACCATGCTGTTTTTGGCAGTTGGGAGATATTCCCCGATCAGGTATTTACACCCGGATTCCTTGGCAAGATCCACTACTTTGTTAAACATACATTGCTCCACGCCGCGTCTCAATACACGGCAGCTCATGAGCCATGTGTCAATAAACAGCGCATCCGCTTGCTTTTTCAGGATCACAACACTGATCAGACCGTGTTCACCAAAGCGGTCAGTCAACGTCACATAGCGTGTAATCACGGACGGATCCTCTGTCAATGCAGCGATCTCATGCTCAGTGTACCGCACCGTGCGCAGATTAAACTGGTTGGAACGCTGTGTGAGCTGTGCAATCCGCGGATAATGGAATGAATCGAACGGAAGAATCTCCGCCCGCATATCCAGCGATTTGAGATAATCCTCATAATTTGTGAAGCTTGCCTGCGCTTCAACACGGCTTGCTTCTGCCTGATACTGCGCAGTCCGGGCAGTGTCTTCATCGGAAAACCCGGCTGCCTCAAACAGATGAAGAGATTCCAGATAAGCAGGAACATATGCCGGATCCTCCGGAAGCTCCGGTACAGTCACTTCCGGCAGCATTTCACGAACTAAATTGCGCTCAAAAGGATTGTCGTCCAGAAAAACGAAGCTGTCCATGCCGATATTCAGTATTTGCTGAATCCGGCGGATATTCTCTGCTTTATTTTCCCAGTTTGCAACAAAAACTGCGATATCCTCCATACGCAATACCATTTCGGGATGCTTCTCAAACGGTTCTTTTGCATTTTTTTCGTCATTTTTACTGCATACAGCCAGCAGAATACCCCGCCGCTTCAATTCCAGCAGCCATCGCTGCAATGCAACAAATGCCGGACCGTCTCCAAGCTCTCCGAGCTGAATACCGTCCAAGCCGTCGTCACCGATGACACCGCCCCAAAGGGTATTGTCCAGATCGGTGATGACACATTTTTTGATGTTCCCGTTTATTGCAAGAACAGTATCCAGTACGCGCGCTGCAACCGCAGGCAATGCCTCGGTTTTTACTGCCATTTTTGCCAGATACCACATCCTCGGATCAAAAAACTGTGTATTTCTGAGTTCGCGCTGTACATCGCTCAGTGCAACCGGATAAACATTCGGATATTGTGCAGCAACAGATTCTCCGCACATCTGGTTCAGCTTTCGGAGCTGATACAAAAAAGAAACCGGCGTCCGGAGTGCAAAGCTGCCAAATACTGCATCCGATTGCTCCGGAAAATCAAACATCAGAATTTTTGCAGAGCAATGGAGCGATGCAGCCTCCCACAGACTGCAAAAGCGGGCAAATTCCCGTTCTGCAAATAATGTCCGCTCTGACGGGACTGTATCATAAAATCGCTGTTTCAGCTTTTCAATGCAGCAAAAAATCAGAATGAAATCCGGCTGGAAAGCATAAAGCTCTGACTGCGGATCCAGAAACTGTGCCGCCATTTGATCGTAATCTGCATCAAACACCTGCATCGTACAGCCGCGCCGGACGGATTCTCCTGCGATTGCAGCGGAAAGCTGCTGTGTTGCACAGTTCCCCAGAACTGCAAACCGCTTTTTTGCATTCACAGTCTGCTTTGCGAGCCGTTTCAACAGTGTATATGTCACCGTTTCCAAGTTATTCTCACCTCAAATATGTTTATGTCTCCGTTTCGTACAGACCGAGATCGGTCCCGTATTCGATAATTCCGGTTGCGATTGCCTCTGCGTAAGAGTCCAAACGCTCATCGAAATACTGATTGTCTATCTCTGCGGTCAGAAACCCCATTTCTATCAGGCAGCTCGGCATGTCCGTGTAATAGTTGACATAGTAGTTGTCGCCGTCATTGGTCGTGCGATAGCCGGACTTGATACCGCGGTTCTTAGAGATTCCGACATCTTCCAGTAGTTCCATGATGTATCCGGCAAGACGTTTGTCACTGGAATTGTCCTGGTTATTGATCCAAATTTCAATCCCGTTGCCTTCTGTGGCACTGTTGCGGTGCAGTGATACAAACACATCTGCTTCGGCATCATTCGCAATTTTGCATCGATCCTCTAAGGAAATGAAGACATCGGTATCGCGCGTCAGAATGACCTGCACATCGGGATAAGATTGCAACACCTCATGAACTGCTAGTGCAATGCGAAGATTATCGTCCTTTTCATTGCGAGAATCCCCGTCAGTCGTACCGCCGTCATCGCCGCCGTGGCCCGGATCAATCACCACGACGAAGGCATCCGCTTCTGCAAGTGTAGGCTGCGCATCCGAATCATCTGTCGGAATCGAAAGTACGCCGGCAGCATCTGACATACTGCTGCTTTCTGCTTCCGGATCCTTGTGCCTGCAATGTGTGCAAAGAAGCAGAATCACAAAAAAAATCGGCAGAAACACAAGTGCGATACGATCCCAGCGAATTCGTCTTTTACGAGTCATATTCCATCTCCTGCGCCGGAAAGCTCCGGCATACTTCCTAATGTGTATGCATGGCATACTAAGATAAGTATAGTATATCATATTTCCGACAAAAAAGCAAGTGGTAACTGTATTTCAAAAGAAGAATGTGCAAAATATCGCGCATCTATTTACGCTGTGAGCAAAATATAAGCCGCTGACTCTTGCATCAGCGGCTTATGTATTATGAAGCTGTGTATCTGAGAATCTGATTGACGTCCAGCATGTCGGCAATGCCATCGCCGTTGATATCGGCGTTTGCATATCCTTGTTCAGTCATCTGCATGCCGCTCGCCTCAGTCATCCAGCGCAGCAGCGTCCATGCATCATTTTGATTGACCAAGCCGTCGCCTGTGACATCACCGGCAAGTGTTGTCTGCGGGTCAGTAAACGCATAGCAATATCCGTTTTCCGAACAGTAATCCGCAACAAGTCCGCCCTGTTCGCAGTAGATGGTATTTGTAAATGCAAGATGCCGGTAGAGTTCTTCACCGATTCCGGCAAAAGTACCCTGTATTCCACCTTCCGGATCATAAATAACATCGGGAATATAGAAGCCGGTTTCAAGCATCATATCATCCACATAGAGAAGATACGCAAGACCGTTTTCGAGATAGTAGCAGAGTCCGTTTTCTGTCCAATAATATTCGATCGGTGCGGATTCAGTTACCTGAACAGAGTACATGTCGTAAATATCATAGCTCGTTTCCAGCCAGTCAGTCATGCAAAGAATCTGAATCGTGTCTCCGGCTTTCAGTTCAAATGTATGCTGACTGAGCGGGCAGATGAATCCGTCTGTGCCGTAAACAAATGCTGTAACTGCTGCACTGTCTGTATTCGGAAGATTCAAATAATATGTTGCATCATGATCTGCTGTAAAGGTATACAGCGTTACAGCTCCCGGCAAGCCGCGTTCCGTGAATACGGTTTCTTCCGCAGCCAAATCAATCTGCTGATCCGGAATCACATCGTTCCAGTGATCGGGATAAATGTAAAAACTGAAATCCAGATAGCCGATATAATGCCCTTTCCCTTTGAAACAGATTTCTGCTCTGCCATAATCATCATTTCCGCCGAGATAAAACACCTCATAATCGACGCCCTCTGTCAGAACAGTGTCTCCGTTCCTCACTGTGTAATCCGGAACCTGCGCATTTTCTTGGTACGCCAGAAGGTTCTCTGTATCTACTTCACAATAATCCAGCAGAGCGTAATCGGAAGTCAGAGTGAAATCAAAGCTGCCCGTCATGGTTCTGTCGGCAAACGCCGCTGAAATATAATATTGATTTCCCGGTTCCACATATACTTCGGTATAAATCAGACCGATTCCATCATTGTATTCGATGATCTGCATGTCAGAATCATATACAGAAATCGTTGTATATTCCAGTTGATCTTTCCATAGACAATACTGCGATTCATCCGGTATCCAGCTGTAAAATGCCGTTTCTCCTCCTGTATTTGCCGTAACAGTGTTTGTTTCTTCCGTCAGTATTTGCATTTCGGCAGAAAGATCGGGTACAATTTGGAAATATGCGTAAGCATTACCGTAGTATTCACCGATTCCTTGAATGATAAGAGTATAATAACCGCATGTAATCATCGGCTGATTGCAAGACACAATGTAGTCCACATTTTCCGTCAATTCAGTGCCTTCGTAAATAACGGTTACCTTCGGAACAATCAGTTCACCGGTGTAAACAGCATCTGTTACCGTCACATCTGCATAATACAGTGACCGGTATGCTTCAACTGTTTCAAGAATGAATTCGCGCTCTTCTGTTGCATCTTGTGTGAGAATCAGATAATACATACCCGGGTACAATTCGTATTCCGGATACTCAGGAGTGAATTTTGTTGTACAGTACCAGCTTTCATACATCCCATCATAGTAGTATGTGTAGCACTCGCCGCAGTAATCCGCTTCATCGTCTGCATCGGTCGGACGCAGACAATACAAACCGATGCTTGGAATATTGAGCGAATAAATCTGCCGCAGCTCGCTCAGCGTAAACGGCACATCCGGTTCAATTTCAATCACCGTGTCATCCAATTCATCAAAATCAATAGAAATGGAGAATTCTGTAAAAACGTACATGCCGCAATAGCTGCCCTGACCAATTACGATCAAAGTCATTGAGCCGGGATTTACATTGTGAAAAATGCGGGCTGTATAATCGGTTCCCTCTGTTAAGAGGACATCGTCTACATAGAATTTGTACTCCGGTTCAATCGCCTCACCGGTATAAACATAATTATATATACTTGCTTCCAGATACCCCTCTATGCCGAGATGAGTTTTTCTGGAAATGCATACGCTCGCAGATTCCGAACTGCTCCATGCGTCGAGTACAACATAATACCTCTGTCCTGCTTCGAGGTCAAGCCAAATCGCAGAGAACAGCAGTTGTCCGCCGTCATCATTATAACCGATTTCATTCCAATCAGAATCATAGATCGTCAGGATTGTATCAGTATAATAGGATGAGTTGCTTTCGCTTTCAAACCGCTCTGTCAGATCGTCTGCATATTCGGTATAGATCAGATATTCGTCGGTTTCCTCCGGTTCAAAGCAAAAATACGGAATTTTGCCGTATGTGAAATCATATACAGATTCTGGCGTATCCTCCAAAATCGGCCTATAAATCTTAAATGTGCTATATGAGAACGATGTGTAATCCCCCATGCAGAACACAAATGCATAGGCAGTTCCGGGATCAATATTATTATCATAACGAACAATATAATCTGTGCCTTCTGTCAGAGTGATTTGCTCCTCGACATACTCCCAAGTATCATTGTCATAATATTCATGATTATAGATAACAGATACCGGTGGCTCGATTGCACTGCCTGTATACTGATAAACATCCGCATCCAGTGTGATTTCACCGTCAAAATAGTTGGAAATATATGTATCTGAGATATACAGTGCATTCCATCGCTCTGAACCGGACTTTCTGATGAGTACGGTATAGACATCTCCCGGTTCAACATAAGCGGTTGCGTAGTACCTTTGTACAGAGCCATACTGATCCAATACGGTAATATCCGCAGAGAATCCGTGAGCCTCGAAATAATAATAATCCGCTGTCTCAGGTGAAAACTGATATGCTATCGCTCCGCTTTCATATTGATCCCAGTCAATCAGCGTCATCTGGTCTTTTTCACTCAGAGTACCGATGATTTCCGTCGGAATGACTTCAAGACGAAGCACATTGGACCGTGCGACTTCTGCGCCGTCTTTGTATACAGCAGCATAGTAATAATAGGTTCTGCTCTCCATCACATTGATTTCCAGTGCATTGGCAGATTGCAGATAGACCGGATCTGCACCGTTCTCATCTGCTGCGCTGTACCATTCCAGAGACAGACCGAAACCGAGTGGGTACGCCGCGATTGTTTGCGGATCATATTGCTGCAATGTCAGCGATTCACCTTCTGTGTCAAGATAGACACCGGGTGTTTCATAGTAGGTAAGCAAATGAGAATTTGCAAAAGTCCTTGCGGGAGAAACCGCCGGTCCTGCAAGTGTCATCTGCCAGTAGTTCGATGCTGCATTCACATCCATCTCAGTCAGCTCGTCACCGACTACCACAATATAAGGAGAATACGAAGAAAATGTGTTTTCAGCGATTGTCTCAATATGCTCTAAGTATAACACATCGGAGTATGCGTTCGCAAATGCATTATGACCTGTATGCTGCAACGCTGGGAAAGACATCGAATCTGCCTCAGCATATGAAAATGCGTTTTCCGCAATGTCTGTGACATTGGTAAACTCAACCGATCCGTTGAAATTAAAATCAGAAAATGCATAGCTGCCGATCTTTGTAATCTGCGAAAACAGCGTGCCGGTGTCGAGTGGTTCGTATGAACTGAATGCCATTGCATAATCCCCGATCTCAATGATTCCCGGTGCAGATAATGATGTGAGATTATTACAGTTCCGGAATGTACCTTCCGGAAGAACAGTGAGCGAATTCGGCAGTGAGATATTGCTAAACCCGTAGGCATTATCAAACACATGTATGCCAAGATGTTCCAGAGAATCGAGCGAGACATCATCATAGAACCATGCATAGCTGAACGCATAGTCACCGATGGATTGAATTTGTGTCCAATCCAGACCGGATGAGCCCAGCCAGTCACATTCGTAGAAGGCATAGTCGCCAACGGATGTCACATGGATAAAGCAATCCTCTGTTTGAGATAGATTGCCACAAAGGTAAAATGCGTAATCCGGAATTTCCTGCACAGCTCCGGTCAGAATTTGGTACAGTTCAGTACAACCGCTGAACACACCTGTCCCAAGCTCTGTGACGCCGGCAGCTGTGACGAATTCCAAGGCTTCACAGCCTTGAAACGCATTTGCACCTAGTTTGGCAACGTTGTCTGGGAGTATGATCTTCGTAAGCAGTCTGTTGCCGGTGAATGCATTGTCACCGACGGCGGTAATGTACAAATCAGACAGATCCAATACGGATGCGACGCCGTTATAAGCAACCAGCACACCGTCTATGATGACATAGGGATCGGAGATTTCCTCGCCGTTTATGCAGTAATCAGCACGCGTGATTTCACTTTCTGCCTTTCCGGAAACTGCAACAGCCCGCAGAACAGCAGATTCTGAAACCGTAAACGGATCGGAATACAGCGTGCCGTTTTTCGCTGACGGCGTTGAACCGTCCAATGTGTAATAAATCTTCGCATCATTGGAGACGCAGGAAATGGACACCGTCACAGAATCTTCATATTGCCCGCTGACCGGTGTAATCACCGGAGGTTTACAGAGAATCTCATATTGCCGCGAAATTACTGTACTCGATGTACCGCCGAACACTGCGATTGCACGCAGCTCACACGATGCTTCAATGCTGATAGAGTTACCGTCATACAGAATTCCGCTTTCCGCTGTCGGTACAGTGCCGTCAAGCGTGTAATAGATGTCGGCATTTTCAGTCGGACAGGAAAGCGCCACAGACTGTACTCCGTCATAGGAGCCGGACACCAGAGAGGCAGTCGGTGCAGCGCAGAATTTTCCGTCTTCACTCATTGCAAAAAGCCGAACCATGCCCCAGCCATAGGATTCATCATAGCCCGCAGTACCAAGATCATATGCAAACTGCTTCAAAAGCTGATAAATCTCATCCGAGGTGAAGGTGTCGTCATAAGACAGCAAATCCGCAATACATCCGGCAACATAAGGTGTTGCCATGCTCGTACCACTCTTATAGGTTGTGCTGTTCGGATCGTCGATACCGGCACTTTCAATATCGACACCCGGCGCACAAAAATCAACCTTTGAGCCTAAATTGCTGAAATAAGCAAGTGAATACGCATCCTCACCATATAAATCTGAGGAGCCGTCATATGAATCATTGCCAACTGCGGAAACCGTAAAAACAGAATCCACGCTCGCGGGATGTGCATACATCGTATCAATTGACTCGTTTCCGGCAGCCACTGCACAGGGAATATCATTCTCAGCAAATACCGCACATGCATCTGAAAGCAGCGGAGAAATACCGATTCCGCCAAGACTCATGCTGATCACATCCGGCTGCTGTTCTGCCGCATACATCATCGCACAGTATACTTCCATGGTGGAGCCGTATCCTTCATCACTCAGGCATTTGATCGGAAGAATCTTCACATTATCCAGAGTAGAAGAGCAAATGATGCCGGCACAGTGTGTACCGTGTCCGTGACCGTCCTCATAGCTCCCCTTTTCATCATATGTAAAACCGGTTCCGCCCTCTGCAATGCGGTTTTCAAACCAACTGTGTTCCTGATAAATACCGGTATCTATCACAGCAACCACAATTTCCGGCAGATTAGTTTTGACAGAATAAAGCCAACTGCGGTATTCATCTGCGCCGATTGCATCCAGACCCCAGCGATCATTCACTCTGATAAACTGCGGTTCAGCCGCAGATGCAAGATACAGCGTGCGATTGGGTTCAACATAATCAACCGTCTGATCTGTCAGATAGCACCTGTACGCAGCATAAGCATCCGCCGCAGTACTATACTGCATCACATGCAAATTCTGATAGCCGTCTGTTTCACTGACAGCACCGTATGCCGGCACTGCGCCGTTAGACCGCACGATCAGCGCGGCAGATTGAAACGGCGAGACCACAATATAATCGCCGTTCTGCTCCGTGATCTCACATCCGATTTTTTCAGCAGCGTCATCAAAAGGAATATATCCGTCCGAAGCACCCTCGTTTTGGCGTTCGGCAGATGTCAATGTCGCAGCTTTTTTCACCATGACTTTGCCGTTGATCACGCTGAACGCATCATATTCGGTTCCGACAGCCGTATCATCGCGGTAAAAAACCTGTTCGTCTGTCGCAAAGCGAAGAGCCGCAAAGCACGACGGGTTCTGTACAGATTGCGCTGTCAGCCTATTTGCAAAGTCCAGAATGGAATCCGTTGCCGCCATACTGCCCGCCGGCGACAGTACCGGCAATGTGTTTGTGCTGCCGACAGCCAGCAAAGCGACTGCTGTGATACAAGCAATATGTTTCCGAACGATTCGTTTCATAATGAAATGCACCTCCGTCAATACCAAATGTTACATATATTATAGCATAAATCGCAGTGAAAAGAATGAATAGTCTGTGAAATAATTGATTTCAGCGCAAAAAAACAACAAAGCGCATCTGCGACAATATAGTCACATCTGCGCTTTACATTCAGGTTACGGATACGAGAATTGTTCTGCATCCGGCATCATAAAACACTTCTAATACAGCAGACAGTTCTTCGTCTGTCATACCGCTTTTCACTACACACGGATACAGTGTGCGCTCGCCTGAAATTTCTTTTGCAATCTGAAAAAGCTCCGCAGATTTTTCCGATGCGGTTTTTCCGGTAAAAACATATGATGTTTCGTTCCATGAAAAAGAATCGGTTTCCGCTGTCAGATCGAAACGTACGCAGAATGTATCCGCATTGAGAGAATCGGAATCCAGCACTTCAACACTACCGTTCACAGCTTCCATAAAATCAAAAGTGTATACAGTTCCGGAAACAGATTCCGCAATGCCGTTCAGCACAGATGCCAGCGCATTTGCGCGCTGCGCAGGATTGGATACACTGTCACCGATATAGGACACGTCAGAATCATAAAAATTCGGAAAAATCAGATCCGTACAGAACAGCTTTGTGAATCCGCTGTTTGAGATCTCTTCGGCGAGTGATAAGAGATAGGATTGCGCCTGCGGAGAAAACGGAGACATCCAGGGTTTTCCGCCGCCTTCAAATGACATATCCAGCCAGCGCAGACCGGAATCGGCAATCGTGTACGCACCGTCCTGATAGACCGCAGGGTATGTCTGATCATTCAGCATGTCAAAAAACGCCATACACTCCAAACCGTTTTCATTGGCAAGATCGGTGATTTGCGCAAGTGTCAGATAATCCTCCTGCGTCGCACCCGATATATTTGCAGCATCAACCGCCGAGGCGTATGTCAGCGTGCCGCCAACAATTTTTAAGGGGAATGCCAGCGCAGTATAACCGAGATTGGATGCGGAAACAGCTGTCTGCTCCAATGCGGAAAGATCAGTCATGTCATCCTCTGATACACAGTATATGAGCATAGTATCTTCATCAAATGACAGCTGCGTTGCAGTTGTCGTGGTTGTTGTCTGCATTGTCATTTCAGCAGAAACGGAAGTCTTTGAAGTCTGTGTCAAACCCGATACGGAGTCTGCAACCGCAGATGCATCAAAAGGTTCCGGCACAGTTGTCGGAGATTGTGCCTCAGCCGTTAACCGTTCATAGACCGGTGCAATCACGCTGTATCCGACGATACCGGCAAATGCTGCAAGCACAAGTGTCAGGATGAGCCCGAATGCAGATCGCATCGGATGATTTTTGCTGAATACCCGGCGATTTTTTACGCGATAAGTGTAGATTTTTCTTCCTTTTCGTCTATGCAGCAAAGGACGCACCTTCTTTCTGTTTTAACTTTCCAAGCCGGCGGAAATACATGCAACCGCCATTGCTATGACGCCGATATAGAGAAACATTCCGCGCCAGCCGCGCACGGCAGCAGGCATCTTTTCACTGTGGAGTGCAGGTGCAGCCAGCACCAGCATGCAGCAGACCAGAAAATATCCCAGACCGCAGCGGAGTCCGTTTTTTGCTGCAAGCAGCGGCGTGTTCGCGGCATTGTAACTCAGCAGAAGTGAACCCAGCACAGCACCGGAGAACGCTGTCGCATGCAGATGCGGAATCAGCGTGCGTGCGCGCATACCGCCGACGGCAGCAATCAGAATCAACAGAATCAGATCGAGAACGCCGTTCAAAGCTACACAGCAAAGCGGCAATATCAAAGTCGTATCTGTCTGCGAAAGAAGCGGGCGGATCAGTGCGAGCAAAACGCTGTTCAACGTCACAAATATCGCAACCAATAAACCGGAAAGCAGCAGCATTCGTCTTTGCACAGCGGATTTTGCAATATTCGGAATTCCTAGCGCGTAGCTGAAAACGATATTCTGCGTCAGGATTAAAAGTAATTCAGCGATCGGAATCATCAGCTGCCTCCTTTCGCTCGGTCTGACATATCGCCTGCGCAAGCGCACAGAAACAAGCCAGCATGACCATCCCAAATGCAGGCGTCAGCATGGCAGGCAGCGGCGGCACAGAGAAAATCATGTAACCGTATAATGTCCCCGCGCCGAACAATTCGCGTAAAACGCCCATCAGAAGAATCACTGCACATGCGCCTGCAATCGCACAGATCAGACGGCCGAGCATTTTGGACAGGCGTTCCGCACGAAACAACTGGTCATGCTGTGCGGTCAGTAAAATACCAAATGACAACAGCGGCAAATACAGCCCGGCAGCGTCTGTATCGGCAAACAAAAAATCTGCTGCAAGTTTCGTCGGGATATACACCAAAGCCGCTATGAGAGAATAGGATAGAATACGAAACGCATAAGGCATACGCCGTGGAAAAAATGATGACAGCAAGATTGTTAAGCCGGATACGCAGGCAAACACAAAGCATAGCATCAGCGCGTGCGCAATGGTATCGGCACATGCAGCCGTCGGTGCGGCAATCAACGCCTCGGACAGGATCAGATTCTTTCGGAACAAGAACGCGGTTCCGTAAATACGGGGACGCTCATTCGGCATGTGCAATATCCCCTTTCCGGCTTTGTTTGTTGGATTCCAAATGGATTGAACGCAATCCGAGCGGAAGCGGAGAGAGAATCACTGCCAGAAGAACAGGCGCATCAAATACAGCGAAAACACGCGTGAACACAAGAATCAACAAGGCTGATAACACGCCATAAAGTGCGCCTGCAATATGCGGCGGCGCAAAATCAGGATCGCTGTACAGATATATCACACTAAACAGCGTCTGATTTGTCAGACAACTGCCGGCAAAAATAATGGCAGGATTATGAAAATTGCTAAGAGCCAGATTTCCTGTCAGCAGTACAATCAGCATCGGAAGCATCACCCAAGCCGATGCAGAACGGCGAAAGATCAGAACAACAGCAATCACTGCAAGTAAAAGCAAAGAGCTTGTGCCGATCGGCTGAGAAGGCAGTCCAAGCAGATAATCAGACACATTGCTGCTGAAATCACCGGATTGATTCCAGATGACAGAAACGCCTGGAACCAGAGAATCGACAGGGATATTTTCAAACGGAAGAATGGCTTTTTCTGCGGGAAATAAAGTCATTTGCGCACGCTGATTCAGCAGTGCAAAGCAATAACCGACCGCAGCAGCAGGAATTACCGAATGTTCCCGTCCGCCGAACATCTGTCTTCCGATGATAATTGCAAAAATCGCGGACATGATAACGAGTGAGACAGAAACCGTCTGCGGCATCATCATGACCAGAATCAATCCGCAGACAGCAGCGTCTAAATGCCGGAGACGAAACGGAATCCGGCGAACATACAGACAAACCAGTTCGGTCAGAACAGATGCAAAAACAGCAGCAGCACACAGAATCAGAATGCGGATCCCGTAATCGTATACCGCTATACAAATCAGTGCTGCAAGCGTTACGGTACGCTCAATGCTTCCGGCCGTCTTTGATTTTTCTTTCATGCTCGAAAGCACCACCTTTTGCATGAATTGCGTTCTCACGGGAAAGGATCATCCTCATGACAGTCACACAGCTCTCCGCAAGATCGGTAAAAGTGCAGCTCACTGCGGATGAGCTGCAATTCTTTCTGCACGGAGAAACTCCCCCCGCAGATTCTCCGCAGATGCTGCGTCTGCTCGCATATATGCTGATGCATGCAGAAGCAGCCAGTGGGATCCGCTTTTCGGAACTACCCGTCACCGTCGAGCTGATCGCTGTTTCCGACGGCGGGCTGATTGCGTATTTTACAGCACAGATCTCCGGTCAAACAAAGCAGCATAAGCATCCGTCCAAAACCGTCAGACTGGCAGCAAGATTCTCTGATTACAAAGTATTATCTGCCTGTTGCAGACAACTGATGCAGGAACAGTCGCATATCATCAGCAGCTCTCTGCATCAATTTGATGCACAGTGGATCTTATCTCTGAAACTGAACCGAAACGGTGCCTCCCGCGCACATCATCTGCTTTTAGAATACGGCAAGCCCTATCGAAGCTCAGCACTCAACAAAGCAAGATTATCAGAATACGGCAAATGCGTTTACGAAACCGATGCGGTGTCAGCAGTCGCAAATGCCGCCGCTGCGACTTAGCGAAGCGACTGCACAGCAGCATGCGGATCGGCTGCACGGAAAATATAGGATCCGGAAACCAGATAATCTGCGCCGGCTTCCCTGCACTGTTTTCCGGTCCCGGCAGCAATACCGCCGTCCACTTCGATGTGCAGGGGTAACTGCTCGGCTTGAATGCGCTGATACAGTGTTTCTATTTTCGGAAGCACATACGGCAAAAAAGCCTGACCGCCCAGTCCCGGCTGCACGGTCATCAGCAGTATAAAATCCTCCGGTTGCAGCAATTTGAGCAGCGGGAAAACAGCTTCTGTCGGCGTGTCAGGAGAAAGTGCTACACCGGCATGAATGCCGCATGCATGAATCTCCCGGATTGTCTCAGCAGCATCCGAGTCACTTTCAATATGAAATGAAAGCAAATCAGCCCCCGCCTTGACAAAGCGTTCCACGAACCGCAGCGGCTCCCGAATCATCAGATGCGCGTCAATCGGCAGGGCGGTGCAGCTACGCAGCGCATTCAGCACAGGCAAACCAAACGAAATATTATCTACAAAGCAGCCGTCCATCACATCGTAATGCAGAAGGTCTGCACCGGCTTGTTCGACCACCGCCGCAGCATTTGCAAGATTCGTCAGATCTGCATTGAGAATGGACGCTGAAATCGTAGTCATATATATTTTCCTCCTGAACCGATCATTCAGACTCTATTATATCGCAAAATCGTAATTTCGTCAAGCATTCTGCGCACCGATGCAAAAAGTTTCTAATTTCTCTGAAACAGACTGGACATTCCTGTGAAAATCATGTATAATATAGATGCATACATATCGTCGTATGCACACTTCATCATCAAAATACGGAGGAAGTATGCTGCATTTCGGAAAACATTACCTGCGCTGTCTGGCATGGCTCGTGGTATCGGAAATATTATGCCTGATTCTGGCTTTTTCTTTTGCGATTATATCCGCTGAATGGATTCGATGGCTCAGTCTTGCGTGCGGCGTCCTTGCGCACGCGCTGCTGATGGCTGACTGCGCTTCCAAATCTGCACTGGAAGATATTTCTGCATATCGCACAACAAGGATCAAAACATCACCGCTCAAACCGATTTTGCTCGGTATCGAAACAGCAATTCCGGTGTTTTTGCTCTGGGTGATTCTGAAATGTAACCAAAGCAGCAGCCTCATGCTCAATGTATTTTTGCTGCTGAATGCACCGTATATTCAGCTTCACCGCCTGATTCTGAACGGTGCGGATCCGTTTTCCGCACTCTCTCAGACAAGACAAATCCTTATGGCACTTCCTTCCGCTGCAACCGGCATTTTTGTATGGGCAGGTTATCATTTCCGTTATCTATATGAAAAAGCGGAATTGGATGCACAGAGAAGCGGCACGGATTCCCGCGGATAAGCTCTTTTCTCATGCACATCCTATTTATGCGGGAACACGCCCGCAATGAATCATTTGCAAAGGATGATCTGCATGAAGCAACTGCTTTCTGTGTGCTGCGGTGCAGCTTTGATGCTGTCACAAATACCGGCTGTTCCAGCATCGGCAGCAGGATACGGTCAGGGCATCGAGAAAGATGCCGAGAACCGTCCGACAGGTGCTGTACAGTTTCAGGAACAATACAGCGAACTCGGCGCATACGCTTTCGGCGGCGACAGCACACAAATTTTGCTGACATTTGATCAGGGCTATGAAAACGGATATACCGCACAGATTCTGGATACCTTAAAGGAAAAAGACGCACATGCGATGTTTTTCCTCACCGGCGATTATGCAAAGCGTGAACCGGAACTGGTACAAAGGATGATTGACGAAGGGCATATGCTGGGAAATCACGGTATGACGCACGCTGCGATCCCGACGCTCAGTGATGACGAGCTGGAAGAGGAGATCATGGGCCTGCACCAATATGTGCTTGACCGTTACGGATATGAGATGCAGTATTTCCGTCCGCCTTGCGGAGAATACGATGAGCATTCGCTGTCTGTGGTGCAGCAGCTTGGTTATCAGACCGTTTTTTGGAGTGCTGCCCATGTCGATTGGAAAACGGACGATCAACCGGATCCTGCCACGGCACTCGCTTCTCTCAGCGATATGGCACACGGCGGCGCGATTTACCTGCTGCATTCCGTTTCTTCCACAAACACACAGATCCTCGGTGATCTGATTGATCAACTTCGTCAGCAGGGTTATCGAGTGTAATAAAGGAAAACGACTGTATCTGTCTGTTCGGATACAGTCGTTTTTGATGTTATAACCATGTCAGAGCAGCCCATATACATAAAGCAGCCAGCAGATAAGCGAAAATACTGCCGATTGTAATGATAAACAGACTGTGCTTATCATATGCGGTTTTCCCTTGCTTTCGGCGTGAAGTCAGCAGCGTATACTGGGTTTGTTCTTGGTAAATTTTGCGGCGGGCAATACTTTCCGCCGGAAATGTACAGGTATACTCCTTATCACCGACTGCATAGACAGCCCGGTCATATCGCCCGGTGTCATCAAAGCGGATGAACGTCCCTTTGACGCGACGGAAAAAAAGCAGTGCGATATCCGTAATCAAAAAGAACAGCACAAAAAAGCCGATCATTAAAAGAAGCAAGCCGCTGAGTGCGAGAATCAGCAAATTCAGAATGGATCCGGCCGGCACGCCGACCAACAATAAAATTACAATGATCACTACAACTGCAATCAATACTTCAAGCAGCATTTCAACACCCCTTAGAAGGTATCTGCCTCTTCGGGCAAAAACGGCGTCAATCCCAGCACTTCAAACGCCTGAGATTGCTGCCACATCTGTGGATTGATCTGGATTTCAAACCCTTCACCTGCTGAAATCCGAATCTGTTTGGGATCCAGCTTCGGTACACCGAAGCAGGCGAGCGCATTGGAAATCACACCGGCGTGGGTCACAATCGCAACATGCTGCATCTGCTCCTGCATCATTTCCAGCAAAATGCGATAAAGTCCCTGATATGTCCGGATGCAAAGCTCTGCAACACTTTCGCCCTCCGGAGGCTTTGCGTCCATGCCGCCTTTGAGCCATGTGCGATACGCCTCATCGCCAACCAGCTCCTCGGCAGTTTTCCCCTCGAATTTTCCAAAGTGCAGCTCACGAAACTCCTCGGCTACCACGATCTCACGATCCGGAAACAGAATCTCGGCAGTCTCCGTGCAGCGCAGCAGCGGACTGGTATATACGCGCTCAAACCGCGGATATACAAAGCGATCTGCCTTCTCATACAGTTCGTTTCTTCCAAGGTTATTCAAGGGAAGATCCGTTGTGCCGATATACTGCCCCTTATCATTGGCATTGGTTCTGCCGTGCCGGTACATGGAAATATGGTAGTTGCGCATAAAAGTATCCTTTCTGCCGATTGAAAACGGCGTTGACGATATATACAAAAAAACGAATGAAAATTTGTCGGATATTTTTTCTGTTTTCCTCTTTACAAATTATACTGATTGTTATATAATGAAATCGTACATCGGTGCATTTCTCAGCACACTGATGGAATACGCAGGGGGAAGGAAATTCAACTCATGAATGACGATTTTCCGCGCATCATCGCGCTGCAAAGAAAAGAACGTAAGATCAGCCAGAAAAAGGCTGCAAAAGATCTCGGCATTTCGCAGGCACTGCTTTCTCACTATGAGAAAGGCATCCGGGAATGCGGACTGGATTTTCTGGTCCGCATCGCAGACTATTATAATGTATCCTGCGATTATCTGCTCGGAAGAACACCGGAGCCGGGCGGAAAAACACTGACTCTGGAAGAAATCCCCGATGACGACGGAAACAACGAGATGCCTTCCAATGAGGCGATTCGCTTTTACCGTAAGATCATCAACAATTCTATCAGTCTGCTGTTTTCTTTCTCGCAGCGTGCCAATTCGGTCACTTTGATCCGAGAGGTATCCTCATATCTGATGCTGTCGGTCTATAAGCTGTTCCGCATTATTTATAATGCCTGCCCGCACAACGACCAGAAGCTCTTCCGAGTGCCGAAGGTTGTTGCGAACGACAGCGCGAATGCAATCATTTCACTCAATGAATCAAATATCAAAGCCGCATCCAGCGGCATCGCGCTCGGCACAAATGATGCTGTCGAAGATACTGAAACTTTGTATGTCACAACTGCAACGCTTTCAGAGGACTTCGAGGAATATGCATCTTCCCTGCTGAATCTGATTAAGATCAGTGAGGACAGCATCACCAGAACGCGTGACGAATTGCAGCCGCAGCGCAGATCCTGAGTTCTATTATACCACAGGATCACAAAAAAAGATAGTCCCCGAACATATAAAAATAAAAAATATATCTCCGGCGGCACGAAATCCGTAAAAACGCCGCCGGAGATACTGCTGTTTTTGCATAGAAATAAGGAGAGACATATTTGCGATGAAACGATTGAACGGGATCCATTTACCGCATAGAAAGCATACGGAAGCAAAGATGACAGAGTGCATCCCGCTGCCGAAACTCGTTCGTATCCCGATGCAAATGCATATGGGCGCACCGTGCGTACCGATTGTAAAACAGCGCGATACGGTGACGGTCGGAGAAAAAATCGGTGAGATGCAGGGCGAATTCTCTGCACCGATTCATTCCAGTGTCTCCGGAACAGTCACTGCTGTCACACAGTATCAGACCATTAACGGCGCGCTTGTCCCCTGTATCGAGATTGAACCGGACGGAAAACAAACACTTTCTCCAATGTGTTCGGCACCTGTCATCGAGACGAAAGAAGATCTGCTGAACGCTGTCCGTGCTTCCGGCTGTGTCGGCCTGGGCGGTGCCGGCTTTCCGACACATATCAAGCTCAATGCAAAACAAAAGATTGATATGCTCATCTTAAACGGCGCAGAATGCGAACCGTATCTGACTACCGACTGTCGTCAGATGATCGAAGCACCGGAAGAAATCCTCGGCGGGGTTTGTCTGCTGATGAAATTACTTAACATCAAAGAAACTCGTATCGGCATCGAATCCAACAAACCCGCTGCCATCCGGCAGCTTACCGAGGCATGCAAGGAGTTCGTGGATGTGTCTGTGGTTCCGCTTCCGCCGGTCTATCCGCAGGGCGCAGAAAAAGTATTGATTTATCACACCTGCGGCAGAGTGGTTCCGGAAGGGAAGATTCCTGCCGACATCGGTGTCATTGTTTTGAATATCAGTACCTGTGCCTATCTTTACCGTTACAGTCAGACGGGAATTCCGCTGGTGGAACGTGTTGTGACAGTAGACGGCGATGCAGTCAACAAGCCCTGCAATCTGCGTGTCCCGATCGGTACGCCGCTGCGTGATCTGCTGAAATTCGCGGAATGTGATTTAGAATCAGTCAAGCAATTATTCAGCGGCGGTCCGATGATGGGCGTCTCTCTGTTTTCGCTTGATCTGCCGGTTACCAAGCAGCAAAACGGGCTGCTCGCAATGAAAACCGTAAAAACACAGAAAGCATCTGCGTGTATTCGCTGCGGCAGATGTATGAGAGCCTGTCCCATGAAGCTGATGCCGATGGAGCTGGAACGCGCATTTCGCACGAAGGATATTGCCGCGTTGGAAAGCCATCACCTCCGGCTCTGCATCAACTGCGGATGCTGTTCGTATGTCTGCCCTGCCAGACGTCCGCTTGCCGAATCACATCAGCTGGCAAAACAGCTGTTACCGAAAACATAAGGAGGTGCAGCGATGAATCAGTTGCTTGTTGCAGCGTCACCGCATGAACGTGCGCCGCTTCCGACATGGCATATTATGCTTTGTGTACTGCTGGCACTGCTCCCTGCCGCGCTGGCGGGCTGTATGAACTTTGGTATGCGCGCGCTCATCCTCTTGCTCGTAACGACCGGCTCTGCTGTTTTATTTGAATTTCTCTGCCGCATTCTTATGAAGCGGCCGCAGACGATCGGTGATCTCAGTGCGGCTGTGACCGGTCTGCTGCTTGGCATGAATCTGCCGCCGGATCTTCCGTATTGGCAGGCTGCAATCGGAAGCTTTGTTGCAATCGTAATCGTAAAACAGCTTTTCGGCGGTTTGGGACAAAATTTTGCAAATCCGACAGTGGTCGCACGCATTGTACTGATGCTCTCGTTCACTTCGACCATGACAACATTCCGGTTTCCTCACACGGATGCAGTTTCCTCAGCGACGCCGCTGACCGGTGCTGAGGAAACCTACTGGGATCTTCTTTTCGGCAATACTGCCGGCTGCATCGGAGAAACCTGCGCACTCGGACTGCTGCTCGGCGGAATCTATCTCTGTCTGCGCGGAATCATCTCCCCTGCTGCACCGATCAGTTTCATCGGCAGCTTTGCACTCTGCACATGGATTGCAGGAAACAATCCGCTCTCACAGGTTCTCTCCGGCGGGCTGATGCTCGGTGCTGTCTTTATGGCAACGGATTATGTCACCACCCCGCTGACTGCCAAAGGAAAGCTGCTGTTTGGCATCGGCTGCGGCTGTCTGACATTTGTCATCCGTCAGTTCGGCGGGTATCCGGAGGGTGTTTCGTTCTCTATCCTGCTGATGAATCTTCTGACACCGTATATTGACCGGATAACTGCAAGCAGACCGTTCGGCACTGATCTTGCCAAAAAGGAGGTGCAGAACAATGCCTGATGCCGTCAAAGCACCGCTAGTACTGACACTGATCTGCGCATTTGTCTGCGGCGCGCTCGCATTTGCAAACGACCTGACCGCAGATACCATTGCCGCCGCAGAAGAAGAACGCTTACAGCAAAGCCTGACAGAAGCCTTCGGAGAATCTGATTACACACCTTTGGAACAGAATTTTGAGGGCATCAATCAGGTCATCACAGATGCAGCAGGGCGCATCATTTTTGATGTGACATCGACAGGATACGAAAAGGACGGTCAACATCTCCTGATCGGACTGGATTCCAGCGGCAGCGTCAGCGGTGTCTGCATTGTCTCGATTGAAGATTCTCCGACACAAGCTGACAAAGTGCAGCAAGACGCGTTTCTCTCGCAGTTTATCGGGCGGAACACACCCGGTTCGGAATACGATGCCGTTTCCGGTGCAACAAAATCTTCTTCCGGCATCCGGAATGCAGTTGATCTCGCGCTCAGAACCTACATAGAACATGAGGAGGCGATTAAAAATGGAAAATAAAACACCGCTGTCCTCTGAATTCACCAAAGGCATTCTGCGTGAAAATCCAAATCTCGTCGGGCTGCTCGGCATGTGTCCGACGCTTGCCGTCACACAGGAGGCAAAAAATGCACTCGGCATGGGTCTCGCCACAACATTTGTCCTGATCGGCTCCAATGTTGTCATCTCCGCGCTGCGAAAAGTCATTCCAAAATCAGTGAAGCTGCCGGCATACATTGTCATTATTGCTGGCTTAGTGACGCTGATCGAATTTCTAATGCACGGCTATCTGCCGGAGCTGTATACGGCACTCGGAACATTTTTATCTCTCATTACCGTGAACTGCATTATTCTCGGCAGAGCGGAGATGTTCGCCTGTAAAAACAATGTTCTTCGTTCCGCACTTGACGGTGCAGGAATGGGCGTCGGATTTACGCTATCGCTGCTGATTGTCGGCTCATTACGCGAAATACTCGGAGCCGGTACATGGTTCGGCATTCCGCTTACCGGAGAATACTCGGTTTCCGTTCTGACACTTGCGCCCGGCGGATTCTTTGTTCTGGGCTGCGTCATTGCAGTCATCAGCAAGCTGGCACACCGCGAGGCACCGCGTACTGTCGGTTGTCAGGGCTGTCCGTTAGCGGATACCTGCGCTGCTGCGAAAGGGGGCTGTTCACAGTGAGTATCTGTGCAATCGTACTTTCCGCAATTCTGACAGACAATTTTGTTCTGTCGAAATTTATGGGATGCTGTCCGTTTCTCGGCGTATCCAAGGATATTGGAAACAGCCTCGGCATGGGAACGGCTGTCATCTTCGTAATGGTCTGTTCCACTGCGATCACCTATCCGATCTATATGCTGCTGCTTGCACCGATGGGGCTTGCTTACCTGCAAACAATGACATTCATTCTGGTGATTGCGCTGTTTGTACAGCTTGTGGAAATTGTCTTAAAAAAGGTAATTCCCCCGCTGCATAAGGCACTGGGTATTTATCTGCCGCTGATTACAACGAACTGCGCGGTTCTCGGAGTAACGCTGCTGAATATTGATCAGTTTGCATCTTCCGCTCAATTCTCAACCGGTTATCTGAAAGCTCTGCTCTATGCAGCCTGTGCCGGAATCGGTTTTACTTTGGCTCTTCTGATTTTTGCTGGTGTACGAAACCGGTTGGAAAGCTCAGATATTCCGGAAATGTTCAAGGGCGTTCCGGCAACCTTGATTGCAGCATCTATTGTTTCTCTGAGTTTTCTCGCGTTTTCAGGTATGGGATGAGGAGGGCATCATGACGGAAACTTATTTGATTCCCATTGTGATTTTCGCAGCACTCGGATTGCTCGCTGCGATTCTCCTGATTATCGCAAGCAAACTGTTTGCGATTCAGACCGATGAACGCATCTCTGCCATTGATGAGATTTTGCCGCACGCAAATTGCGGAGCCTGCGGATATGCCGGCTGTGCAGATTACGCACAAGCTGTTGTCAACGACGGTGCTGCTACCAATTTGTGCAGACCGGGCGGTACAGAAACAGCAGCAAAGGTTGCCGCAGTTATGGGAAAAGAAGCGGAAGCAATCAAGCCCGTAGTCATGGTTTTGAAATGCCGCGGCAACTGTAATGCCGCAACGCAAAAATACACATATGAAGGTATTCAGTCCTGTGCTGCTGCCAAACGGTTATTCGGCGGTGCAAATGCTTGTGCATACGGCTGCATCGGACTGGGAGATTGTGTAAAGGAGTGCAAATACGATGCAATCCACATTATAAACGGCATTGCCGATATTCAGCCCGGACTATGTGTTGCCTGTGAAAAATGTGCTGCCGTATGTCCGAATCATCTGCTGTCTCTGCGTTCGACGGAAAAGCATTTCGATGTGCGCTGTTCGTCGAACGACAACGGAAAAACAACGAAGCTGAACTGCAAAAACGGATGTATCGGCTGCAAAATCTGCGAAAAGAAATGTCTGCATAAGGCAATTACCGTAACCGATTTTCTCGCAAGGATTGACTACGAAAAATGTGCCGGATGCGGCGTATGCCGTGAAAACTGCCCGACCGGTGCGATCTGCAACTGCGAAGATACGAATTAAGATGAAACAGTCAGAATCATAAATAAAGCGGACACATCCGAAAAGAACGAATGTGTCCGCTTCTTATTATACATTGTCTGCAATGCTGCGCAAATGCTCTGCCAAAACGGAACGAAACAGCGGCGTGCGAACATACCGTACAGCATTAGAAGAAACTGTCGGCTTTGTGTGTGCGTCTGCCGGTGCATCGGCAAGCACCAGAATCGGCGTATCCGGATGCAGCTGCAAAAGTTCATCCAGACAGCAGCGGTTCTGTCTGTTCAAATCACTCTGCCGCACAAAAATAATCGCGTACGGCTGATTCTGTGCGACTGCCATCCGCAAGTAAGCACACGCATGCTCAAAATCCGCCTGCCACTCACTGAGACAGCCGATCTCGCGCAGCATTTCCATCGTTGCCATTGCATAGGATTGCTGAGAATCCCATACAAACACCCGCTTACCAAAACAAAATCGGTGCGGAAACATGACAATATCAGGAAAGAAAACCAGCGGAAGCCGGAGAATGACTGCGCTTGCATGCTGCGGAAGCCGAACGAATTCAAGTGTGCCGCCCATCAGTGCAATCAAACGCTTGCTTAAATACAGACTGTGCTGCTGTTCATCATTCTGATGAAGCACAAATACATCTTCCAGCGAACGCAGCGGATCAGACTTCGGAATCGGAGAGCATAATCCGCTCTGAATATCCTGTGAAACACGGTCACCGTGTGTCACAAGAGAAAACTCATACATCGCCTGATCCGCAGCTCCTGCGATTGCAGACTGCGTGAGCTGTAAAGTGACGGCAGAACCGCTCGGAAGCGATTGCATCACATTGACAAACACATTTTCAATGATATATAAGAGTCGGTTGGAATCGCAGAACACCGTTTCGTGCGTGACATGACTGGTATATGCCATCATCTGCAAATTCCGCTCGCGCAGCGCAGGAATCGCTTTTTGCTTGATCTTGTCAATCAACCGGGGCAGCGGTGTCGGCTCTTTCAGAATCGGCAGCTGATTATTTTCCAGCAGCAGAACGTCCTTGGCGCAATCTGTCATAGCCGAGAGGCGTTCGTATGCTGAAAACATTTTTCGGAAATCGGAACGGCTTTCCGTATCATCCGGCAGTTCATGTTCCAGATGTTCGAGCGTTGCGTAAATCTGATTGAGTGCAAGCTGGAAATTGCTGGCGATATTAAGAAACAGATGCGCTTTGCGAATGCGCGCCCGTTCCTTGTTTCGGAGATTTGTTTGAAGCTGTTGCTTCAATTCAAACATATCGTGGAGCTGTCTGTCACGGCGGCGGATTTCATCATTCACATTCTCCACATGCGTCATCAGAAATGCTTTCCCGTTCTCATCCCGGAAAAATCGCACTGCAATATTGCACCAATAATACTGTTTATCTTCGTTGATGTCCACCAAAAACAGATGCTTGATCTTTTGCGTGCGCTCGCGTGCCGCATGCAAAATCTGCTGGTAGGAAAACTGTTTCAGAAAACGATCCTGATGATCAGGATGTATAAACCGTTTTGGATATGCCTCACAGAACGCACTGAACGGCAGCGGATCTTCACGCAGCACCATATCCGAACCGACAATCTGATAATGTGAGATCCGGTCAGCGTCGAGATCGACCTCACCGACACTGACAAAGGAATCCTGCACCATCATACTGAACTTCCGGCGAAGAACCAACTGTTCGTGTTCGGATTTACTGAGCGAATCACGGCTTTGCACCTCGCTGTCAATATCTGAGACATAGAGCATTGCACGCGGCTTCTGATTTTCATCCGTTTGCAGATACATCTCTGCCTGTACATATTTCCAGCCGCCTTCTGCACTGCGATGCCGGTATTCAACAGATACCTGCCGTTTTCCGCTGCGGTAAGCATCCTCAACAGCGCGCGGCAGCAGTGACAGCGCGACACGTTTGAAATCCTCCGGATGACAGTTCGGCATAATCAGTCTCTCAAAAAACTGTCCGAACGGACACTCCTGCGGCGGCTGAACGGTATGGTTCGTTATCTGATAACATCGGGCAATTTGTTCACCGAAATCATATTCAATGAACCAAAGGAAACGATTTTCAATCAGCGTATAAAACTGCGTCGTCAATGTTTCCTGTGAATGCTTCATCGCAAGATCCTGACGTTTTTGATCGTCAATATCCTGCACAGCGTAGATCGCACCGGTCGGAATACCGTTTTCACCGCGCAGAAATGTGATGACAGCGCGTGTCCATCTCGCACTGGTATCCGGATCTTCGTTCAAAGTGATTCTTCGGTATTCCAGTATAATATGCTCCTCGGTCGAAGCACAGAGTTGATCCAGTGTTTTCACGCCATCCAGCAAGTGTAAGTCATCGGGATGAACAAGGCGCAAAAGCTGCGTGCATACAGCATCAAACTGATACACCGTTTCATCGTTTTCTTTGAAGAACGGACGCAGAGAAGGATGCAAAGAGCAAATGATTGTTTCGCCTGTTTGCAGATCTATGTGCAGCATCAGGCGGAAAATATCCCCGACACCGGAAATGATATAATGATTGCGCATGGAAAGGTTTTTGAGCTCCGTGCGGTAACGGTCGGAGCGTTCCTGTTGCAGACGCTGCTCATTGCTGTCCTTTCCGAGCAGCAGAACAATATGCTCATTCACAGATGCGGGTGCAAAGCTTGCCCAGCGGTATTCTTCCTGCTGAGATCTGCGCACTGTACACGCCGGCATTGTATTCGCCTCAACAAACAGCCGAAGCTGCTCCACCGTGAAACTCGCAAGAAACTGTGCGCGATCCTCCGGATGAATCATCGCCTCAGCATAAAGCTGAATGAAATCAGCGTAAGATGCAAATTTCGCCTGCGTATTCATCAGCGGGTTCTTGTCACTGACAACGGAAACACTCTGCTCCTGCAAATCAATACGCAGTGCGGTAAAGTAGGCGGAAGTCAGCACCGCTTTCATCATCTGCATCGCTTCCGCAGGCGGCCCGTACGGTCTCCGGTCGATTGCAATACCGATCGCAGGAACATCGTCCCAGACGGCCAGCGTGATATGAACCACCGCGCGTTCCGGGAACCACGGCACGGAATCAAGCGTGATGCCGGACATTCTGCCTGTTGCCACGGTACGGCGAATCAATCGCTCGACTGCCGGATCAGGAAACAGTGTCGTGCAGCTGATCTGTTCCGAGTAGTTCCCCAGCAGCGTTTTTGCGGCAGAATTCATATAAATCAGCTGCATCGTCTGCTGATCAAACAGCAATACAGCATCCTCACGCAGTTCCAGAAACAACCGGTCAGTTTTCCGATCCCACATAGCGCGGCTCCTTTTCCAAAAATATTTTTAATTATAGTTTATGTATATTATACCATATTATAGCAAATCAGCCGCAGAAAGTCAATTTTCTACGGCTGATTTCATCTCAATCGCCAAAAATCTCCGAAACCTTATGCGTGATTTCTGACGGCGCATCCACAAATAAAGTTCCGCCTGCTTTGATAAGCAAGTCTATATCGCGGAATCCCCATAACACACTGATGCACGGAACACCGGCATTTCGCGCTGTATCTATGTCCACATCAGAGTCACCGACATAGACCGTATGTGCTGCATCACTCTGCAACTGCGACATCATACTGCAAATAGAATCCGGTGCCGGTTTCAGTGGGATTCCGTCCTGTCCGCCTGCTGCGCCATCCATATACCCGGAAAAGTAGGTTTCACATAAGGAAACGACCTGTTTATGCGGTTTATTCGACACAACGCCCAGCGCATAGCCTGCATCATGCAATACACGCAGCATCGGAAGGATTCCATCATACGGAGCCGTGAATTCTTCGCAGTGCAGCGCGTACTGCGTGCGGGTTTCCAGAAGAACTGTTTCATAGAGCGGATTTTCTTTTCCCTGCGGCACAGCCCGTTCAACAAGTTTTGCCAATCCGTTTCCGACAAATCGCCGTACTTCGTCCTGTGTCCGTTCCGGAAATCCGGACTGCTGCAAAGCAATATTCAGACTGTTTTTCAGATCCGTCAATGTATCCAGCAATGTACCGTCAAGATCAAATATCACGGATCGCCTGATTTTTTCACACATCGTTTGTTCCTTCCGCTGTTTCACATGAAACACTGTGATTTATGATGCCGCCTGTGTTCTTGAAATCGTTTCAAAAAGGAGATCGGCTATGATCTTATGCCCTTCTGCATTCGGATGCGGATCAAGATAGACATCCCCTGCCCCGCTTGTATCTCCGATGATCGGCACCGGATCATATCCTGCAAATTCTTCTGCAAGGTCTACCGGAATGAGATCGGTATGTGCAGCCTCCCATGCGGAAAGAATATTGTTGCAGCGTTCCAGCTGTTCTGCCGAAAACGCCCCCATTTCCAAATCTGTATTCGGCAGCGTCTGCGTGACACCTGCATACGGATTGTATATATTCATCACATAAATATCTGCGTCAGCATTCCGCTCGCGGATCCAGGTGTAAATCGTTTCCAGATCGTTCTCCATCCGCACAAGCCCTTCATCTATCACCGTTTCCAGCTCCGTCTGTATGTCGGTGTCGTTCTGCATTTTTTCCAGTATATCGCTTTCGAGCTGCTCTAATTCCTCATCTGTCATCTGTGTCACATCTGCATCACCGATCAAAGACTGCAAATAATTTGTATAGGCTCCGAGCAGATTGTTCGCACCGATACAAATTATAATAGTATCCGCAGAGGGAAGGCGCACAGCTCTGCCCGATTCCAGCCGGTCAATCAGATCCGTAGTGTCATCACCGCTGACAGCATAGTTATACTCGGACCAGACAATTTGATCGTCATTTTCATTGAGCATATTCATCAGGAGTGTAGAGTATTTATCCGTTACCGGCGATTCCAGTCCGTACCCGGCAGAAATGGAATCGCCAAGTATCACCATATGCTTTTCAGTCGGAACCGGATCTGATGCGGAAAACACACTGCTTTCAGTTCCGCCGCATGCTGTCAGGAAAAGAGCGAGCGATGCAATCGCCGCAATGCCGCCTTTATAATTCATACTATCTCCATCCTTTCTGTCGTTCAGTATACCACAATGCGGGTAAAAGTGCAAGCACTCCGCAAAAATTCCCCCAATTTTTCACACGATCCGTCTGCAAGACGCAGAAAACATTGACGAATCAGCAGAAATGTGGTATAATAATGCCGTAAGCAATCTGCTGCACATCCTACTATCTATGTAAAGGAGACATGTTATATGCATATCATCTGCTTGGATTTAGAGGGCGTTCTGGTTCCGGAAATCTGGATTGCATTCGCTGAGGCAACCGGCATCCCCGAACTCAAAAAGACCACACGCGATGAGCCGGATTATGATAAGCTCATGCGCTACCGCATTGCGATTCTGAAAGAACACGGTCTCGGTCTCAAAGAGATTCAGGATGTCATCGCTACCATTGAACCCATGCCGGGTGCAAAGGAGTTCCTGGACAACCTCCGTACAATGACACAGGTTATCATTATCAGTGACACCTTCACACAGTTTGCTGCACCGCTGATGGCAAAGCTCGGCTATCCGACAATCTTCTGCAATTCTCTGGAAGTTGCAGAAAACGGTGAAGTCACCGGATTCAAAATGCGCTGCGAACAGTCAAAGCTGACAACCGTCAAGGCATTGCAGTCGATCGGCTTCCAGACCATCGCCAGCGGCGACAGCTATAACGATCTTGGAATGATCCTCGCTAGCAAAGCGGGCTTTCTCTTCCGCAGCACTGAGCAGATCAAAAAGGATCACCCTGAGCTGCCTGCGTTCGAGACCTATGAGGAACTGACAGCAGCCATCAAGGATGCGATTTCTTAATAAGACACAACTGAATACGATTGAACATGTCTTATCCCGACCGATAAACCGGTCGGGATATACTTTTTGCCTTGTTTTTTTTACCGTAATTACACAAATATTGTTTGAAAGAAGAAAAAACAACTTGACATATATGTCTTTTTGTGCTATACTGATAAAAATTGTAAACAGATGAAACCGGACACGATGGAGGTCGCTTATGAAAAAACGACTGCTGATCGGCGTGATCGCGTGTGAAACAGAACAACTGATGCAGCGTCGCCTGATGAAAGGCATTTCTGCACAGGCATTCTCGCTGGACATGGATGTTGCTGTGTTCTCCTGCATCACCAACTATCCGACAATGACACCGCATCAGAAATCGGAGTGCAACATCTTCTCCTATATAAATTTCCAGATGCTGGACGGTATTCTCTATCTGCGCAATTCCATGCATGCGACGGAGGAACAGGAAATCCTGGATCAGCTTCTCAAAGAGCAAAAACTCCCGGTGCTTGTAATTGATACCATATCCGATATTTTCCCATACCTGACTATGGATGACCGAACAGGCTTTGCTGCGATCACGGAGCATTTACTGACCGTACACAGTCTGACGGATTTGATTTGTCTGACCGGTCCTGCCGATAATCAAACTGCGATCCAGCGCGTGATGGGCTTTCAGGACGCGATGGAAGCGCATGGACTCTCTGTACCGGATGAAAACATCATATACGGCGATTACTGGTACCCCTCTGCCAAAGAGCTTGCTGCGGAGCTGATCAGCGGAAAAAGAAAGCTGCCGCAGGGCGTTGTCTGCGGCAACGATCCGATGGCAAAAGCACTCTGTCACGAATTGATCGCAAACGGCATTCGTATTCCGGAAGATGTCATGGTCACCGGATATGACGCATCTCTGACAGAAACGCAAAGTCTGATTCCGCTCACAAGCTATGTCCGAAAGAACTTCCGGCTCGGCGCACAAAGCGTTGCCAAGCTTTATCAGATGATGACCGGCGAAACCTGTGCGCTGACACAGACCGAACGCATTGAAGTTATCACAGGAAACAGCTGCTCCTGCGGTGCGGATCTTGATTATCTGAAACATCAGATCCGGGTCGATGAAGATCTGGACTACTATCAGATTATGTTTGAAAACAGCAATATGGGCATTCGCCTGACACGGCAGGAAACACTCGATGAATGTATGGATGCTGTGCGACAGAATGCGTACCTGATCCGCGGATGCAAGGAGTACTATCTTTGCCTCTGTGAGGATTGGGAGGGCGGCGGTGCGCTTGAAAATCCGTCTGAGTACCGCAGAGAAGGATTCCCGCAGCATATGCTGCTGAAAATTCTCCATGACGGAAAACAGAGTGTGGTCGTCACAAAACCGTTCGCTTTCGCAAAAATGCTGCCGCGTCTGCACGAAGAACGGGATAAACCGGCGACGTTCTTCTTCACCCCGCTTCACCATGATGACCGGTTTTTCGGTGTTTCTGTGGTATGCTTCGGTGAGCGGCTGGATACCTACGATAAGATCTACTGCACATGGACATCCTATGTCAACACGGCTCTGGAATTTGTCCGTATGCAGAATTATCTCAAACGATTCAACAACCGCATTTATCTCTCTTCCATCCGCGATGCTCTGACGGGTCTGTATAACGGAGAGGGATACAAGAAGTTTTCCGAGGAATGCTTTACAGCCGCAAAAAATGAACACAGACGGTTTTTGCTGCTCTATGCAAGCTTCGATTCTCTGCGGCAAGTCAATGAGACATATGGACATTCCGAGGGAGACAGCGCAGTGACTGTGCTTGCCAATGCCATGAACAACTGCTGCACCACCTACGAACGCTGCGCTCGCATTGAGGATGCGGATTTTGCGATTGTCGGCTATCAGGATTACGAGGTAGATGCCTGTCAGCGCATGGTCTATGCCATTACCGGTTATCTGGAACACTATAATCAGAGTTCCCGGAAGCCGTATAAGATTTCTGCAAGCTTTGGTTACTTCTGCGATTATATCCCTGCCGATACTTCTCTTGAAGAAATCGCCCGCTCTGTCCTTGCACAGACGGAGGAAAGCCGAGCATCCAAACAAAACGAAAAGGCTTCCCCATATTACAGGGAATTTGTCAGCCTGCGTGAGCGCATTTACAGCAATCCGCAGGAAGACTGGAATATTGATTCCATGTGCCGGGATTTGATTCTGAGCCGCGGATATTTCCAGAAACTGTATACGCGCTGCTTCGGCATCAGCTTTACGCAGGATGTCATCAACAGCCGCATTGAACTGTCCAAGCGGCTCCTTTCCAGTACCGATTACAGCATTGCCTATATCGCAGACCAGAGCGGATACAGCAACTACGTTCACTTCATGCACCAATTCAAAAAGAATGTCGGTATTACGCCGACGGAATATCGCCGCAGAAAAAAGCAGGATGAAGAAGTGCAGGATTATCCGGAAAGCAACGACTGATATTCAAAACTCAAAAGGGACATCCGAATCGCCGGATGTCCCCTTGTTTTATTTCAGAAGCTCATTCCGCAGAAACAAGAGCAGCTTTTTCTCCCGACGGGAAACCTGCACCTGTGTCATGCCGAGACGTCTGCCTGTCTCAGACTGTGTCAAACATTGTTCGTAACGCAGATCCAGCAGCAAACGGTCTTTTTCCGAGAGCAGTGACAAGACCTGCTGCAATGCCAGATGCTCCGTCAGCGCAGTTTCCGGAGAAGGTACGGTCAATGCCATTTCTTTCAGTCCGTCATCCGTCTGAACAGTCAGAGAAACTGTCGGCTGTGAGACACTCAGCACCTCCGCGGCATACGCCTCGGATATTTGCAGCGCGTCGGCAAGCTGTCTGACCGTCGGCTCCTTTCCGGTTTCCTGCCGCAGTGCATCACAGATCTTCATCGCCTGCGCAGACAGCGTTTGCAGCTTTCTTCCGATGTGTACACTTTTTCCTTCCCGAAACAAACGCCGAATCTCACCCATAATCACCGGCACTGCATAGGTCGAAAAGCATACACCACGCGACAAATCAAACGCATTCGCCGCCTTGACCAGTCCCATACAGGCAGCGGAATACAATTCTTCGTATTCAATGCCGCGTTCGCGAAATCGGTTCGCACACAGATGTGCAAGCCCAAGATGCGCCTCCGCATCAACCGCAGGTTTCGGCATCTGCTTCGTCTGCATGACGCATACACTTTCTCATGACAACCGTCGTGCCGCTGCCAATCTTGCTCCGGACAGTGAGCTTGTCAGTGAAGCTCTGCATCACTGTGAATCCAAGTCCCGCCCGCTCTTCTGCCGGCGCGCTGGAATAGAGCGGCGTCATCGCCTGTCCGATGTCAGCAATGCCGCAGCCGCGATCGGAAATCCGTATGTAGATCACCGCGCCGGGCAATAGGCGCACTGTCACGGACACAATGCCGTCCTCACACCCGCGATAGGCGTGGACAATGCTGTTTGTCACGGCTTCGGAAACTGCTGTCCGCAGATCTGCGAGATCTTCAACCGTCGGATCCAACTGTGCAGCAAAGGCACATACCATCGTTCTTGCAAAGCTCTCGTTTTCAGAGCGCGCCGGAAATGTGCATTTTAATTCATTGAGCGTATTCATGATCCTGTTCCTTTCCGAATGTCTGCGTCCGCAGGACAGCAAGCCTGTCCGCACCGGAAATACGCAGCACTTTTCTGATCTGCGGCGAGGGATTGTGGATTTCCAGTACCCCGCCGTATTCCTCCATTAAATGTGCGCGTCCCATGATCAGTCCGATACCGGAACTGTCCATAAAAGTCACACGGCGAAAATCCAGCACCACCACCGGCGGGAGCTGTTCGCGCACGGCATAATCAACCGTCTCACGAATTTCCTTTGCATGGTGATGGTCAATTTCTCCGCTTAAAAATACCGTCAGTTTCTGCGGCTCCTGTTTGATTTCAACCATTTTGCGGTCATCCTTTCTCTGTTTATAGATTCAGTATAGCGCATGTGCTGTGCAGATTTTGTCGGATTCGGAAATTCACCGCATCTTCTCCGGTTGACAAATCCTGATTTTTCTGGTATCATACATACAGGGCAGACCGTTGTGCGGTTTGTGTCAAATTCATCAGAAAAGAGGTTTTCACCTATGGCTTTCCAACCGTATAGTACATCTATGCTGGCACTCGGACAGGCTCCTTCTGTCATCCGCGAAACATTTGAATACGGCAACCGCCGCGCGCAGGAGATCGGCAGAGAAAATGTGTTTGATTTCAGCCTCGGCAATCCGAGTGTTCCTGCTCCGGAGACAGTACACGCCTCCATGCGCAGACTGATGGATGAAACGGATTCCGTGCTGCTGCACGGCTACACTTCTGCCGTCGGCGCAGAACCGACCCGCAAAAGAATCGCAGATGATCTGAACAGCCGTTTCAACGCCGGCATCTCTGCCTCCAACATCTACATGACATGCGGAGCAGCCGCATCTCTGACCGTTACACTCCACGCGATTCTCTGTCCGGGCGATACCTGCATGACGTTCGCACCGTTCTTCCCGGAATATCGCGTCTTCGTCGAGGCAGCCGGTGCAAAGCTGACTGTTGTTCCTGCCGATACAGAAAATTTCCAGATGAATCTTGCCGCATTCAGTGAACTGATTACGCCGGACACCAAAGCGGTGATCATCAACACGCCGAACAATCCGACCGGTGTCATCTTCACCGAAGAGAATCTCAAAGCGTTCTGCGGCATTCTCCGTGAGAGGGAAACAGAATACGGTCATCCGATCTATCTGATTGCAGATGAGCCGTACCGCGAACTGGTCTATGATGATACCGCTGTCGTTCCGTATCTCACCAATCTGTATGACAATACTTTTGTCTGCTATTCATACAGCAAATCACTGTCTCTGCCCGGCGAGCGCATCGGCTACATTGTCGTATCCCCGAACATGCAGGACAGCAGCCTCGTATATGCGGCAGTGTGCGGTGCCGGCAGAGCACTCGGATTCGTCTGCGCACCGAGCATGATGCAGCGCGTGGTTGCAGAGAATCTCGGAAAAACCGCTGACCTCACTGTCTATCGCAAAAATCGCGATCTGCTCTACAACAACTTGACTGCGTACGGTTATCGCTGCATCAATCCGGACGGAGCTTTCTATCTCTGGGTACAGGCTCTGGAACCGGATGCAAACGCATTCTGTAAAAAAGCACGCGAATTTGAACTGCTGCTCGTTCCGTCGGATTCGTTTGGCTGCGAGGGCTACGTCCGTATCGCTTACTGTGTCACCACGGAAATGATCGAGCGCAGTCTGCCGGCATTCCAAAAGCTCGCACAGGCGTACGGGAAGTAAACTGCACAAAGCAGCATCCCTTGGATGAAACTTCAAGGGATGCGCTTTTCTATATATAGTGCCGTATCATGTCATTTTGACACATGAAACCGTTCAGCAAGCCCGACATGAACGCTACATCAAAAAAATCGTGATATTTTCTCTGAAAACTACATATTGTGTTCTGTGTCGGAGAAAATCGGAAAATGTTGATAAATTAAACGGTATATATAATTACAAATTCACACTTCATTCACAAACAGAATGTAAAATTTGGAGGAAATATGCATATTCAGGATGTCATTTGCGAAGAGTATGGTAAAGATTCTGAAATTCTACATGGAAATCTTGACAAAGACTGCCCTGATGTAGTACAATTATTATCGGAGAATAGCCTATCTGTCGCAACAGGCGAAAGCCTGACAGGCGGTCTGCTCTCCGAACGTATTACATCAGTGCCAGGCGCATCTCAGGTTTTTGAGCTTGGTATTTGCACCTATTCTGATCGGATGAAGCGTAACTTGCTTCATGTACCGTCCGGTATCCTCGATCAATACGGTGCTGTCAGCCGCCAGACTGCTTATGCTATGGCGGAAGGGCTGTCGCGTCTTTCAGGCGCGGATTTATGCCTGACAGTAACCGGACTGGCCGGACCCGGCGGCGGCTCCGCAGAACTTCCTGTCGGAACCGTTTACGCGGGCTTCGCCTTTCGGAATCAGGTGGCTGCCGCAAAGCTGGATTTCTCCGAACTGGGGAACCTTGATCGAAGCGGCATCCGGCACATGACCGCTGTATGCGTGTTTCAGATTGCGAAACAAATTTTGCTCGCACGGGCTGAACTTGACCCGCGCAGCATGACCTGAGCATGAATGCTTCTGACAGCCCGCGGTTCACTCGCGTGTACTGATCGGTGCATCCGTGCAGATGATGGAGGCGTTCTTTTGCTATGCAAAAAAACAATCGTGAACCAAATTATGCCGACGATCTGACGGGGATCTCCCCTGAGGATCAGGCGTCCTCTACCGTTTCAGGCTCGCCGTCTCTGACGGACAAAGCCGCTTCTGCGGTGAACGGACGAACCGACAATGAGCTGAATGCAAATGCGGAAGCCGCAGGACATGCGGAATCGCACGGCGCAGACCGCTCAGCGGAGGGAACTTCGGATACCAATGACAGTGTGAGCCAGAAAACGGGCGATGTGACGGCAATACTCGAAGAAATTGAGCAGAAACGCCGATTGAATGAGCCGCCGTCCGCCGCAAACTCTTTTGAGGAACGCAATGCAAATGCTTCTGCTGCCACGAAGCAGAAACAGCCGAAGACCAATTCTGACAAGAAAGCAACTACCGGAAAGAAAGCCGGAACTCCTGCGGATACTGGTTCAGGAGCCGGAAGGAAATCCGGGACAAGCCCGAATGCCGGAACCAAATCCAAGGCACAGAACGGAAATCAAAAGAGAAAGAAAAAGCGCAAGTTTACATTTGTTGATATATTAAAATATATCTTCCCTTGGCGCGGGGACTCTCTGCTGGAATCCATTCGTAAAATTATATTTTTCTCAGCTCTGGTCGTTGTCGGGGTCTGTACCTTCCTGATCAGCAACTATTACTTGATGCTGTATCACTCCGGAAAGGAGTATGAAGAAATCCAGAACCGACTCGCAGAGACACGCAGCAACAGAGGCTTCTCAGAGGATTCCTATGTCACGGATCCTGAAACAGGTACCGTGGTTGAATATTTAGAGCAGAACGAAATCGCTGATTTGCTCCTGAGTCAGAATCCCGATCTCGTCGGGTATATTACGATCCCTGACACGGAAATCAGCTACCCTGTCGTGCAGAAAAAATCTGACGACATCTCGGTTAACACCAACGACTATTATCTCAATCGTTCCTTCAATCAGGAAACCAGCAAAGCCGGCTGTATTTTCCTCGATTATCGCTGCCACTTTGATGAGGTCGTCAATCACAGACGCATTTCAAAGAACTCCGATAATCTTGTAATATACGGTCATAACATGAACAACCGTTCCATGTTCGGCAGTCTCAAAGATTATATCCGGAATTACAGTTATTACTCTGAACATCCGATTGTACACTTGCAGTCGCTGTATAAGAACTATGACTATAAGATCTTTGCGGTATTTCTTGTGGACAGCGAAGACACGGAATCTGAGTATGCGTTCGACTGCTGGAACTCACTCTACTTCAACAGCGAGACAGAATTTTACGATTATGTCAATGAAGCCAAGAAGCGCAACATTATTTATAACGATGTCGATGTGACCTACGGCGATCCCCTGCTGACGCTTTACACTTGCAACAGCACGGTAGCCAACGCCAAACTCATTGTGATGGCAAGAATGCTGCGTACCGGTGAGGATCCTTATGAGGGAACCGAGAACAGCGGATATAATACCAACGCACTGTATCCTTTATCATATTATAACAACCATAGCATGAACTACGATCCCGATCTCTTTGTCCCCTATGGGCCGACAGATGATTGATCAGGGTCATGATTCGTATGCCCTCCTGCGGATTCGATGATGAAACGGACGGTTTTATCTCCCATCCAATCGACTGCATGCGGAATATGCTGCTTCATATCACACGCGATTGCGGCGCACTGCCGCACGCAACGCAGGACTCCTTGCGGCGCACAACACATTTTTTGTGATATGATTTCCCGCAGCAAAAGAGATAGATTCGCAGAATGAATTCTGTTTGCAATAGAACGAGAAACTGCACCTCTTCTCTGAGCGCGCCGCATCTGTTTTGGATTTTCTGTTTTTCATAAACAGTTTTCTACCGGTTATTACCATCAATTTCATAATTCAAAGGATGTGAGATGCGCTTTTCCTATGGTGCGCGCGGCTGCTCCATGCCTGCCGCGAAAGGACGACACAAACGATTAGACAAAATCCCCACAACAATCTTGGGGAAATAAAGCCGGTTTCAGCCGGTGAGATTGAATATTGGAGAGAAACTATGCAAGCTCGAATGCGACGAAGCCGCGTAGCGATTCTGGTTTCTACTGCTCTGTGCTTCACCAGTACATGTGGCGTACAGGGCGACAGTGCCGCTGCGCAGCGCTCAGGAGCTGCCGATACTGCATATGCCGCCTCTTCGGGATTTCACGCGAATGCGGTGGACGTACAAGCCATCACAGGACCGGTCATGCCGGAGGACAGTCTGACGGAGCTTTCCGCAGATGCAGATGCGTATTATACTGTTGACTCCGATTGGAAAGCAAATCTCTATGAATATGAGGACAGTCTTTCCCTGACGAGCTACGAGGCAGCAAACACGGAGCCGGACGACCCGCTTACGACGACAACTGCAGCGATAACAGATACCATCCTCGATGAGACCGTTACAACCACGATTACTACAATCGCGGAACCGACGATTACAGCTTCTACCACGATCGTCGCTGATCCCGACAGCGTTGTGTTCTATTCGTCCGGATTCGGACACGGCGTTGGCATGAGCCAGAACGGCGCGAATTTCTATGCTATGTATGACGGTTGGACGTATGATCAAATCTTAGCATTTTATTATCCCGGTACCAAACTCGTTCAAACGGGTACTCCGGAAACCGAACGGCTGACTGTAAACGGCAAAACCGATACAGTCGTCAATATCATTGCCCAGATCGTCAATAACGAGATGGGTTCCAGCTTCTCTACCGAAGCTTTGAAAGCACAGGCGGTTGCCGCCTATACGTTCTATATCTACAACGGCGGACCGTCCGGTCTCGCCTGCAAGTCCAATCCCTCGCAAAAAATCATTGATGCAGTCAGATCCGTGCTCGGCATTGCTGTGTATTACAACAATCAGCCGGCATTGACGATGTTCTACGCTTCCAGCGGCGGTGCTACGGCATCCTGTAAGGATGTCTTCTTCGCTGATATTCCCTACCTTGTCAGCATCCCTGTGAAGCACGATGAAACTTCGGATCCGCATTATAACTCCTATAAGGTCTATTCTGCAAGCACACTGAAAGCCAAGCTCCAAAATACCTACGGTGTTACATTGTCAGGCACACCGTATGAATGGATCAAACTCGAATACGGAGAAGGCGGCTATGTCGCCTATGCCGTGATCGGCGGTACTGTGCGTGTCAAAGGAAATGATCTGCGTGCTGTTCTTGGTTTGAAATCACCAAAATTTGAATTCGTTTACCAGGAAGGCACAGAGGCGGCATCCGCCAATATTGCGATGACCGAAAGTGCTGATTACTCCGATCCGAGTGCAACCCATGCGGTGATTGAGACAAAGTATACCTCGGCAACGACCAAAGATACGACATCTACCACGGCTTCTTCCGTGAGTTCGACATCCGATACGACGACGAGTTCTGACATCAGCTCCTCGTCAACGGCACAAAGCAGTGCTGCTTCGGGATCGCAGACCGATCTGTCGGTCAATACGACTTCCCAAAATGAATAGAAAACGCCCCGTACAGGATAACTGTACGGGGTGCTTTGATTATATATGCATTAGTCAGTACGAATGCGATATTGAAAAAACATGATTGACAAATTAGAAGAAGTATTTTATAATAAGGATGGTATTTTATATCAGAAAGAGGGGAATATGCTATGAAATCTGTAAAATACTTGGCAGTTGCATGTGCAGCAGCGGTACTCACCTGCTCTATGATTCCTGCATCCGGAATCGGAGCGGAACCTGTCATCGACACAAGAGTGACTCATCTGATCCGCTCGCTGACAGCTTCTGACACCGTTACAAAAGCAGATGATTACAATGCGGATGGCAAAGTGAATGCGATTGATCTCACACTGCTGAAACGGGATCTTATCGCAGCGGGAAACTCCGGTACCGGAGAATTGAAAACGCAGACTGTTTCGCTGACCGATACCAATGTCAAGAAAATCGGACGCACACTTTCCAATGACGGTGTATCATGGCTTGTTCAAAGCGGCTCGGCGGTTGAATGCACTGTGACTGGCACCAAAGCAAGTGTTACCATTGAGGGTGACGGATGTGTCTATTCAGATGAAAAATACCGTCCGCGTTACGGCGTCTATGTAGACGGAGAACTTGTTGCTGATGTGGTCATGAGCGAACCGGAGCAAGTGGTTGAACTGTTCTCCGGCAGCACACAACGGACGGCTACTGTAAAAGTCATGCATCTTTCTGAGGCAAATAACGGTGCAATCGGCGTCAAGCAATTTGACGTGACTTCTTCTGCTGCTTCTCCGGTCAAAGCGACTGCGAAAAAAGCTCTCTCCATTGAATTCATCGGCGATTCCATCACCTGTGCCTACGGCGTCGAAGCAGATTCACAATATGTCAGTTTTTCGACCGGAACTGAGAATTTCTCTCTCTCCTATGCCTATCTGACAGCGCAGCTTCTGAACGCTGATTACAGCGCGGTTTGTTACAGCGGATACGGAATTGTCTCGGGCTACTCCAACGACGGAACAATCAACACGGCTTCCCTCGTTCCGCCGATCTATGAAAATACAGGTTCACTTTCCGATTATACTGTTCCGTGGGATTTTGCGCAAAACCCTGTCGATGCAATCGTAATCAACCTCGGTACAAATGACGATTCCTATGCAACCAAGGATCTGGATACGCGTGGTTTGGAATATCAGGAAAAATACGTTAAGTTCCTCGGAACAATTCGTAAGAACAATCCGAATGCTGTTATCGTCTGCACGCTGGGTATTATGGGATGTGAGGAACTATATCCGTATCTCGAAGCAGCCGTTGCAGAATTCGGAGACGCAAAGGTCAGCTGCTATCAGTCTCCGACGCACGACTTTACAAACAACGGCATCGGTGCCGACTGGCATCCGTCGGCAAAAACACATGAGCTGAACTCCTATCTGCTGGCAAGTCATCTCTGTGATGCACTCGGTATGGAATACAGCGGTATCGGACTGGACTTTGCTGCAAACGGCACATACAGCCTTTCGTACGATTCCGCTTCCGGAGCAAACGCATGGCCGTATTTCAGCGACTGGGACAGATCGTATAATATCAATATCACGGCGGGCGGCGGTAATGATGAATCCATGATTGCTTATCTGCGCGGTCTGAACCTCTCCGCCGGAGAGTACACACTGACGTTCTCTGTCAATCCGCCGAGCGGTTCTGCGATCAATTACGCAGTGCGCAATACAGATCAGACTGAGAAATCTTACTGTAATGACACGGTAACGGGTACCGGTGAGTACCAGACGATCACCAAAACATTCCGTGTGAACAGCGCAGATGATTCTGTTGAAATTGCTTTCTTCCTCGGCTCCATCTCCTCCGGCAATATCACATTCAAAAATCTGACCCTCTATAAATGGGCTGAATAACAAGAAAGGGACTGCACACTTCGTGCAGTCCCCTTTTTCTTTCACTTATACCCGAATTATGCCGGCATCACCGGAATCGTATGAGCTGCTGCCATGCCGGCATCTGCTGCCGCAGCACAGATCGCATCGCGTTCGGCTGCTGTCAGCTTCACGGAAATCAGGCACGCGTTGTCCACTGCCATAACAGGCTCATCGGTATATCCGAGCTTTGCAAGATATTCCGCAAAGAACTCGCTGATCTTTGCCGCATCATGCGCAGCAGCAAACCGAATCATCAAGCCGCTGCAAAGTGCATCTATCCCCGCAACAAAATCCTGTGTCCCGACATCTGTCCAATCCTGAGAGAACACCGTCTTATGATGCTTCACAGCCTCAATAACGTCTCCCATCACTGCGCTCGCCGTCGGGAGCTTGCCTGCGCCTCTTCCGCAGAAATATGCACGGTCAATCGCATCACCGACAACCTCAACACAGTTGAATACGCCGTCTACACGCGAAATCAGATTTTCATGCGGAACAAACATCGGCATAACCGCCGGAAGAATTCTGCCGTCATCGAGTCTCTGCACCGATGCGATCAGCTTGACAGCACCGTCTAATGCATCCGCCGCGGCAGCATCTTCGAGTGTAATTGCACGGATGCCCTCCGTGTATACACTCTCCGGATATACATGCTTCCCATACGCAAGAGATGCCAGAATACAGATCTTGCGGCAGGCATCGTGACCGTCAACATCCGCACTCGGCTCACGCTCTGCATAGCCAAGCTCCTGCGCAAGCTTCAACGCATCTTCAAATGACATATCATCACTGAGCATCTTGTCGAGAATGAAGTTTGTTGTGCCGTTCAGAATGCCGTAAATTTCCGAAATATCGTTCGCAGCAAGGCAGCGGTGAAGCGGTCGGATGATCGGGATTGCGCCGCCGACACTCGCCTCAAAGAAACAGTTGCAGGAATTCTCTTTTGCGGCGGCAAGCATAAGCGCGCCTTTCTGCGCCACAAGCTCTTTATTGGAAGTCACAACACTGATTCCCTGACTAAGGCAATGCATCAGATATGTAAACGCCGGCTCCACACCGCCCATGCACTCTGCAACAACGGAGATCTCCGGATCGTTCAGAATCACATTGAGATCCTTAGTAAATTTGTCGGCATACGGCGAATCCGGAAAATCGCGCAGATCAAGGATATATCCAAGTTCCATCGGCGCGCCCGCCTTCTGCTCAATTTTTGCTCTGTTTTTATAAAACAGTTCGACAACACCCGAACCGACCGTTCCGTAACCCAAAACTGCAAATTTCTTCATAACCCTCATTTCTCCGCGTAACGCTCACGGAGTTTCCTTTCCTAATTTTCAAGAACCGGAGAGCAGCCGCACTTCTACAACGCCCTTACACTCACTGAGTGACGTACACAGTACTGAAATTCCGGCAGCATCCTCCGTTCGGAATGTGACTGTGACCGTCGCTGCGCCGTCAACCGGAATGCTCTGATTCAGTGTCAGCACATTCGCGCCGGCTTCTGTCAATGCGTGCAGCACACCGGAAAGCACACCTGCGGCATCTGTCAGCAGCAGATAAACTGTGAAAATCCGCGCCTGCATCTGCTCCTCATAGAGAAATACCGAATCCCGATATTTATAAAATGCACTGCGTGAAATGCCGACCGTCCGGCACGCTGCCGATGAGCTTTTTTCCTCACGGTTTGCAAGCATCCGCTTGACCGTCAGAGTTTTTGTGATGACATCCGGCAAGACACCCGCATCGACAACAACCCAGTTTTTCGCACGATCAGACATTTCTCTTCTCCCCCATTCATCCGTCTGCGGCGCACACTTGTTTTTACAACACAATCATTATACCATATATCATAAAAATTGTCAAGGCTCGTCATAAAAATAATTCCGCTGCAAAAAGGATGCAGCGGAATCGCATTTCACAAACACAAAACAGATTTCATTACTGACTGCAAGATGATCCCTCGTCCAATAACTGTCCGCCCATCAGCACACGATCCAGTATGCCGCTGCACGCCGCAAGTGTAATTCCGTAATTGGTAAACGGCACGCCCTGCGAAAGAGCCGTCCGCATCCGCCAATGAATCTCACGCTCGGTTCGCATACATCCGCCGCAGTGAACGACGAGATCATATCCGCGCAAATCAGTCGGAAATGTTCCGCCTGAACAATACTCCAGTACAAAGTTTTTTCCGGTCAACTTTCTGATCGCACGCGGCAGCTTCACTGTGCCGATGTCGTTGCACTGGCGGTGATGTGTACAACCCTCTGCAATCAGAATCCTTGCGCCGTCCTGCAAAAGCTGTAAAGCGCGCACACCTTCCACTGCTGTTTTCAGATACCCGTTATACCGCGCAAGCAAAACCGAAAAGGATGTCAGCGAAACGGTCTCCGGCACAATTTCAGCAACGGCTGAAAATGCCTGACTGTCTGTCACGACCATACGCGGCGGCGTTGTCAGAAGAGGCAGCAGCGATGAAAGCTGTTCCGGCTGCACCACCAGCGCGGATGTATGTGCATCCAGCAGCTCGCGAAGTGTTTGCTGCTGCGGCAGGATCAGTCTGCCTTTCGGTGCGGATTCATCAATCGGACAAACAAGGATCACGGCATCGTCCTGCTGTACAAGATCGCGCAGGATATACCGCTCCGGCGCATCCTGCTTTGCAATCGCACCCAGCATCTCTTTCAGTTCCTGCACGCCCTCACCGGTTTTCGCACTGACATAGAGTGCATTCGGCGGTAATGTTTGTAAACGCTCCGTATACGCATCACTTTTATTCAGCGCGATTAGATATGGCGTGTGTTCCTGTTCAAACAACTGTATCAGCGTCTGTTCCGTTTCACCAAGCGGTTTTGCAGCGTCAGCCACCAATACCGCAATATCCGTGCGAAACAGCTCTCTGCGCGATTTTTCAATCCGCTGTCTGCCGAGCGCAGCATCATCATCGTCATATCCGGCGGTATCTGTGATCAGCACCGCTCCGAGCGGCAGCAATTCCATGCTCTTGCTGACTGCATCGGTTGTCGTTCCTGCAACAGAGGAAACAATCGAAATCTCCTGACCGGTGATTGCGTTGACAAGGCTGGATTTTCCGGCATTTCTGGCACCGAAAAATCCAATGTGTATTCGCTCCGACGCAGGTACCTGTTCCAGATTTGACATATCACACCCCTCCGATCTGCAAAACAGGCGGCATGATATAGCCGCCTGTTTGTTTTGTTATGTCTGCGGTCTTCCAAGCTGATCAAATGTGTACTTGCCGGCAATAAATCCAAGCAGCAACACGAGATCGCGTTGGTCTAAACCTGTGATCCCGTCACAATCTCCGTTGATACGCCCCTGTACAGTTAAATGCAAGCCATCTACCCCTGCGATCGCGCGGCAGAGAAGAATTGCATCAGCTGTATTGATAATACCGTTTTCATCGAGATCACCGTACATCACAAAGGTGTCGTCTGTCACAGTAGTCGTCGTTGTTGTGGATGTCGTGGTAGCAGTCGATCCGCTGCCGGTCGAAACGCTGCCGCCGTAATAATCGCTGAGCGACTGTCCGTTTGCACCGATCGGATACTGATGATCCAAACTGATGAACACACCGTTCTGATCCTGCCAGAGTGCCGATTTGATGAAGTCATATTTCACGTCATCCCAAGTGCCGAAATTGTCGTAAACCAATCCGCCGGTATCAGAAGAATTTTCATTGAAGCACCAGAATGTATGATGAATGTGCTTGTCGATCATATAATCACGGATTTCTTGCAGCCAGTGGACATTTTCACCGGTCAGATCGTGTTCCTCATCGACCCAGCCGCCCCATTCGCCCATGAGCAGCGGCGCAATATGCTCTTCGGCAATAAATGCCCATGTGTCATACCAGTAATCATCCAGCAATGTCTGACGCGAGAAGGTCTTGCTGTCATCATTCAGATAAAACCACTCCTGCTTATAAACCTCCGGACCGTAGTCATGCGGGGAATATACAAGCTGGCTCTGAAAAGCACCAAGATCAATCGGATAATCCCGTACACCGCGGAAGTTTGCACCCCACCACGCTCCGTAGTAATTGCTGTACGGATACGGAGGTCTTGTGTAATCACTCGATACGGAATTCCAGTCTGCGCCCTCGTCAAACTTCGGATAACTCTCAATGCCCTCAACCATGATCAACACATGCGGATTGATGGCAAGAATCTCAGCAGCACAACGCTCAGCGGCATATTTCCAGTTGTTCAGATCTGTTGAGTCATCCCATTTTGCAAAATTGCCCTCATCCTTTTTGCCGTGCGGTTCATTTTCAAGATCAAACGCAATGATCGTGTCATCATTTTTATAGTACTCTGTCATCCACGTCAGACCTTCAATCCAGTCTTCCGTGCTGAATTTGTCATCGTACCACAATGCCCACTGGTGACCTGCTGCATTGGTGGATGCGCTGTGGACATCAATCATGATCTTGATGCCAAGCTCTTTGCACCACTGCACCGCCAGATTCCAGATGTCAAAGCTGTACATGACCGTTCCGCCCTCAATCCCTTCGAGCGTCAACTCAGGATTGGAGTAGGTATTGACCTTGATCATGCTGTCCGGCTCATTGTTTTTCCATTGCAGCATAATCTCTGTGGACATCGGCACGCGCAGCAGATTGAAGCCGTGATCCGCAATCAACCGCAGACAGTCGTGCATATTAACTGACCATACGCCGTCAAACACCTGCGAGCCGACATTGTAGCCGAACCAGTTGACGCCGGTCAGCCAGACCTCATTGCCGTTCATATCACAGATTTTGTCACCTTCGACATGCAGCCAGTCATCCTGTGTATCATCCGCAGCACTTGCAAATTGCACCGGTATAGCAGAAATATGCGGCATCAGCAGAGCCAAAGCGGACAACATGGCAAGAAATCGGTGTTTTCTTTTCATTAGAATCAAATCCCCTTTTTATACGCTGCCCCGTCGGGCATTCATTAATATCCGAATTGCTGATTGTATTTTTCTTTTTTGTGTGTTACAATGGTCACGATCAGAAATACGATTGCAAGGACTGCTGCCACTGCACCGATGATCAAAGAAATGAACAAACGGTCGAAAGAGGAACGGGTAATCATATAGATCTCCGTATCCGCATCAAAGTTTGCATCGTCCTCATACCACTCTTTGAAAAGGTTGCGCACATCAGAAGGCATCGTTTTCACAACACCCTGAATGTCCAGCGTGGATGTCGGCAGCGAAACTTCTTCCAGATCAATCTTTCCGTCGAGGTAATCATACAGCGACTCATAATAGGTACCGGTTTGTGTTGTGATCTGATCGAGCTTGCTGTAATCCCCAGAACTTCCGGTTTCGTAAAGCAGCAGCGTACCCTTGTCAAGTTCCAATGCGTAATACCGCAGTGTGCTGTTGGATGAAGTACGGATACCGAATGTTGTGTCATACTGCTCCACAGCCCAGCCCCAGCAATACTCAACGGTGCCGTCAACCAAATCACCTTTATCCAGTGTCAGGTTGCTGTCGTTGATGCTCTTGATGTCGCCGGTCTGATATTTCAGAAACTTCGGTATATCCAGCAGCAACACAACAGCAAGACACGCCAATATCAGCGTAATTGTTCCGAAAACTTTTGTCTTTTTCATACTATCCACAATTCCTTTTCTGATTGATTTTTTTATTCGTGCATGGATGAGACACGCAAACGGTTCAGTGCGCGTTGCAGCTTTGCTTCCGCCGCACGCTGATCAAACTGTGTCTCACTGCGTTCTTTCTTGCGGCGGGCATCCTCCTCTGAGCGTTTTGCCCACTCCACATCAATATCCTCCGCCCATTCCACCGCATTCGCTAAAATTGCGGTACGGTCGGGTGATACCTTCAACGCCCCGCCAGACAGTGCAGCAATACGCACTGTTCCGTCTTCCATTGTGAGCTTAATCGGTCCGGACTGCAACGCGGCAACGTACTTTTCATGCCGTGCCAATATACCGACATCGCCCTCCGTTGTGCGCACTACCAGACGCTGAACCTCACCGTCAAAAAACACCTTATCCGGCGTGATGATTTGCAGCGGAAATGTACTCACTCTGCATCACCCTCCAACGCTTTCGCTTTATCCAGTACGTCGTCGATGGTTCCGGCAAACAAAAATGCAGACTCCGGAATATCGTCATGCTCTCCGTCAATGATCTCACGGAAACCGCGGATGGTCTCCGCAATCGGCACATATTTGCCCTGCATACCGGTAAACTGCTCTGCAACAGAAAACGGCTGACTCAGGAATCGCTGCACCTTTCTCGCACGGCTGACCGTCAGCTTATCCTCATCCGACAGCTCATCCATACCCATGATGGCGATAATGTCCTGCAATTCCGTATACCGTTGCAGCATTGTCTGCACCTCACGCGCCACACGGTAATGCTCCTGTCCGACAATCTCCGGAGATAGAATACGCGAACTGCTTTCCAGCGGATCCACTGCCGGATAAATACCGAGGGATGCAATCTGTCTCGAAAGCACCGTTGTTGCATCGAGATGTGCAAAGGTCGTTGCCGGTGCCGGGTCTGTCAGATCGTCCGCCGGAACGTAAACCGCCTGAACAGATGTGATCGACCCTTTTCCGGTCGAAGTGATCCGCTCTTGCAGCGCGCCCATTTCTGTCGCCAGCGTCGGCTGATAGCCGACAGCAGAAGGCATTCTGCCGAGCAGCGCGGAAACCTCCGAGCCTGCCTGCGTAAAACGGAAAATATTATCAATGAACAGCAGAACATCCTGTCCCTCTGTATCACGGAAATACTCCGCCATTGTCAGACCGGAAAGCGCGACACGCATTCTTGCGCCGGGCGGTTCATTCATCTGTCCGTACACAAGACAGGTCTTTTCCAGAACGCCGCTTTCCTTCATCTCATTATATAGGTCATTGCCCTCACGGGTTCGCTCACCGACACCGGTGAACACCGAAATACCGCCGTGCTGATTGGCTACATTGTTGATCAGCTCCTGAATCAGAACGGTCTTGCCGACACCGGCACCGCCGAACAAGCCAATCTTTCCGCCTTTCTGGTAAGGAGCAATCAGATCAATGACCTTGATGCCGGTTTCCAGCATCTCACTTGATGCCGCCTGTTCCTCATAGGACGGTGCATCCCGGTGAATCGGCCATTCCTCTGCTGTTTCCAGCATCGGCTTCTCATCAACCGGATCTCCGAGCAGATTGAACACGCGGCCAAGCGTCTCTCTGCCGACCGGTACACGAATCGGACTGCCGGTATCCACCGCATCCAGACCGCGCACCAAACCGTCTGTACTGCTCATTGCAATGCAGCGGACAACATCATCTCCGATATGCTGCGCGACTTCCAGCACAAGCCGCTGCCCGTTGTTATCACATTCGATTGCATTCAGCAGTCTGGGCAGCTCATGCTTCTGAAAGCGCACGTCCACGACCGCACCGATGATCTGCACGATCTTTCCGGTGCCGCCGCGCTTTGCTTCTTCATTCGCCATATGTGCAGCTCACTTTCTATCAGGTTCTTCTTTTACTCCTGTGCGTTGGCACCGCCGACAATCTCGGTCAGCTCCTGTGTGATGGAAGCCTGCCGCGCACGGTTGTATTTCAAGGAGAGATCGTCAATCATCTCCTGTGCATTATCGGACGCATTCTCCATTGCCAGACGGCGCGCCGCCTGTTCTGAGGCATATGTATCCACAACCGTACAGTAGAGGATGCCCGCCAGATATTGCGGAATCAGCGAATCAAACACCGCTTCCGGACTCGGTTCGTAGTTTGTCAGACTCTGTAATCCCGATGCGCGTTCCAGATTCGGCACCGGAAGCACTGCCATCTGCCGCGCCTCCTGCGTCAGCGGAGAAACGAGATTTGTGAAGAACAAGTCGATCATCGCAATATGTCCCTCATCAAACAGCCGTACAATCCGCTCCGCCATCCGATATGCACTGCGCGGCGTAATGGATTCACCGAGATTATCAAATGTACCGAGAATCCGGCAATCGGATTTCGCATAATGCTCCGATGCCTTACGCCCGACCGTCATGAGAATGACCTCTCGGTTTACTGCTTGCAATTCCTTGATTCTCGCATCTGCCCGACGGAATACATTGATATTGAATCCGCCTGCCAAACCGCGGTCACCTGCAATCACAATTAACAGTGCGGCACCTTCCTCCCGCAGCTCTGTATACGCCGAGTGAAAGCCCACAGCCTCCGATGCGACCTCACTCATTGTCTGATAGAGCAAATTGAAAAACGGGACCGCCTGATCCGCACGTTCCTTCGCATGGCGCAGTTTTGAGGAGGAAACCAGCTCCATCGCCTTGGTGATCTGCATTGTGCTTTCCACACTCTTGATCCGGCGTTTAATCGCTTTCATATTGGAAGCAGCCATTGCAAACTACCTCCTCTGTCAGACAAAGCTCTGCACAAATGCAGTAATCGCCTGTCTGAGCTGTTCCTCCGTCTCCGGCATCAGCTTTCCTGTCTCGGTGATCGTCTGAACAATGTCACTGTTCAGATCGTCAATTTCCGTGAGCAGTGCATCTTCAAATTCCGAGACACGGCTGACCGGAACATCTTTCAGCAGGTTGTTGACAACCGCATACAGGATCACGACCTGATGTGCCGCCGAAAGCGGACTGCTCTTGCCCTGTTTCAGCACCTCAACAACGCGCTCACCAAGCGCGAGCCGGTCCTTCGTATCCTTATCCAGATCCGATCCGAACTGCGAAAATGCCTGCAACTCACGGTACTGTGAATAGGTCAGCTTTAATGAGCCGGAAACCTTTTTCATCGCAGGAATCTGCGCCGCAGAACCGACACGAGACACGGAAATGCCGGGATTCACAGCAGGACGGATACCTGCATTGAACAGGTCTGTTTCCAAAAAAATCTGACCGTCTGTGATGGAAATAACATTGGTCGGAATATACGCTGAAACGTCACCCGCCTGTGTTTCAATGATCGGAAGTGCAGTCAGTGAACCGCCGCCGTAATTCTCATTCAGACAGCACGCACGTTCCAGCAGACGCGAATGCAGATAGAACACATCACCCGGAAACGCCTCACGTCCCGGCGGACGTTTCAGCAGCAGGGAAAGTGTTCTGTATGCCACCGCATGCTTGGACAAATCATCGTAAACAATCAGAACATCCTTGCCCTGATTGGTAAAATACTCACCCATCGTGCAGCCGGAATACGGTGCGATATACTGCAAAGGCGCAAGTTCGGATGCTGTTGCGGATACAACAATCGTGTACGACAACGCGTCCGCTTTCGTCAGCGTCTCAACAACATTGGCAACCGTCGAACGCTTCTGACCGATCGCAACATAAATGCAGATCACATCTTTCCCCTTCTGGTTCATGATGGTATCCAGTGCGATTGTCGTCTTACCGGTCTGACGGTCTCCGATGATCAGCTCACGCTGTCCCCTGCCGATCGGAATCATCGAATCAATCGCCTTAATTCCGGTTTGCAGCGGTGTATGCACCGATTTTCTTGTAATAATGCCGGGTGCGATCTTCTCAATCGGCATGGTTTCCGTTGTCGGAATCGGACCTTTGCCGTCAATCGGCTCGCCCAGCGCGTTCACGACTCTGCCGAGCAGCTCCTCACCGACCGGCACCGAAACAATGCGCTTGGTCCGGCGGACAGACGCGCCTTCTTTGATATTCTGATCGGAACCGAGCAAAACTGCACCGACAAAATCATGCTCCAAGTTCAATGCCATGCCCGATACGCCGCCCTCAAATTCCAGCAGCTCTCCGGACATACACTGCTCCAAGCCGTGTACATTCGCAATGCCGTCTCCGACCGTAATTACCGTACCGACATCAGCAAGATTCAGCTTCGATTCGTAATTTTTCAGCTGTTCCTTGATAATGCCGGTGATTTCATCTGGTCTTAAATTCATGTTGCACCTTCTTATCTGAATGCTCTGGGCTTTCTCATCAAGAAAGTCTCTGCTTCAAAGCATCCAGCCGATATTTCAAGCTATTATCAATCTGCGTATCACCGTAATGCACAATCACACCGCCGAGAATACTCCGGTCAATATGCTCTGTCATACGGACTGTTTTTCCAAGCTTTTCCGATAGTACCCGCTCCATCCGTTCCTTCTGATCCGGTGTCATCGCAACCGCAGTCGTGACGGATACCTGTACGGTATCCTGATAAATCATCATCTGCTCGTCAAAGACATCCGCAATCTCACAGAGGAAACCTACACGGGAATGGTCAATCAGCAGAAAAAGCAGCCGACATGCAAGCCCCTCAGTACCGAAAATCTTTTTCGCAACATCTGTGCGTTCTTCCAGAGAGACCGTCGGGAGGGAAAGAAGCTTGATCAGATCCGGATTCAGAGAAAACAGTACCGCCAGCTCACGCAGCTCTGAACGTGTCTCCTGTAAAACAGAATCTCCCTGCTCCAAGGCAAGTGAAAACAGTGCATTTGCGTATACAGCAGAAACCTCTGAACTCACTCTGTATCACCCACCGAATCAATAAATTCATCAATCAGTCTTGCATGGTCATCGGGATTGATTTCACGCCCGACAACCTTTTCGGCTACCATCACTGCCAGACCGGAAACCTCCGAGCGCAGTTCAAGTTCGGCACGGCGTTTTTCCCGTGCAAGCTCTTCCTCGTTCTGCCGGCGGATGTTTGCGGCATCCGCCTTTGCCTCTGCGACAATCTCATCGGAACGCTGCTGCGCCTTGCGCGTCGCCTTGCGGACAAGCTCTGCCGATTCTTCCTTTGCAGCTGCAAGTTTCTCATTATACTCAGTTTCTGCCGCTTCTGCGCGTGTCCGCGCATCCTCGGCATCCTGCAAAGTCTGATCCACAGCACTCTGCCGCTCTGTCAAAATCTTCTGCACAGGTTTAAACAGAAAATGTTTGAGCCCCAAAAAGAGAATCAGCGTATTGAGCAGTGTGAAAATGATGGTGCCGGTATCAATGGATAAAAATCCCATGATGTATCAGCCTTTCTTCTTTCATTCCTCGTTCCGGTCAGATCAGGTGAACGGTTTGAGGAAGATCAGAAGCAGCGCAATAATCAGACCGTAAATACCGGTTGATTCCGCAACAGCACAGCCGACAAACATAGTTCTGGTCACAGCACCGGATGCTTCCGGTTGTCTTGCGATTGCTTCACACGCCTTGCCGACGGCATAGCCCTCACCGATACCCGGTCCGATACCTGCGATCATCGCAAGCCCCGCGCCGATCGCAGAGCCGCACAGTACGATTGCTTCACTCATATCCATAGTTCAGTACCTCCTGAATTAAAATTAACAAATTAAGCCGATGCCGTCTCTTCCTCAGAGGGTCCGGCATTGCTGATAAAGACCATCATCAGCATGATAAAGATAAATGCCTGCATAAAATCCGAGAACAGGTCAAAATAAAGGGAAAGCACCGCCGGTACACCGATTGTGAAAATCGGAATGTCCAGACCGATCATACGGCTGAGATTTGCCAGTCCGTAATACACAAGTGACATGATAATACCGCCGCCTGCGATATTTCCGAAATGACGCAGTGCCATTGCAGCCGGAGTCGCTACCTCACTCAGAATGTTAATCGGCAGCATGACCGGAATCGGATCGGCAAAGCCTTTCAGATAGCCGAAGAAGCCGTTGTATTTGATTTTGGTCGCGGTAATCAGAATGAACGTAACCGCAGCCCACGTCAGCAGCACGGAAAAATCCGACGTCACTGCCCGCACACCGAGCAGACTGATCAGACTTCCGAAAATGGAAAAACAGAAAATCGTTGCTACATACGGCGTAAACCAAAGCCAGCGTTTACCCATTGTATCGCGCACCAGATTGGTAATCGTTTCGACTGCCATCTCAGCAATGACCTGCCGTTTTCCGACCGATCTGACCCGTAGATTCCGCGTCAGGAAAAACGATACACCAAGAATCACCGCCATAACGATCCATTCCAGAACAATCGTTTCCGTAAAGTTGATCGTCAGGCTGCCGATCTGAAACGATGCAAGAATTTTTGCACCCGTGACTTCAAGCTCCTGCGGACCTGTCAGAAAATGTGGAATTGCCAGAATCTATCACCTCTATTTACCGTCAGATGAAAAACCGGATCGGGAAAACAATGCACCCGCAGTATAAATCAGCCGCGGATAAAGCATTGGCAGCACAACTGCCACCGGAGAAATCCACGCCGAAAAGATCAGGGAAGCCGCAAATGCACAGCCAAACAGCAACAGCCGAAGTGCATAAAACAACAGATACCGCCGCTGGTTTGCCGTGCCGGTGCGCTTTGCCTCGGCTGCCATCCGCTTTATGCTGATTTGCAGCAGCAAAAGCGTGCCGAACAAAACTGCCGTTCCGAGCAGCAGGCCGACTGCAAATGCAAGCGTCACGCCGAGAACGATCACACTGATCAGATATGCGGCAATATTCAAAAATAACACGCGTTTGCTCAGCATGGTCATCTCTTGCCGCAGAATTTCTTCCGGCATATCTTTCTCACGCCACCTTTGTCCGGATTCTTAATGATTATACCATATTTTCAGGAAAAAAGCAATAGTCGGCACAAAGAATTGTCCGTTTCAGAGAGCTTTTTTTCGTTCTCGCCGTTATTTTCACGAATCATGGAATTTTTTTCGAGAATGCTTGACTTTTTCGTGCAATAATGATATGATTATCTTGGTGATTTGTTCTGAAATCTCTGCAAATCACAATACACAGAGACTGATTGATCAGGAGGGGTTATTTCAATGAAAACCAAACGTATGGTCAGTATGCTTTGTGCAGCACTGACCGCAATGGGTACGGCGGCTGCTTTTCCGGCGGAATATGCTGTATCCGCAGAACCGGTCGAGCTGTTCTTCGACGATTTTGAAGACGGCGATACTGACGGCTGGGCGTCCCACGGCGGCGCGGCGACGGTCTCCCTCAGCACGGAACAGGCACATACCGGTTCTTCCAGCTTCTACATCACTGACCGTGAAAAAGACTGGCAGGGCGGTGAGTGCAGCAAAGTCGGCTATTTCTACGCCGGACAGAGCTACACGGTATCCATCTGGTTCTATTACGATTACGAATCCGGCAGTGATACACAGAATTTCCAGCTTGGATACAAGTATACGGAAAACGGCGCGACCCGCTACGGCAGCGTCGGCTCTGTCAACGCAAACAAAGGCGAATGGACGCAGATGACTGCAAATGTCACATTCCCCGCGAACATCACAGGCATTACGCTTTATACGCAGTGTTCCAATGCGACACTGCCCTACTACATTGATGACTGCTCCGGAACCGGTGAGAAATACGAAGGAGATACGCAGGACGGCTTCTCCTATGATTTTGAAAACGGTTCTGTCAGCGACTGGTTTGCACGTTCCTGTGACATTGCAATTTCTTCGCAGCTTGCCCACAGCGGCACCTACTCGCTCTACACCTCAAACCGCACCGATCTGTGGAACAGCCCTGCTGTCGATTGCACGCTGTTCCTCGAACTCGGCGGCTATTATTCGTTCTCCTGCTGGGTCGCTTACGACGGCGGTTCCTATACCGACACCGCTGCATTCCAGATCTATCTGATGTACAATCTCGACGGCGTGACGCAGTATAAAAATCTCGCTGATGAGTCAACTGCAAAAGGCGAATGGGTTCAGATCTCCACACGCTATACTGTTCCGGAAAAGGCGACAAACCTCGCTTTCTATGTACAGCCGAAATGGAGCAGCAATCCTTCCGATCAGGATAAGACCATCTCGTTCTACATCGACGATGTAGTCTGCGAGCACCTGCCCGATCCGACCATTCAATCCGACATCGGCAGCCTTTGCGAAGCATATGCAGATCTCTTCAAGATCGGCTGCGCATCTACGGCTTCGGAGCTTTCGCTGCAAGCTTCCAAGGATCTGATCCTCAAACACTACAATTCTCTTACATTCGGAAACGAGCTGAAACCGGATGCAGTTCTCAGCCAGAGCGCGTGCATCGCAACCGGCTCCGAAACAGGCGTCGGCATCTCTCTGACAAGCGCGAAGCCGCTGCTCGAATTTGCTGCCGCAAACAATATTCCTGTCCGCGGCCATTGCCTTGTGTGGCACAGCCAGACACCGGATTGGTTCTTCCGCGTCGGATATTCCGCAGACGGCGCATGGGTTGACAGAGACACCATGCTCAAACGTATGGAGAATTACATCAAGGCGGTCATGGAAGCTCTCGCCAAAGATTATCCGAACGTGAACTTCTACTGCTGGGATGTCGTCAATGAGGCGTTCCTTGATGACGGTTCCTACCGGCCTGCCGGTTCCACCAATGAGGACAGCGTGAATTCTCCGTGGATCAAGACCATCGGAGAAGACTATATTTCCTACGCATTTACCTACGCCAGAAAATATGCGCCGTCCGGCTGCAAGCTGTTCTACAACGACTACAACGAATATGCCTCCGGCAAGCGCAGCTCGATCATCAAAGTCGTTTCCGCTCTCGCCGAACAAAATCTGATCGACGGCATCGGCATGCAGTCTCACTTGCAGCTCAGCTATCCGACTGTTTCTGTATATGAAGATACAATCCGCGCCTATGCTGCACTGGGTCTGGAAGTCCAGATCACAGAGCTGGATGTCAGCGTCAAGGACAACTCCAACGCTGCACAGCTTGAACTTGCAGAGCGTTACCGTCAGCTCATGGAAACTGTCATTGCCTGCAAAAAAGACGGCTGCAACATTACAGCAGTCGTGTTCTGGGGCATCACGGATTCTACCAGCTGGATCGGCGGCTATCCGCTGCTGTTCGATGACGATTATCAGGCTAAGGCTTCCTTCTACGCCGTGCTGGACCCGACTGCACCGGTACAGACCATTCAGAATAAAGATGCCATCGCAGTCAGCGCGGGCAACTCGGCAGAAACCGCATTCATCGTGCAGGCAGCCGCTTCAATCGGTTCCGCAGGTACATGGAAAGCTGTGTGGAACGGCTCGACACTCACAGTTCGCCTGACCGCTGCAAAGTCCGGTACAGCACAAATTCTCTTCGGCGGCGAAACCTATTCCAAAGCAGTCTCCGCCGGCACCAATGATCTCACCTTTACACTGGACAGCACAAAGACAGGCACAGCATATTCATTCGATATTGCACTAAACGGTACAACATGGAACAGCCTGAACAACTCCCTCTCCGAAGACACTGCGGGAACCATTACACTCGCGGCATTCCCGGCATATGCGGAAGCAACCTACGGTACACCGAAGATTGACGGCTCCGCTGAAAGCATCTGGGATTCCGCTCCGCAGATCTCGGTCAACCAGTTCCAGATGGGCAACGCAAACTCCAATGCGACAGGTACTGCAAAAATGCTCTGGGATGAGAATTATCTGTATGTGCTTGTTGATGTCAAAGACCCCAACGGCACGCATTCTTCCAGCACCAACCACTACGAAACCGATACAGTGGAAGTGTTCTTTGACGAAAACAACCACAAAACCACTGCATATGAAAACGATGACATGCAATGCAGAGTCGGCTATGACAACAGCAAAACTGTTTCCGATAACCACAGCACCGACGACTATATTTCGGCTGCATCTACCACCTCAAACGGCTATCTTGTTGAAATCGCGATTCCTGCTTCTATCGCAAAATTCCAGAACGATCAGGTCATCGGTTTCGATGTGCAGATCAACGATGACGACGGCTCCGGTGCAAGATCCGGTATCTCGAACTGGTCTGGTGATACCACTGGTCTCGGCTACACCACCACACAGTATTACGGCGTTCTGATGCTGACCGGCGGCAGCGCAACCGTCTCTGAAATTCGCGGAGATGTTGACTGCAACGGAGCAGTCGAACTGACAGATGCCATCATGCTGGCTCGCGCAATCGGAAGCACCGCAACGCTCTCAGCACAGGGTGCGATCAACGCAGATCTGGACGGCACTGTCGGTTTGAACGGTACAGATCTCTCGATCCTGCTGCAATATCTCAGCGGTAAGATCGGATCGCTCTGATCGCCTCTGCACGGGTAACGGTTACAGCCCGCGATACCTAAGATACAGACAGAAAGCCCCGAAGCAATCGCTTCGGGGCTTTCTTGCTCGCTGATATTTCATTGTTATGCTAAGCTGCTGCATTCCGTTTAACGGTTCATCAGCATCCGCTTCATCCGTGTCAGATCGACGGCATTCAGTGTTCCGCTTTGATCCAGATCACCGGCAAGCGCGTTCTTCAAAACAGCAGTCGGATCACAGAGCAGATAACGGTTCAGCAGAACCAGATCGACAAGATCACATTCTCCGTCCGCATTGACATCTCCGGCAACCGTCTCTGCGCTCCCGCGTACCAGCAGATCTGCCTGCGTCAGTTCCATATAACCGCTATACGGCGCAATGCTGATCCGGTCAAGATCGGTGCATGTCACACCGAGATTTTCGAGTGCAGATAACACATCTTCCGCCAGGAAACAGGCATGCTCTCCGTTGTAATATGCAGGCTGCACGGAATACCAGATTGCCGCGCCGGTCCATTTCTGCAAATTCAAAACAGGCTGATATGCGCCGTAATATGCAACCTCAATCGCATAGTCGCTGCCCAAAGCGGCAAGCTCCGCCGGATCCAGAGACAGATTCTGCCAATCTGCTGCGCCGGTTTCTCCGGATAATTTTCCGGTATATATATTCCGTTTCAGTTCATATCCGCTGCACGGATACTTTGTCACATAGGTATAGAGAATATAATCCTTCGGCGTCTCGCCCTGCCGCGCAAACAGCTCAGACAGTGTGACAAATTCATATCCCTCCGCCGCAAGCTGCGGCATCGCGATCTTTAATGCCTCCACCGTTTTTTCATTGCCTGCTGCATCATGCAGCAACACAATCGTTCCGTCAACTGCGCCGTTCAGTATATATGCCGCGCGCGCTTCCGCGGAGACATTCTCCATATAATCCTGACAGTCAATGCCGCAGATAAAAGGCAGATCTATGGCATCATACATGCTCTGACTGACATCTATAAACGGCGGCCGGAAAAAGGTCGTTTTCGTTCCGGTAATCTGCTCGACCCATGCATCAACAAAATCAATTTCCGTTTTGATTACCTCCGCCGACATCGAAGACATGTTGGAATGCGTTTTGGAATGGTTGCCGATCTCGCAGCCCATATCAAATGCGCGTTTGACCGATACTGCACTCTCGCTGTTGATATTATCTCCGATCAGGAAAAATGTTGCTTTTGCATCGTACTGCTCCAACAGATCGAGCACCTCATTGGTGGTTGTCGTATTGGGTCCGTCATCAAATGTCAGTGCAATCAGCTTTGAGCCGGTCTCTGCAAAAACAGCTCCCGATTGCTGCGGCGGTGCATACAATGTTATCCCGCAAAGCAGTGAAAATGCGATTGAGATTAAACGCCGTGTCGTCCGCATCCCTGCACGCCCCCTTCCTTTTTTGAATTATAGCACACCGCAGTTTTCATGTCAAATTTCATTATGCTTCATCCATGCCTTATGATTCAGAACGAATACACAAAAAACCGCCGCATCAAAGCGATACGACGGTTCATACTTATATGCTCACGCGCTGCGCCATGCAACCGGAGCGTTTGCTTGCAGACTTGCCTGTACGTCCAGCAGACGCTGATTCTCTGAGCCGCGAAACCGCAGCATCAAATTGCGTTTTTCTTCTATGAATTCTCCGTCTACCAGCACATCCAGCAGAGAAAGCATCTCGTCTGTCGCTTCACAGCGCGCACGCGACTCCCCGATCAGCTCCTCGAATGTGTACCCGGAGTAGCTCCATATATCCTTAGCAGGCAGCTCCTTGCGGACACGCCGCAACAGTTTTACCAGTACCCGCTGATTTTCCGGCTCGAACGGTTCCCCGCCGAGCAGTGTCAATCCGCGGATGTAATCCGGTGTCAGCAGAGAAATCAGATGATCCTCCGTTTCCTGCGTATATGGTGTTCCGTAATCAAAGTTCCATGTCTCCGGATTAAAGCACCCCTTGCAATGATGCGTACAGCCGGATACAAACAAACTCACGCGTACACCGATGCCGTCTGCAATGTCTGCCGCTTTGATCACACCGTAATTCATAGATGCAGCACTCTGTCACGGATTTCTGCTGTTCTGCCCTGATTCCAGTACTGCGTACCGATATAGCCGCAGGTACGGCGCGCAATATTCATCTTGCTCTGATCACGGTTGCGACAGTTCGGACATTCCCAAACCAGCTTACCGTCTTCTTCAACCGTGACAATCTCGCCGTCAAAGCCGCAGCACTGACAGTAATCGCTCTTGGTATTCAGCTCCGCATACATGATATTGTCATAAATAAACTTCATGACTTGCAGAACTGCATCCAGATTGCCCTGCATATCCGGCACTTCCACATAGCTGATCGCGCCGCCGGGAGAGAGACGCTGGAACTGAGACTCAAACTGCAACTTCTCAAAAGCATTGATCTCTTCGGTCACATGAATGTGATACGAATTGGTGATATAGCTCTTGTCCGTAATCCCCTCAATGATGCCAAACCGCTTTTGCAGACATTTTGCAAATTTGTATGTGGTGGATTCCAGCGGAGTGCCGTACAGACTGAAATCAATATGCTCCTGTGCCTTCCATTTTGCACATGCGTCGTTCATATGCTGCATAATCTGCAAGGCAAACGGCGTTGCGGAAACATCGGTGTGCGATTTGCCGGTCATTGCTTTGACGCACTCATACAGTCCGGCGTATCCCAGAGAAATCGTCGAATAGCCGTTGTAGAGCAGCTTGTCAATGGTCTCGCCCTTTTTCAGACGAGCAAGCGCACCGTGCTGCCAGAGAATCGGCGCAGTATCCGAATAAGTACCTTTCAGACGGTTATGGCGGCACATCAATGCACGGTAACAAAGATCAAGACGCTCATCAAAAATCTTCCAGAACTTATCAATGTCACCGCCGGATGAAAGCGCGATGTCCGGCAGGTTGAGCGTGACAACGCCCTGATTGAATCTGCCGTAGTATTTCGGCTTATTCGTTTCCGGATCGACATACGGGGTCAGGAAGCTGCGGCAGCCCATACATGTGTAGCAGTTGCCGTTGCCGTTCTTATCGACCTTGTATTCGAGCATTTTCTTCTCGGAAATATAGTCCGGCACCATGCGCTTTGCGGTACACTTTGCCGCCAGCCGCGTCAGATACCAAAATTCGCTGTCCTCATGTACATTCTGCTCTTCCAGCACATAGATCAGCTTCGGGAATGCCGGTGTAATCCACACGCCGGCTTCGTTCTTTACACCCTGAATGCGCTGCATCAGCACTTCTTCTATAATCACGGCAAGGTCGCGCTTTTCCTGCTCGCTGCGCGCCTCTCCGAGATACATAAACACTGTGACAAAGGGTGCCTGTCCGTTGGTGGTCATCAGCGTGACAACCTGATACTGGATTGTCTGGACGCCGCGGCGAATCTCATCGCGCAGTCTGTCCTCCACAATGCGCTCAATCGACGCAGGTGACGCAAATCCGCCGAAATCCGCAGCTTCTGCCTGCACTTCCTTGCGGATTTTTTCACGGCTGATCTGCACAAACGGTGCCAGATGTGTCAGCGAAATCGACTGTCCGCCGTACTGACTCGAAGCGACCTGTGCAATAATCTGCGTTGCAATGTTGCATGCTGTCGAGAAGCTGTGCGGCTTCTCAATCAGCGTGCCGCTGATGACGGTTCCGTTTTGGAGCATGTCCTCCAAATTCACCAGATCGCAGTTGTGCATGTGCTGTGCGAAATAGTCCGCATCATGGAAATGAATAATTCCCTGCTCATGCGCATCGACAATCTCCTTCGGGAGCAGAATGCGGCGGGTAATATCCTTGCTGACCTCACCAGCCATATAGTCACGCTGGACACTGTTGACTGTCGGGTTCTTGTTGGAATTTTCCTGCTTTACTTCCTCGTTGTTGCACTCAATGAGTGTGAGGATCTGCTCATCGGTCGTGTTGGACTGGCGCACCATCGCACGAGTGTAGCGATAGGTGATGTACTTACGCGCAACCGCAAACGCCTGAAAGCCCATGATCTGGTTCTCGACCATATCCTGAATCTCCTCGACACTTGCCGCACGATTCATGCTCAGGCACGCCTGCTCAACATTTGCAGCTGCCTCATGAATCTGCGCGGAAGTCAACCGGTCGGCTTCCGGCACTTCACGGTTCGCCTTGGTGATCGCCGCAATGATTTTTGTGATGTCAAATACGGCTTCTGCTCCGCTTCGCTTGATGATTTTCATGATTATCCCTCCTGCATGTCCTGCATATTATTGGAATCAAGCATTATCAGTATACACCATATCTTGTGTTTTGTCAAGATGAAAATCACTATATATTCTATTTTCCCCGCATCCTTGTGCATTCTGAACAAAGAACGGGAGAAGGACAAAAATCCCTCTCCCGACATTTTTCGCGCAGATACGACAATCTGCAAAAGCCTATATAAATACTCTGCTATGATAGATGTCAACTCACCATCAGACCGAGCAGCGAAAATCCTTCCGCGCTGCTGCCCTCTGCCATCTGAATCGTCACCGTATGCACAGCACTGCTTTCGGAGGTGAAGACTTCTGCCGCCTCGGCATAATTGCCCCAGCCGTTCTCGAAATTGCCGTCGAGCGTCTCTGCAAGCGTGCCGTCCACATAGACCTCATACTGTCCGCTCTTGCCGTCGGTCGTCTTCTGATAAAGAATACCGATATTCTGCGCCTCCACCTCGAACGTGACGGTGCCGGCTGTCTCCGTTTTCCAGTTGTGCGGGAAGTAGGTGTTGATCTCCGTCACCGCAAAGCCCTCTGCGGACTGTGCCTCAATCGCATCGCTGCCAAGAATCGCCGGCGACTGATAGACGTCAGTTTCAAATGCATCCGCATCATAGCTCAGATCGGTCGTGTCAATCTCATCCAGATCGGCATAAACGGAATTGTAGTAATTCCAGAGCAGCTCGCCTGCGATGCCATGACCGTTGCTGTTTGGATGAATATTATCCGGTGAAATATCTGCCCAGGTAAAGCTGCCGGCGTCAATCTCCGGAAGCACTGCGTTTTTGTAGCTGATCATCGGAAGATCATAGGCATAGCCGACCTGCTTGTGCGTTTCGACCAGCGAGGTCCCGTCCTCCTGTGTCATGAACAGCAGAATCACTGCCGGTTCATTTTCCTGCTCCAAAATTCTCCGCACCAGGCTGTTATAGCTTTGCAGATCTCGCGCAGGGACCGTGTCATTGACTGAGAACTCCACGACCACCACATCCGGACAGCCGTCTGCAAACAGGTCGCGCTCTGCACGGTGAACACCGATATAGCTTCCGGTCGCACCGATACCCGCATTGAGATACTGCATCTTGACCGCTGCATCTGGAAATGCCTGAATCCACCATTTTGTATTCAGAACCGCATAGCTGTCTGACGAGGACGATGCACCGGTTCCCTGTGTAATCGAACCGCCGATCACACCGATCTTGATCGTTTCGTTATTCTGAGCACGCTTCATGACATTTGCAAGACGGACGCGGTTTCCGGTGTTCATCATTGCGCGCGTCACCATCTCGTCAGTCGTCCAGCCGAGATTCAGCTCCGGCAAACCAAGAGATGAATCGGCTCTCTCCCATGTCTCATCATGCTCGACTGTGATACCGTTGTCAGCCGTTGCCGCTGTTGTCTCCGTCGTCATTGCGGTGGTTGTGGTCTCCACGTCAGAATTTGTACTGCTCTCTGTATTTCCTCCGCATCCCGAAGCACTCAGCAGCATTCCGCCCGCACAAATCGCAGCAAAAAGTTTTATGATTGTTTTCATAACAAATTCTCCTTTTTCGGGCATTCAGTCTTTTTTGCCCCATTTCATGGAAATATCAAACGCCTTAACACTGTGCGTCAGCGCGCCGATGGAAATGATGTCCACACCCGTTTCTGCGACTGCACGCAGTGTCTCATGCGTAATGCCGCCGGATGCTTCAAGCAATGCTCTGCCGTCTGTGATGCGCACTGCCTCAGTCATCGTCTCGCAGTCCATATTGTCCAGCATGATGATGTCAGCTTTCGCTTCCAGTGCCTGTTTCAGCTCATCCAGCGTCCGCACCTCAACCTCAATCCGTACCATATGCCCGATGTGCCGGCGAAGCTGCGTGATCGCCGGAAGAATGCCGCCGCATGCGTCAATGTGATTGTCTTTCAGCATGGCACCGTCCGACAGATTGAACCGGTGATTTCTTCCGCCGCCGCAGCGAACGGCATATTTCTGCATTGCACGGATGCCGACCATACATTTGCGCGTATCGGCAATGGATGCTTTCGTTCCTGCAACAATGTCTACGCATCTACGGGTTTCAGTTGCAATACCGGATAAATGCTGCAAAAGATTCAGCGCACTGCGCTCGCCTTTGAGCAGCGTCCGCGTATTTCCGTGCATAACCGCCAGAATATCTCCGTACTGCACACGGTCTCCGTCCTTCATTTTCGCATCGAATGTGACACCGCCGCCTGCAAGATCAAAGACCCGTGCCGCAATTTCCATACCGCAGAGCACGCCGCTGTCCTTTGCCATCAGATAGCAGTCTGACTCATCCTCCGGCGACAGCAGAAAATCAGTTGTCACATCAATTCCGGTAATGTCCTCTGTCAGTGCGCGCTGCACAACATCATCCACATAGCTCGGCAATAACTGCATCATAACTGCTCCTCCAAAATTAAGTATGCACATGTCGCCTGCGATTTTGCTTCCAGATAATCCAGATCCAGCTTCCAGTCCTCACAGGCAATCAGCTGAATCAACTCTGTAACGCGCTCATAGGCTGCACGCATGTTTTCTGTATTGGGAATCACAAAATAATTCTCCTGCAATATCCGCCGCAGCTCCGTGCGGATACCGTGCGGAATCGCCCGCGTCGCAGTAACAGGCGGGAATTCTCCCTCCACAAAACGCGGACTGATGTCGGCTGCCTCTCTTGCAATCTCTTCTGCTGCCCGACGGGAGAAAACAAGTGCTTCCAGAAGAGAATTGCTCGCAAGACGGTTGTTTCCGTGTACGCCGGTATGCGCACATTCTCCGCAGGCATAAAGCCGGTCGATGCGCGTCTGTGCATTCGCGCCGACATCAATGCCGCCCATCAGATAATGCTGACACGGGTAAATCGGAACCGGCTCTTTCGTAAGATCGTAGCCCTGTTCCAAGAGCTTATTGTAAATTTTCGGAAAACGCGCCTTGACCTCTTCGGAATCCTCATGCGAAATATCCAGCCAGAAATCCTGCGATCCGGTGCGGCGGCTTTCCAGGATAATTGCATGGGAAACCACATCACGCGGTGCGAGTTCCAGACGGTCATCATACCGCTGCATGAAACGCTCCATATTGCAGTTGCGCAAGTAAGCACCCTCGCCGCGCACTGCCTCAGAGATCAAAAAGCATTCTCTGGTGCTGCGGTTGTTGAACGCGGTCGGATGGAACTGGATCAGGCTGAGATTCTTGATGCGCGCCCCCAGCTCATAGGCAATGCGGATGCCGTCGCCGGTTGCAATCGCGGAATTCGTTGTGTACTCATACACTCTGCCGATACCGCCCGTCGCAAGAATCAGATAATGACAGTTGACCACGGCAAACGCACCGTTCTGCATCAATTCGGCAGAAAAGCCGGTATCCGTCTGCATCACACGGCTCATCACGGTATATTCTGAAATCGTCACATTGGGCAGATTGCGCGTCTGTGCAAGCAGACCGCGCAGAATCTCTGCACCGGTCGAATCCCGGTGGTGAAAAATCCGTCTGCGGCAATGCCCGCCCTCTAATGTGCGATCATAGTCTCCGTCGGCATTCCGGTCGAAATCGACACCGTATGCAACAAGCTGCTCAATATCTCTTGCCGCTTCGGAAACAAGAATTTGCAGCGTTTTCGGATTGTTGGTAAACGCACCTGCAATTCGGGTATCGTTTGCATGCAGCTCAATATTGTCTCCGGGAGAATTCCACACGCCTGCAATTCCGCCCTGTGCCAATGCGGAATTACAGAGTGTTGCTTCGCGCTTGGCAAGCACAAGAACACGCAGCTCTGAGGGCAGATGCAGTGCAGCATACAGTCCGGCGGCTCCGGCACCTGCAATGATGACATCGTAATTCTTTTCCAGCTGGAACATGAAGCTCATCTCCTTTATGCTTCGATCCCTTATATCATACCATATTTTAGGGCATTTGTCACGTATTTTGAAGAATCTTTCCTATTTTGACGGATTTCATCAGAAGACGCAAATTATATGCTGTTGAATTTTACATAAATAAAGTACAGCCCCGCCGCAGAATCGCTGTGCAGGGCTGCTTAATGAGTATTCTGTTTGCTGAAAAGATGCAGATCCTGCGGCTCTCTGCCCTCACGCTTTGCAGAAAGATACCAGTTCAGTTCAGCACCGACAAACCATGCGTATACGCAGACATATAACCAGATCAGAATCAGAACGAGACCGGCAAGACTGCCGTATACATAAGAGTACCGATCCAGCGAACGCTGCAAGACCGGTGAATACAGCGAAATGATCCCGCGCCAGACAACTGCTGTCAGAAGTGCGCCGGGAAATTCATTGCGGAATTTTGTTTTCCGGCTCGGAAGAATCACATATGAAATCCAGAAAATCAGCAGCAAAAGAATCGGTGCTGCAAGATTGCGCAGGATGGTGAGAACCAGATCCAGCAATGCGGAATCGGGCAGCACAGATAATATATAGGTCAGCAGCTTGCTGCCCAGTGCATACATGCCGATCAGCGCGACCAGCAGCACACAAAGTGCTACTGTATACAGGCAGCCGATCAGCCGGATCACGGTCTGACTGCGCGATTCGGCAATACCATAGGTTGAATTGAAGCCGTTGATCAAAGCCTGCATCAGACGCGACGCCGTCCAGATCAGGAAAACAATCATAATAATCTTCGCACTCACCGAATTGATGTTTTCATTATAGTAGCTGTCTACGAGATCAACGCCGAGCGATTGATGAGAAGCCGGAATCAGCAGCCGCACCAGCCGCAGCAGCGTATCCTCATTGAGCGGCAAAAGCCGGCTCGCAAGACAAATCAGCATCGTAAACGGAAAAACCGCAAGCATCAGATAGAAAGTAGCCTGCGCCGAATAGGCTGCAAGATGATCGTTTGCAAATTTTTTTGTAAGATTGCTGAGGAATCCCCAAAAGTCACGCAGGGTCGGGAGCTTCTTCACGCGCAAAGCTGCCTCCTTTCTCATTGATCTGCCCGTCACTCAGTCAGCAAAATCGTATTTATCTCCGAATTCCTTGCGAAACTGCTCAAAAATCCGCTCATTGAGTGCATCGTCAGTCACCGCATCGTAATGCTCGGAGTCCGTTCCAAGGTCCACAACCTCGACGATCACCACGCCGAGATCTCCCTCCGGATCGTCCGTCGGCATCAAAATTGCATATGGCACATCATCCACTGTGACCAGTTCAAGAAATTCAAATGAGATCACATTGCCGTCTTCGTCTTCCAGAATTACGGTATCATCGTCCAGCGCGTCCGGCTGAATTGCTTCATTTTGGTTTTCTGTATTGCTCATGTTTGTTCTCCTTTGTTTACAGATATTTTTATGCATATGCTCCCGAAAACAGAAGCATGCCTGCATTATAACACGATTTCACCTGTTGTGTCAAGATTTACCGGCACAATTCAGGAAAATTTCAAATTTTGCAGGTATCTCACCGCAGACTGTACCGCATTGGCACCGTCAGCCGCAGCACACACAATCTGCCGCATCGGCGTCGTGCGCACATCTCCTGCGGCAAATAACCCCTGAGAAGAAGTCACACAGGTCTCATCGGCAACAATATATCCGTTCTCATCCAGTGTACAGATCTCCGAAAGCATCTCTGTATTCGGAATGCTTCCGATCGCAGCAAACACCGCATCCACCGCCAGAACTTCTGATTGGCCGCTGTCTGTGTACAGAATACGCATGCCTTCCACGCGTTTTGATCCGATGATCTCAACCGAAGCAGCAGACATGATACAGGTAATGTTTTCTCTTGACTGCACCTGCTTTTGTGCAGCGGCATTGGCACGAAACTCTTCCCGCCGGTGAATCAGATATACTCTCTCTGCAAGATTGGAGAGATAAAGTGCATCCTCCAACGCACTGTCTCCCCCGCCGATCACCGCAACAGCCGCATTTTGATAAAATGCACCGTCACAGGCTGCACAGTAGGACACGCCGATTCGGTCTGCACCCGGAATATCCAGACGCCGGTGCGATGTTCCGCAAGCATAAATCACTGTATGCGACTGCAATTCTCCATGATAGCGGGTCTGTACTGCATATTCGCTGTCTGTTCTCCGGATCGCCGTGATTTCGTCAATCGTAATGTGTGCGCCGAGCCGTTCGGCATGCGCACGAAAGCGTTCTGTCAGCTCATAGCCGCCAATGCCGGGAAGTCCGGGATAATTATCCACACAGTCACTGACTGAAACTGCTCCCAGACCGGTACTGTCCTTTTCCAGCAGCAGCGCGTTTAAATTGGCGCGTGCCGCATAAATCGCAGCCGTCAGACCGGCAGGCCCGCCGCCGATAATCAGCAAATCATACATAAATATCTCCTCTCCCGCGTTGTACGACTGCATCCATATCCGGCGCAGTATGTTTTCAACAAATATTGTTCACGCAACCGTCTGATATATCCAAGAACCGAAACTGTTTGCGCTATTAGTCCGTTATTCAATAAAACAGCAATGTGCGATTTCAGATCCGTGCCGGATCTTTTGCAGTATGCAGAACTTTTCCCGTGAAAAGCACCGTAAGCATCGCCGCAAATGCAAGCATCGGGATGCAGCACCGCAGATATGTATTCGTGTGAAAGACATACGGATAGATGACTGAGGGAGCTGAAAGCATTTCCAGCAGTCTGCGCACAACCGTGCTGCACAGCGGAACAGCAATGAAACATCCAAACAGCACGCCGGACAACCGGCGCAGAAGCTCCGGAATCAAAATGTGCGCGGTCGGTGCGCCAAGCATCACAAGAACAGTATTTCTGCGCAAATTGCGCCGATAGGACGCAAAAGCAGTCAGAAGCAACACAGAAAACCCAAGGAACAAACCATCCGCAGCAATCAACCGGATCAGCTTCAATGTTCCGGCATAGCGGCGGTCAAACCGCTCCTCAGCCTGTGCATGGGACTGCACGGTATACACCTGTGAAACACCGCGCATCGCCTGAATCGCCGCTTCTTCCTCCGCGCCGGCAGAAAGCAAAACAGCCGCGCAGTTCATCAGTCCGGAAGAATCCAGATACTGCTCTGCCGTGCTGACAGAGAAAACCTCCTGAAATGTCGTATACTGCTCTGAAACGCCAGCTGCAAGACAACTGATCTGCGTTCGTTTGCCCTTGCAGATAATCTCTGCGGTCAGTACATCTCCGGACTTTGCGCCAAGAATTTCCGCAGCCGCCTGCGAAAGCAAAATCCGGTTTTCCTCGGCATGAAGCGGCAGATGATCTGCATCAAAAAAGCAGATTGTACTGCTGTCTTCTACAATGCCAAGACCCATTGCCTGAAACCGCTGCGACTGAAACCGCAGCTCTGCCGACCCGAGCAGCAGCGGCTCTGCCGTTTCCACCTCCGGCAATGCAGTGAGTGCATCCAGCTCTGTCAAGGAAACAAACCCGTCATAGATAACCAGAGCATCATAGACACATCGCTGCGAAAACAGCTCATCCCGCACAGCTTCCAGGGAATCATGGAACATCACAGTCGATGCAGTCATTAGCACCGATGCTGCCGTGCAAATTGCCGCTGCACCGAAATCACAAAGTTTCACTGCAAACAAGGGCACAGAATGCTTTTGTACAGACCGCACAGTCCGACGCACAACACCGACAGTGCCGATCAGGGCTGAAACACCGGATACAACTGCCGCAAGGAGCATGCCTCTGCACAAAGAATCGAACGGAAAAACAATCGGCCCTTCAAAGATACCCATATTGCGAAGGCAGACAGCGGATGCCTGCCTGCACAATATATAGGATGCCGGAATCGCTGCCAACAGCCCGCAGAGAAGCGAAACCAAAGCACCGAAAAACACCGGCAGAAACAGCTCCGCAACGGTTGCGCCGTCTGCACAAAGAGCTGTCATGGATCGACGTATGCGCGAAACAGCACCGGACAAAAACAGCAGCGCAAACAAAATACCTGTGCCGCAGAGCAGCGGGGCAAACACACGACACACGCCGACTACCATTTCACAAAGCTCCTGAGAGGCGCGATATGCCGGCTCTTCTGCTCCCGTGTATGCATCTGTTACGGTAATCGCGTCCAGTGCATAAACGGCATCAATGACGGCAAGGGCATCTGCGCCCTCTGAAAGCCGCACTGCCGCAAAATTCACCGATTCGCCGCCGGCAAGACCGCAGACGGCATTGTAATCGGCATACACATCGGCAAAACCGCTGTCTGTTGACGGCACACAGCGATCGAGATATACGCCCGTATAAATCAACAGATATGCTGCCTCGGATGTGTCCAGCTTAGTACCGTCCTGCCGCGTCAGCGTTTGCAAATGTTCGCTGCCGTAATCTGCACTGTACCCGAAGCTCACGGCATATTGAGCCGATGAAGTCAGATATGGATGCAGCACAGACGTTTCACGCAGCCCCAAAAACCGTATCTGGTAGAGATGACCGTCCGAACCGGTACAGCGTTCTTCATAAAACAGCCCCTCATCCGCTGCAACTACGCCGGAAACTGTTTTCAGAGCCGACTGCAATACACCTGCATCTGTATTTTCACAATAAACATACAGATCAGCCGTGCCGCAAACATCCTCAAACTGCCGCTGCGTCTGCCACAAGGTATCCTGAATGGAACACAGTCCGAAGTACGCAAGAAAGCTCCAAAATGCACATAACGCAGCCGGCAGATACCATCCCCATCTGCGGCGGAGCAATCCGCAGAAAAGCATTCCCATATGTTTCATATCAGTCTGCCCTGCGAGAGCTTTACGCAACGCTGCATTTGCTCAGCAAAAAAGCGATGATGCGTGACCATGATCATTGTGATGTGCTTCTCTGAACAAAGGGTCTGCGTCAGTCGGATCATTTCCATGCCCGTTTCGTCATCCAGTCCCTCGGTCGGTTCATCCAGCAGCAAAAGTGACGGCTGCTTTGCCAGGGCGCGCGCCAGAGCCACACGGCGCGCCTGTCCGCCCGATAACTGCGACGGATACTGTTTTGCTTTCTCTTCCAGTCCGACCTTCGCAAGATAATCGCGGGCATCGGCATCTCTGCCGGATATTCTGATTGCAGCTTCAATGTTTTTCAGCACAGTCAGTTCCTCGATCAGGCAGCTCTCCTGAAACAAATACCCGACAGCATCGCGTCGATAGGTACGCAAATCACGCCGCTGCAAAGTTTTGCCGCGGTATGTCAGCGTACCTGCACTTTGGCGGTCGAGTCCGCCGAGAATGTGAAGCAGTGTTGTTTTTCCGGCTCCGCTCTGTCCGGTCACGGCAATCGTCTCGCCCTCTGTAACCTCAAAATCCAGATCGCAAAGCACCTGATTTCTGCCGAAACTCCGGCATATGCCTTTTGCACTGAGTATTACCGCTTCCAAACCGCTTTCACCTCCGTAATATCTGAAAACATCAGATCATCCGGTATCACAACCAGATTCTTTGTATTCCCTTTCAGCACCTCTTTGAGCCGCGTGTCATAATCGCCGGAAATCATCTCTACTCCCGCACTTGTATAAGCATTGTCAATCAGCTCCGTGCAGTTGACCTCCTGCAAACCCATTCTTCCTCCGTACCCGAACTGATAACCGTTGTAGTCTTCATATGCCTGCTGCACCATAGATTCTTTTTCATCCGAGGACAAATCGCCCGCTGTGCAGAGAAATACCGTCTCATAATCAATATAATAATTATGTGTACAGAGCATTTCCCACGAGAGATAATCCATATCCAGATCTGCACCGACACCGTATTCGCTGCCGCGTGCATGAAGCAAATGCAGCGTGTCACCGTCCACGGAAAGAATCAGAGCGGAATGATTGAAAAAACCGTATTCTGCCGATGCACCCTCTGAACTGAACAGCAAAAAATCTCCCGCCTCAGCCTGATGAATCAACGCATTCCATTCCGCTTCTGAACCGGCTGTATCTGCATACAGTTTTGTTACATACGGATCGGCTCGATCCTGCTGATAGACAGGATCATTCAGTTTCCCTGCAATCGCTTCTGCATACGCTGCCGCAAGCTGATCTGCATTTTCATCGCCGTACAGCATCGCTGTCGCACGCAGCTCCATATATCTTCCGGTCGCCGCGCGCAATTCCATACTGCAAAGCAGATCCGGCATCTCCTCACCGGCGGGCGTACCGTCCGGCAGACACAGACCGTCTGCCCGCTCTGATGCGATGTAAAGCATATCCGGCGGATAACAATAGGACAACACATACTCCGTTTTGCAAAGTGTCCCTGCTGCATCCAGATATATCTGTGCAATTCTGCCGTCTGCATCCGTCTGCCACAGTCTGCGCGATGACGCTGCCTGCACAACTGTATCATAATCTGCACCCGCTTGATCTGAAAGTTCTTTCAGTTCAGGAACCGGTGTTTCTTCCAGTGCGATGCCGTCGATCAGCTCTTTTAATCCGCGCAGATCAGAAAGCTTCGGTATACCGGAAAGTCCCAGTACGCAGATTTGCTGCTCCGGACAAACTGTCAGACGCATGGAAAGTGCCTTTGCAGCTCCGTCTGCCGGCAAGTAAAACACACCGTCCCGCATGAACGGAGCTGCATCCATGACATACGAATCGGAATTGAACAGCATCACATTATATTCGGTCATCATTGCTGACACATTGCCGCCAAAGTTTAAATAAAAAACGTCCTGCGCACTGATAAAGCTGCCGCCCATACGAACCGTCAGCTCCGATACCGGCAGAAACAGAATACCGTCCTCTACAATCGGTTTTGCATTCATGGAAACAGCTTCTCCGCGCAGCAGAACTTCTGCACTGTCAAATCGCAGAATGATGCCGTATGCGCGCATTCCCTCCGGTGACAGCTCTTCTGAAAGTGCGGATGTCTGCCCGTCCGATAATGATGAAGCAGAAGATTTCTGAATCATCTGCGCAGCGGAATTTCCTGCCTCAGCCGACTGCGGCTCTCCTGCCGATACAGCATCTGCACAGCCCGACAAAAGCAGACAGCTCAGCAAGAGACAGAGATATTTGATTCTATTCATCCTGCAAAGCACTTCCTTTTCTTCGGAAAGTGACAGCATACTGCCGGTCAGACAGTATGCTGTCAATTCATTCGGTTTATTTTTTTGCAGCCTTTGCGTTCGCTCTCTGTGCAGATTTCTTTGTAGACATCAGTGTCGCAATCAGCAAAATCAGAACTGTCAGCAGCAGAAGAACCGCACCTGCAATGATCAGCACGAGGTATCGCCTGTCAAACTTTCCGGATGATTCCGACTGCACACCCTTTACATATTTTGCATTTTCTGCTGTCAGCTTTGCGTTTTTCGACTCGTCTGCATAGCTTAGCTTGATCTTTGCCTCACTGCCGGACGGAATCTCCACTTCGGCAACCATATTCTCTTCGACCGCAATATCCGCAAAATAGGATGCTTCGTTAATTGTACCGTACGCATTCATGGAGGATGCCATTAGATCCATCTCGCCGGATTCAATGCCGATCACCTTGACAGAATACCCTTCCGGAACATAGACCTGCTTGGTTTCTCCGCCGTTCATCAGTTCAAAGCACTCTTCATAGCCAGCCTCAGCAAAGATTCCGGCTTCCGATACAGAACCAACCAGCGTTCCTTTTTCGTCGTAGAGTTCCAGTAAGACAGGGCAATGGGCGACCAAAGTGTTATAGCCAAATCCGAGTGCGCTGTTTATCAGATCGAACACTGCGCCGCGATCCGGAATGTTATCTCTGCTTTGATTGTCCTGATAATCATCCGGATCAATCATAAGACTGCCCAAACCAGTATTTACATCAAGCTTCTTAAACTTATCTGTCTCCGAGGCGGTGTTCCCGCGCAAAATCGCTCTGACTGCGCTGACAACATCGGCATCTCCGAACAGTGAGCTGTGGGTCACGCCGTTCACAAGATAAATCGGATGATTGAAATACGCACCGTTCGAGAGTATCGCACTACAAAGCGGAACCGTTCCGTCTCCGGCAGCACTCTTTCCGATTCTAACAGCTTCGCCGCTCTCGTTCACATAAATCTTATTGATTGTATCGCAGTTTGTGCCGGCAATGATTGTCAGATCAACATCTGCGCTGTTCATAATATGCTGTCCGCCAGCATAGACCTTATCTTCGGTTTTCAGAGCTTTGGACAGCAAACGGCTGTTGAAATTATCCTCAATCATCTTGTTGGTTTCATCTGTCCCGTAACCGCTGATATTTCCGCTGTCATCGAGAAGGCTGACATACTCATAGCCTGCATTGATCGCATTCTGATACGGCAAAAGCTCATACACACTCGGAAGATTCTTGGCAAGATCCTTGAACAGATCATCAATAATCGGCACATCCAAAAACTTACCGGTCTGGAATGTGAACAGTGCTTTCGGAGAACCGCCGTAAGGCGTACCGACCGTCACAATCTTCTCGACTTTCTGCCGGTTCTCTGTGCTGCGTGCCAGATAGTTGGATGCGACAATACCGCCCATACTGTGGCAAACCAGCATGACACTTTCATAGTGATGTACGTTGATATACGCTTCCAGTTCTTCTGCGGTTGTCTGCGTGGAATATCTCCAATCGTAGCTGAAAAATACAACGTCACGTTCATCACTGAATTCTTCCAGCAGTCCTTTATACATGTTGGTGCCGGTGCCGAGAGCTCCGACCATAAGATCATCCGGATATACAGTCTTGCCGTTCAACTTGTATCTGGAATTGCCGTAAGAATCCATAGAAAGCATTGAAATTGCATCCATCAATTTCATGGCGATGTCAAGCTCTTGAATCTTCTCCCACACCACCGCCTTGGTCATGTTTGCTGCGATGCGTTCCAGCAACGCATTTTTCAGAGAATCCAGATCAACCGGAAGCCAGACATTGTCATTCTCTTTGATGAAGCCGGTGTGACCGATGTTGCCGTCAAAGTCCTCGCCTGCGACCAGCTCGCTGCCGGCGATACCCGGAAGAATGATGACTGCCTTGTTATGTTCCGTCTCCACATCTTCATACATCGCATCATGATATGACGGGTCATCGGATGTCTTATAGACCATAAATTCCAAACCGACATTCTTGCTGTCTGCATAGCTGGAAATGCCGTTCAGCATATTGTACACTTCACGCGACACAAACGCATCCGTCAGCACGACGCAGAGCTGCTTATCCATATCCGGATAATCCACTTCAAAATACTCCGCCGTACGGTCAATGCCGTCCTTAATCGCATTTTCAAGCGTTGTACTGTACTGATACTCCGTACATTCCAGATCAAAGGTTCGCACCAGCCGGTAGGATACCTGGTCGCCGTCTATCATCACAACGCCGCCGGCGCGTGTGGCAAGCGTCTTTCGTACCGCAGCCGCAAGGTCAATCGGCTTCGCATTATACGCTACGGAAAGCTGCAAGCTGTCCGGATCGCCGACCGCTTCCGATGCACGATAGAACGTCATGTCATTGAAATCTTCGTAGGAAACGAACTGCTCCCAACTGCGCACATTGACCTTTGTCAAGCCGACAAGCCCCTGATTCAACTGTGTCTGGATCATCTGATCGAGATTCAGCGTGTGCATGTCAATATTCTCAAACTTCTGGTCAATCATGCGGATCACATGCAGCAGCGTATAGGTAAATGCCGGTGCTGCCGACAGCTTGACCGGTGTGAATGTTCCTGCGTAATCGGCTGCACTCTGAATTGCGGACCACGCCTTGTCAAGAATACCTGCGATTTATGTGATGGTCTTTATCACAGAACCGCCGCCCGGAATCGCGCCGACCAGTTTCAGTCCCGCTCCAAGAAAATCGCCGTCATTTATGATGGATTCCAGTGCATCACGAACAGAAGATACAATGCTCGCAATAGGAATTAAATCAATAATAATGCCGCCGATCAAATAATAGATCGAGTCCACCTGCTCCTGAACCAGAAATCCGTAGCTTGCAAGCGTATCGCCCCAGTCACCCAGCAGCATACCGTAGCCGATGGCGGCGATTTTCTCGGTTGTGTCCAGATCATAGGTGTACGGATCACGGCCGCCGGAAATCATAATCAGTGCATTCAGCAGCAGATCCGCGGCACTGGTAAACGGAGAGTCCCGCAAATACGATTCCAGCTCTTCATAGCTGAATCCGGAATGATATTCGGCATAATCATTGTAGGAGTCATTGTCATAGTTGGAAATCAGCGGATTATAACCGATTGCACACTCTTCGCCGTCCGCCAGTCCGTCGTGATCGGTATCGGAGCACCAAGGCAGTATTCCGATCAGACGCTCGTCCAGATCGTCGATCCCGTCGCCGTCCGTATCCGCCTTGGTCGGGTCCGTCAGCATGATATAGTACGAAATTGTTTCGCCGTCGTCACCGACTGCCGTATACATGACATTGCCTGCCTCTTCACCGTCGGACATGTCGTCATCGTCCGTGAAGCGGCTGTTCGGATCAGTCCGATACACATTGCCCATTCCGTCGCGAAGACCGTAGTCCTCAACAGAATCCGCCAAGCCGTCACCGTCCGCATCGTCACCGTAAAATGCGTTATTCTCAATACGGTTGAATACGCTCGGCAGATCATCGGCAGAGGTGATGTGGAAATAATCACCGCCGGTATACAGAGCCAGCTTTGTCAGCAGATCCTGATTGAGCGAAGTGCCGAGTCCGATTGTATAAATCGGAATCTCATTTTCCACACAGGTATCAATAATGACATCATAGGCATCGCCGGGAGAACCGCTGTCTTCACCGTCTGTCAGTGCGATGATAAAGCGTCCTCTGGATTCACTGCTGCTGTCCAGAAGTTCGTCAATCGCATTCTGCAAACCGCTGTACAGCGCAGTACCACCTGCATTGCCGACGATTGAATCAATCGAACTGCGCACAACAACCATGTCTTCACTGAGAGCGCATTTTCTTCTCGCACCCTCATTGAAACCGACAACAGCAGCACGGTCTCCGGCAATCAGACCGTAGGTAAAGTTCTTCGCCGCTTCAACACGGTAACGGTTCGGGTCATTTGTCTTACCCTTGCTGTTATCCTCCATGGAGCTTGATTCATCAATGACAAACTCCACATCAAAGAAGATTTCATCTTCGCGCTCCGGCGTAAGAGACGCCTCAAACTGCATATGCCAGTTGGCAACATAGAATGCACAGTATACAGAACGCCGAAGCGGAACGGTTTCTCCGCTTTCGCTGACCGCTTCTTCTTCATGATAAAACTCATCAGTCAGCGGTGCCGTGATCGTGTTGTTCTCTGTGTCAACCGTGGAATTTTCAATAATCTGAAAATCGTTCTGATCCTGATTGTACACTGCAACCACGAGGTCTTCACTGTTTTGCGCAGCTTCCTCTGTAATCGGCAGCGTAACAGATCCGGTTGTCGTCTCTGCAACCATGACCGAAACCACCGCTGATACCAGATAATCCAGATCATCCAGTGTGCCGGTGACATCGTGGCTCTCCGCAACGGTCAGCGCATTGCCGGTGTCGGATACCGTGATGAGCGCATCCGCATCATCCTCCGCAGAAATGCTGACTTCGTAAACACTGTCGGCATCGGAAACACCGTCGTTATTGGAGTCGGCAGAATTCGGATCCGTTCCGAGCAGCATCTCCGTGCCGTCACTCAGTCCGTCACTGTCCGTGTCATATTTCAGCGGATCAGAACCGAATACCTCATGCTCCATGCCGTCTGTCAGACCGTCGTGGTCAGTATCCTCCAAAAGCGGATTCGTACCCAGTGCAATCTCTTCCGCATTGGTCAGGCGGTCTCCGTCTAAATCATTATCGCCGTCAGAAACGCCGGCTTCCTGACTGTCATACGACATCGGATCGGTATACGTCACTGCAATTTCATCCGTATCGGATAATCCGTCGGAATCGTCCAGATACACAGACGTACCGAACGCCTCTTCAAACTCATCCCGTAGCAAATCGCCATCGCTGTCCTCAAAGGATGTTACTTCGTTCGTTTCACTGTCATTTCCAAGGAGCAGCATTGCCGTATTGGAATAGAGATCGCCCTCCGAAAACGCTGCTGATACGCGATAATACAGCGGAATACCGATTGTTGCACCGCTGATGGAATAGGAATTCGTTGAGACAGTTTCAACAGAATCAAAGTTTTCGCCGTCTGTGGACTGATAAACTGTGTAGCCCTCCGTGCCGGACATTGAATTCCATTTCAGGCGCACACTGCCCTCAACAGGATCGTAGGAAACGGTCAGTTGAAGAGACTCTTCAATCGAATAATGTGCCGTAAATACCATTTCCCCGGCATCGCCTGCACCGAGCGGATAGGCGTCCGTTGTCGTCATCTCATGGGCAATGCCCGTGATATTGTTGTCATCATCATAGACCATGTAGGATTTGCCTTCCTGCTGATCGTATCCTGTGACAACCGAGATAAATGTCGGAAAGGCAATCGTTAATGCCAGTGCAAATGCCGCAATCTGCCGGAGTGCTTTTTTCTTTGATTTCGCAGCAAGAATATACAGTCCAAGCAGAATTGCCTCCGCAACTGCCGCCGCGATGATCACATACAGAATCTTATAGTAATAGCGATCAAGAAAATTCTCCTGCTGTACCCGCATTCCGAACTGTCTCGCGCCGCCCGGCATCAGCCGCGAAATCTCAATCGTATGCTTTTCCTCAGTCTGCACAATGCCCGCCGGCATCACATAATCCAGCGAAAAATTACTGATGCTCTCGTCAAGATCATTCTGAACAATAACATTCATATCAGCAATGTCGCGCTTGCGGAACGCAAGATCATCGGCGGTGTATTGCAGAGATACAGAAACCGATCCGTCCTGAAACACCTGCCGCACAGTCTCTTCCGTTGACGCGGAAGATTCCGCCAGCGTAAAACGGTCGCGGGTATAATGAAAAATCCGAAGTCCGCTGAATACCAGCACTGCCGCAATCAGCCCAAACAACGCAACCTGCATGGCACCAAAGCCAAAAGCCCGCGCTGTCGTTCTTCGTTTGCCGGAACGCTGTGATTTTGGGTTTTCAGATTTCTTCGCCTATTTCTCACGTTTCGGTTTCGGAGATTTCTCTGTCGGCGGAACCGCCGGCTCTGCAACTGCTGTATTTTCGGAAGCAGTCGCCTGCACAACGGTCTGTGTCTCCGCTGCGTCTGTGGGCATCTGCGGAAGCTCAGAAGTCTCTTCTGCCCCATGATTCTCCGTCTGAGCAGAAAGTACTTCCGAATCAAATGCAAATGATGTGCCGCAGTGCTTGCAGAACTTTGAGCCTGCACGGCGTTCCGCTCCGCATACCGGACAAAGTTCCGTCTCGGATTCCAATTTCGGAACCGCTTCGCCGCATCCAGGACAGAATTTCGAGCGGTCTGTTAATTCCTGACCGCATTTATGACATGTTCTCATACTGATTCTCCCATCCTAATATTTTATATTCTCCCATTTTTCGACAATATATTCTTATTTTATTATACCACAAACGAGAAATTAAGTCAATCAGAAATTATCATATCACAAGCTGCGCAAATGAGTAAGAAACAGGCAAAAACACCTCCTATGAACCCGAAGATGTCATAGGAGGTGTATCTCTATTTACTCTGTTAGTAAATCTGACTTTTTTCGCAGTTGTGCCGTGAGATCAGAGCGAATGAATATTGATCGCACCGGCAAGCACGCGCAAAAGCAGCATCAGATCGTTGTTTTCCACCTTACCGTTGCGGTCAAGATCGGAATTGATCGAACCCTGCGCGCTGATCTGCTCAACACTTGCGATTGCCTTTGCCAGCTTAATCGCATCCGTCAGTTCAACAGAACCGTTGCAGTCTGTATCTCCGAGCATTTCGCTTGTATCTGTTATATCCGTCACAATCGGGGAAGTATTCGAGAACAGATCATCCGGCAGCTCATCGAGTGTGATACAGAACGCACTCTGATAAAGCTCAATCAGAGCATCCTGATCCTGATAGTTTTCGCCGGTGACAAATCTCGCCTGCTCAGAATCGTACCACGGGCAGAAATACAGCCAGTACGCATGCTCCACCTGCATGTTGGTCAGGCTCGGAACAGAATCGTTCTCTGCCATTGCGACCATCTTATTGCCGTTTACATATCCGACCAGCTTATAGAAGATACCGGTCTCTGCATCGAGATTCGGGCCGGAAGTCTTTCCGTCATGACGGTTGTACTGCGTATTGTATTTATCGTAAGCAACAATGTCCACACGGTCATCGCCGGAGTACCAGAGTGCAGAATCATCCGACCATGCGTAGAGATTCTGCTCCCAGATCAGATTGTGCAGACCGTACTCATTTTCCAGCGTATCCTGCAAGAATGCCCACAGCTCCTTGTAAACCTCTGCGCCTTCCTTTGCCCACCAGAACCATGCGCCCTTACCGTCTGCACCGCCGTTGCCCTCTGCCTCGTGGAACGGGCGGAAGATCACCGGAACACCGACATCCTGCAATTTCAACAGTTCGTTTGCGAGATTCTCCATGCAGAGCTGGAAGTAATCGTATTCGGCAGTGCCTTTCACCAAGCAGTTTGCAGCAACAAAATCCGTCTTTTCAGTATATGTGGTTTTGGCAAAATCAAGCGGCTCACCGAGCGTATAATCCGCAAGCACCGTCGGCACATTGATATGCCACGATGCGGTGCAGATACCGCCCTTTTCATTCGTCCACTCAATCATTCTTCCGGCAACACCGTCATCCCACGCATAGCAAGGGCAGTAGCTTCCGAAGTCAAAGCCCTGTATCGCAGGATATTTTCCCGTGATTGCGTAAATCGTATCTACGTCGTTATCATAATAATTGTAGGTATAATTCCGGTTCTGAGTATTATAATTGTATGCCTGCCCGTTTTCATCATAGCATGTCCACACAAATGTAGAACCGTCGTCGGCAATGTCCTTGCTGGACTCGTCAAACGAATATGTCTTTCCGTTGGAATCCACACAGGTATTTGTGGAGGAATCATAGCGGATCGTTGTGGAGATGCTGTTGCCTCCGCCGTAAATCTGCTGCTGTCCGGATAAAATATAGGTGCCGTACACACTTTGAAGATATGCCATCAGTGCGCGCGTTTCTGCCGTTGCTTTCGGATCGCAGGTCGAGGCAGTCGCTTTTGACAGATCCGGAAACGCAGCATCCGAAACCGTCACATAGTCAATCGCCATATAGCCGTATTTCGGCACAAAGCTGATTGTGTTCTCGCCTTTGTTGAGACGAACCATGCCGAAATCAAAATCTGTCCATGCCCTTGTATACGGCACAGTCGTGTGATATTCACTTCCGTTGATCTCAACAGTCTGATAGCGACCCTCTTCATTCAGAATCTGTGCGCCGTGTACCACAATCGAATACATGCCGTCATCCGGCGCATTTACGCTGAACGACAGTGCCGTGGCAGTCAGGTACGCAAAGCCATAGCCGCTGTAACCCGGCAGTTCATCGGTGTAGATGGATGTCCAGAGATCCGCCCCCTCTAAATCTTCACCCTCAACAATATACGGAAAGGTCGTGGCAGTCGCTGCGGATACCGCAGGCATCGCGCTCATCATACCAAGCATGATCGCGGATGCTGCTGCACATGCAGTCAGACGGCATACTTTTCTGCGCATAAGAATCCTCCTTTATATTTGCAGATGCCAAACAGTATTATAGTTTCATTATAGCACAAGCAATATGAAATTGCAATGGAATTATAAGAATCTCCATTTCAAGCAAAAATAAACAGGATTTCAGCTCTTTAACTATGAATATTGGCAATATTCACGTATTTCATCCGCGAATCGTGACCCGAATGATATGATTGTTGATTTCGATTCGCCGCAGCTCTTGCAAATTCACAGAAAATATGGTATAACCAAACCGATTTCACACTGAGTACCACGGTGTCACACCGAGTACCACAAAAATATTGATTCTACGGGGCTTTTTAATGGTAGAAAGCCTAAATAACGCGCATTAAGGGTGTTATAAAAAAATAGCCTGAATGATGAATTTTGGTAGAAACTTGGTAGATAATCAGCGGTATGAAAGCTGGTAGAAGCTCGGTAGAAACCAAAAACAACGCAAAACGGTAGAAAGCCTGTTGACAACCATAACTGAATAGCAAAGAATAGTGGACGGTGTTTCATAACAGAAGCGCTGTCCGCTATTTTTATGCCCAAAATTGAATACCGTACATCGCTTCTCAGAAATGAGGAGCGATTTTCTTTTTCAGAATGAATGTCAAGGAGGAATTTCTATGCCGAACCCAAAAGCAATTGATGTTCCGAAGTTAGGCTTGAATTTGAAATCATCGAATGTTGGCTGAACGGTACGTATCATAACGATCCGGAGGTCATGGCAGACTATGCCGACCTGTTTGAAGCTGAACCCGATCGCTG